>JBEKBK010000012.1:0-37809 GCA_050015435.1 Bryobacteraceae bacterium
CATTTGCCAACACCCAGGCCGTGAATGTTCGCAAGAATGGTCAGCCACAGAAGCGAAATGGTGAGAAAGAAAAAGAAGATCCGGTTCTCGCCCAGACCGGCGGCGCGCCCTCCCATATAAGCCGTGATTCCGGTCACGTAAAACAACAGCGAGGGCACGAAGAACATGTTGGTCAGCCAATAGCACCAACCGCACATGAAGCCGTGAAAGTCGCCGAAAGCCTCTTTGGACCAGAGGTACAGGCCGCCCTCACCCGGCATTCGTTCCGCGAGCTCGATCACCGCGATTCCCTGGGGCAAAAAGAAGAACAGCGTCACCGCCGCCCACAACCACATCACGCGAAATCCTTCAGCCGCGATCACGGGAATGGTGTTCAGATTGACCACCGCCACCAGGTATAGCCAGGTCAGATCGCCCACGCCCAGCGTCCGGACGAGGTGAGGAGAGGAGTCCGTCGCAGTGACTGGAGGCGTTGCCATCGCTTGGTCTCAGGCTATCTGCGCACCGGCGGCCTTGCGCTCTTCCTGTGCGAGCGCAAGCGCCGGTGCAATGTCGGCGAAGGCAGCCAGATGTTGATCGATATCCTGCTCGGTGTGCTGGACGCAGAGGGTCCACTGTTCGTCGTACCAGAAGGGCTGCGGGATCACGCCCCGGTTCGCCATCGCGAACCAGTAGTGCATCCAGAGGTCGCCGTCATGGTCGTACCAGTCGCGATAGTTGCGGATGCGTTTGGGATACAAGCACAACGCGCCATTCGCTCCCGCGCCGTCCGCGTACGCAACGAGTCCGGATTTCGCGATAATCTGGCTGTATCCATCCACCAGCTTGCGTTCCAGCGAATCGATGAACGGGTAGACTTCGGGCTTGAGCACTTCGCGGAACATGGCGAGTCCGGCCGCCATGACCACCGGATTGGTATTGTACGTTCCGGCGTGATACATCTTCTGCTGGCTGATCACGTCCATCATTTCCTTGGTGGCGCCGAACGCCGCCAGGGGGAAACCTCCGCCGATGGATTTTCCCAGGCAGATGATGTCGGGCTGAACTTTGAAATACTCGGACGCGCCTCCATAGCAGAGCTTGGCGCCGGTCTTGACTTCGTCGAAAATCAGCATCGCGCCGTGACGCTTCGTGATCTCCCGAAGACCTTGCATGTAACCCTCATCCGGCATGACGAAGACGATATTCATCATGATCGGCTCCAGGATTACGGCCGCGATCTGACCAGGATTCCGTTCGAAGATTCGCTCCAATGCGGGCAAATTGTTGAAGGGCGCGACGATGGTCGCATCCGCCGTGGCTTTGAGGACGCCGGCGCTGACGATCACGGTGTTGGGCGCATCCGGATCCCCGAACTCATTGGCCTGCGGCTTCACGCTCACCGATACCGAGTCGTGGCCGCCGTGGTAACCGCCTTCCATCTTGACGGTCTTATCGCGACCCGTCACGGCCCGCGCCAGCCGCAACGCGTTCATGGTCGCTTCCCCGCCGCTGTTGGTGAAGCGCACCATTTCGATGGGGAACCGCGCGCACACTTCTTCAGCCAGTTCGATTTCCATGCCGTGTGGCATGCCGAACATGGTGCCCAGATGAAGACGGGGCTCCACTGCCTTCATGACCGCGGGATGGCAGTGTCCCGCCATCAACGCTCCGTAACACAGGTTGTGATCGATGTACTCGTTGCCATCCAGGTCCCGAAGCCGGCCACCGCTCGCGTCGCGCGCGAACAATGGATATGGCGGATAGAAACGGTAGTTACTGGCTACGCCGAGCGGAAGCCGGGAACTGGCGCGCTCATGCGCAGCTTGAGACTTCGGCGTGCGCCTCTTGTAAGTGTCGATTTCTTTCTGCAGAGCTGGGTACATCTGAGTTGAAGGTTATCCTTTGGAATCGTCAAGTATCGTATCGCTCAGCAAGCATGTGATGAAATGTACAAGGTTCTCAAAATTATAACCCGGTTACTGACCCAACTGGGGCGTCGCAGCCTTTGCCACCTGGTCCGGCGTTGCAAACCATACACCCGGTTTGGATTTTATGTGCTGAATCAGCTTCTCCACCTGTGCGATGCACGATCGATGCCCGGAAACAAAGGGGTGCGCGGTGCGAGGGATTCTGTCCATCACAATGCCCCCGCCAGCATCGCAATGATGCTGATCCACGAACCAACATTGCCTATGCGCTTCGTCATCTTTCACCCCTTACGCAGTAAATTGCTCGATTATTTCCGGCCGAGGTTTTCGAGGAGAGCTACACTGAGTATCCCCGGCCCCTCCAGGCGCGTCTAAACTAATGGAGAGTGTTATGTTCCACGTGATTCCAGTTGCGGGAAGAAAGAGCGATCCTCCGCGATTGCCGCTGGCGTTTCTAGGGCAGTGTCTGGCTGTGGCGATCGTGATCATGCTATTTGTGTTGTACGTTTCGCGCCTGCCAAGCGTCTAACGATATGAGCTATGGCTCGCGCATCGCCGCTTGGATGGCATTGGCGATCAGCGTCGGTTTGCGTCTTGGGGCTGCAGCTATGCCGGCGAACATTGTAAATTCAGGATCTACGAATGCCGACGGGTTTCGAATCGCGGTCGACAGGTCGGGCGCCGGGGAGTATACGGTAACGCGGCGAGGGCGCGGCAAACAAGAGGAGGCTCCGCAACCAATCCGGCGTACGATTCCGGACGCGCTGGTTCGTCGTTTCTATACGGATCTGGAAGCCGCCCAGCCACTTTCTGAGTTACCTCACCGGGGATGCTTTAAGAGCGCCTCGTTCGGCACTACGTTGAAAATCGAATTCGGCGATCAGGCGACACCGGACCTCAGTTGCCCCGAGGAAGACGCACGCATGCAGGCCTTGCGAACGGATGCGGACGATATTGTGAAGCTGTTCCAGACAAAATGACCCCCACGATTCCGATTGGTAACCTGATATCATCGCACTACGCGGCTCGTGCCGGCCGCTTGAAAACCCAATATGCCCTGCTTTCTGCTGCTCATCGTCCTGCTGTTTCCGCGCGTCGCGCTCGCGTTGATGTGGTTCTTCTCCACCTACCTGCAGCGCGCATTCCATGGCGGGCTGGTTGTGCCGGTACTCGGCTTCATATTCCTGCCGCTCACCACGATCGTATACGCATGGGAACTGAACAGCGGCATGCCGACGGCGGGAGTCAACCTTTTGTGGCTGCTGATCGCGGTGATCATAGACTTGGGCGGGCTGGGCGGCGGCGCGCATCGCCAATCACGACGCTGATTCGCGCCCGCGGGAGAAATGTGATGATCTTGCTCCTCGATTCAGAGCCGGTGTTTCGCACCGCTTTGAGAGAAGCACTGGAGAATGCGGGTTATGTGGTTCTGGCCACGGGTGGCTTAGGCGCCGCCGTGGACATGCTTTCTCAAGCCAAGGTCGATCTGTTGATCACCCGTCCTTACGTTGACAACATCTCGGGGTACCAAGCTGCCAAATACCTCCAGGCCAGGAACCCGGCCATGGGGGTCCTTTTAGTATCTGGATTCTTGGATGATGATCGGCTTCAGCATCGCGCGGACGTAGAGGGATTCGATATATTTCCTCAGCCATTCCCCGCAGCTCAACTGATAGAAAAAGTCGAGCAGGTTCTGAAGGCCGCGCAGGAGCGAGCGGCTCAATCCTAAGCTGGTCGGATGGCGCTCCGGCAAATCACGCAACCGTTACCTGTTCTAGACTTGGACTAGGTCTTCGGCGGAAGCCCAGGAAGTCTTATGCCCAACAGCCCACCGACAACCACAAATTTGGTAGAAGCTCCCACGGTCCAACCCGTCGCTGCACCTCCATCAGAGGACGTTCGACGCGGGGAAGGAAAGCCTTCCCGATGGCGATGGCTCGTGTGGCTGGCCATTCTGGTAGTGGTGACCATTGCCTTCTATTTTCTTCTTTGGCCGAGAATCACTGGTGCAAAAACCGCCGCTGCGGCGTCTAAAGCAGCCTTGAAAGGTCCGGCTCCCATCCCGGTAGTAGTGGCGACCGCCCGCAAGGGCGACATCGGCGTATATTATTCGGGGCTTGGCGCCGTTACGCCGCTTGCCACGGTTACGGTTAGAACCCGGGTTGACGGGCAGTTGATGAGCGTTCGCTATCGTGAAGGCGACACGGTTCACAAGGGCGATCTGTTAGTCGAAATTGACGACGGGCCGTATCAGGCGGCATTGACCCAGGCCGAAGGGCAACTGATTCGCGACCAAGCCCTCCTGGAGAACGCGCGGATCGACCTGGCGCGCTATGAAGTGTTGTTTCCGCAGCAAGCCATCCCGGAGCAGACCCTTGCCACGCAGAAGGCGCTGGTGCACCAGGACGAGGGAATCGTGAAACTCGATGAGGGTCAAATCGAAAGCGCCAAGGTCAATTTGGCCTACTGCAAGATTACGGCTCCAGTTACCGGACGCATCGGGCTACGGCTGGTGGACCCCGGGAATATTGTTCAGGCTGTTGACACGAACGGATTGGTGGTCATCACCCAGATGGATCCAATCAGCGTAATCTTTACGATCTCCGAAGACCAGCTTCAGGTTGTGCTCAAGAAGATGGCCGCTGGCCAGCCGCTCGAAGTGGACGCCTACGACCGCGACCTCAAGACGAAGATCGCGACCGGGTCACTGACCACGCTGGACAATCAGATCGATCCAACCACTGGCACGTTGAAGCTGAGAGCGACCTTCGGGAACACCGACAACTCGCTGTTTCCCAATCAGTTCGTAAACGCGCGATTGCTGGTCCAGGAAAAGCACGGAGTCACCCTGGTGCAAACTGCCGCGGTACAACGCAACTCCCAAGCGACCTACGTGTACCTCGTAAAGCCGGATTCAACGGTGACCGTGCGTCCGATCACCATCGGTACTACGGAAGGTGATGACTCTGAAGTCACTTCAGGGGTGGCGCCGGGCGACGTCGTCGTGATGACGGGCGTCGACAAACTCCAGGAAGGAAGCAAAGTCCAGCTCCCTTCGCCGGCCCCCGCGGCGACCCCCGCCGTGAAGAATAGCAAGAGCCAGAAGGGAAGTTAAGTGAACCCGTCCCGGATCTTCATTCTCCGGCCGGTTGCCACGACGATGCTAATGGTGGGCCTCCTGCTGGCAGGTGCCGTGGGATATACGCAGCTACCCGTTTCGGCCTTGCCGGAAGTGGATTATCCGATCATTCAAGTGACTACGTTCTATCCCGGTGCCAGCCCGGACGTGATGGCGTCTTCGGTGACCGCGCCGCTCGAACGTCAGTTCGGCCAGGTGCCCGGGCTCCAGCAGATGACTTCGACCAGCTCCGACGGGAGCTCGGTGATCACCCTGCAATTTAGCTTAAGCCTGAGCATTGATGTAGCCGAGCAGGAAGTACAGCAATCGATCAATGCCTCGGGCACCTACCTCCCTGCGGACCTGCCGGTCCCTCCGGTTTATAGCAAGACCAACCCAGCCGACACCCCGGTCTTGACGCTCGCCCTGACTTCGACCGATCTTCCGCTGTCGAAGGTTGAGGATCTCGCCGACACCAGGCTGGCTCCAAAGATGTCGCAATTGCCGGGGGTCGGTCTGGTCAGCATCAGCGGCGGGCAGAAACCGGCTGTGCGGATCCAGGCGAATCCCACGGCGATGGCCTCTTACGGTCTCAATCTGGAGGATCTGCGCACCGCCATCGTCGCCGCCAACGTCAATCAGGCCAAAGGCAACTTCGATGGAGCGCGTCAGGGTTACCAGATTGGAGCCAACGACCAGTTGCTCTCCAGCAGCGATTACGCCGCGCTCATCATCGCGTACAAGAACGGCGCCCCCGTCAAAATGACCGACGTCGCCTTCGTCCTCGATGACATCGAGAACGTCCGCCAGGCTGCCTGGATGAACCAGACTCCTGCGGTCATCTTGAACATTCAACGGCAGCCCGGCGCGAACATCATCTCGGTGGTCGATCAAATCAAGAAATTACTGCCTCAATTAACGGCGTCCCTGCCCTCCTCCATTCACGTCAGCATCCTGACCGATTTGACCACCACCATTCGGGCCTCGGTAAGTGACGTGCAGTTCGAGCTGATGCTTACGGTGGGGCTGGTGGTGATGGTCATGTTCCTGTTCCTGCGCAACATCGCCTCGACCATCATTCCTGGTATCGCCGTTCCGCTATCGCTCATTGCCACCTTCGGAGTGATCTATCTGCTCGGCTATAGCCTGAACAACCTGACGCTGATGGCCCTGACGATTTCAACCGGCTTTGTTGTGGACGATGCAATCGTCATGATCGAGAACATCACCCGCTACATCGAAGCGGGCGAGACTCCCCTGGACGCCGCGCTCAAAGGCTCCGCGCAAATTGGCTTTACCATTGTCTCGCTGACGGTATCGCTGATCGCTGTTCTCATCCCGTTGCTGTTCATGGGCGATATCGTGGGGCGCCTGTTTCGTGAATTTGCCGTTACGCTTAGCGTGACCATCCTGGCCTCAGCGGTAGTCTCGCTCACGCTGACTCCGATGATGTGCTGCAAACTGTTGAAGCATAAGCCTGAGGCCAGCCAGGGACGTTTTTATCGCGCCTCGGAGGACGCGTTCAACGCCGTCATTGCCTTCTACGGCAGGACGTTAAAGTGGGTGCTTGGCTGGCAGCTTGTGACGCTGCTGGTCGCCGCCGCGACACTGGGGTTGACCATCTACCTGTACTTCGTCATTCCTAAGGGATTCTTCCCCATTCAAGATACGGGCGTCATCCAAGGGGTCTCCGAGGCAGCTCAGTCGGTTTCCTTTCCGGAAATGTCCCGTCAGCAGCAGCTATTGGCCAAGATCATTCTGCAAGATCCGGCCGTCGATAATCTGTCCTCCTTCATCGGAATCGACGGGACCAATACCACGCTGAATAGCGGACGCATTCTCATCAACTTGAAACCGATCGCCTCGCGAAAGATCAGTGCGAGCGATATCATTCGACGATTGCAGCCGGAACTGGCGAAGGTGCCGGGCATCACGTTGTATATGCAGCCGGTGCAGGATCTTTCCGTGGAAGACCGCGTGAGCCGTACGGAATTCCAGTACACGCTGGAAGATCCGAACGTAGACGAGTTAAATACCTACGCGCCGCAGATGCTTGCCAGGCTTCAGAAGCTGCCGCAATTGAGCGACGTGGCCAGCGATCAACAAACGCTCGGTCTTCAGGCCAAACTGGTGTTCGATCGCAACACCGCCTCTCGCTTGGGGATTATGACATCGGCGATCGACCAGACGCTATATGACGCCTACGGCCAGCGGGAAGTGTCGACCATGTTTACGCAGTTGAACCAATATCACGTGGTGCTGGAAGTGAAGCCTGGGTTCGACAATAATCCTGCTGACCTGAGCAATTTGTTTATCCGAACCGGCACCGCTGCTTCCGGCGCGTCTTCGATTCAATCCTCTTCGGCGTTTCCGAATGGCGGCCAGATCCCGCTCAACACCTTCGCTCACGTGGTGACCACCACGGTTCCCATCACCGTAAACCACCAGGGTCAGTTTCCTGTGGTTACGCTGTCTTTCAATCTGGCTCCGAACGCCTCCTTGGGCGACGCCATCACGGCCGTGAACAAGGTAAAAGACGAAATGAACATGCCGCCGAGTATACAGGCCGCCTATCAGGGCACGGCGCAGGCCTTCCAATCATCTTTGGCCAACGAGCCGGTGCTGATTTCAGCGGCGCTGATTACGGTCTATCTGGTCTTGGGCATCCTCTACGAAAGCTACATTCATCCGTTGACGATCCTGTCCGCGTTGCCTTCCGCGGGCGTAGGCGCCTTGCTTGCTCTCATCATCTTCCGGAACGATTTCAGCGTGATCGCTTTAATCGGCATCGTGCTGCTCATCGGGATCGTGAAGAAGAACGCCATCATGATGATCGATTTCGCGCTCGCTGCCGAGCGCAAGGAGGGCATGAAGCCCGAAGACGCCATCTTTCAGGCATGCCTTCTGCGCTTCCGTCCGATCATGATGACCACCATGGCGGCCCTGCTCGGCGCGGTTCCATTAGCCTTCGGTTCTGGCAGCGGGTCGGAGTTGCGCCGCCCCTTGGGGATTACGATTATCGGCGGGCTGCTCATCAGCCAACTGTTAACGTTGTATACGACGCCGGTGATCTACATTTGGTTCGATCGTCTGGCGGCGCGATTCTCGCGGAAGCCCAAGGCCAAGATCCCTGTCCACGACGAACCGGTTTCGGTTTAGGTGATCCATGAATATTTCGGAACCCTTCATCCGGAAGCCCGTCGCCACCACCCTTCTTCTGGTCTCCATTACCTTGGCCGGCGCCGCGGCATACGAGCTGCTCCCGGTGTCGCCGCTACCGCAGGTGGACTTTCCGACCATCTCGGTGAGCGCCGCTCTGCCTGGGGCCAGTCCGGAGACGATGGCCTCATCCGTGGCGACGCCGCTCGAGCGCCAATTTGGACGGATTGCGGCGGTCACCGAGATGACCTCGTCGAGCTCTCTCGGGTCCACCAGCATCACGCTGCAATTCAGTCTGGATCGGGACATCGACGCGGCCGCGCGCGACGTGCAAGCCGCCATCGACGCCGCCCGCGGTTATCTGCCAATCAATCTTCCCAACAATCCGTCGTACCGCAAAGTGAATCCGGCCGACTCTCCCATCTTCATGCTGGCCCTCACGTCGGCTGTCCTCACCCGGGGCCAGATGTACGACGCTGCCTCGACGATCATGGCCCAAAAGCTGTCCCAGGTGAACGGTGTGGGACAGGTGACCGTGGGAGGAAGCTCGCTTCCCGGTGTTCGGATCGAGCTGAATCCCTCGGCTCTGAGCAAGTATGGAATCGGCCTGGAGCAGGTTCGGGCCGCGTTGAGCGGCGCAAATGCCAATACGCCGAAGGGGCATTTTTCCGACGGCCTTCACATGTGGGAAGTGGGCGCTAACGATCAAATCTTCAACGCCAGCGACTACGAGTCGCTCGTGATCGCTTACCGCAACGGATTGGCCGTGCGAGTCTCCGATATCGGCCAAGCGCAGGACTCCGTGGAGGACATCCGGAATTCAGGCTACGCGAACGGCAAGCCATCCGTGCTGGTTATCATCTACCGCCAGCCCGGAGCGAACATCATCGGCACGGTGGATCGTATCCGGGCGGTCCTTCCGGAGATTCAATCCTCGATTCCGCATTCGATCGATGTGCAGGTGGCCATGGATCAAACGGTAACCATCCGCGCGTCGGTGCAAGACACGGAGAGGACACTAATCATTTCGGTGATCCTGGTGATTCTGGTCGTTTTCGTTTTCCTGAGAAACGCGCGGACGACCTTCATTCCCAGCGTCGCCGTTCCCGTGTCGCTGGTGGGAACCTTCGGCGTCATGTATCTGCTGGGCTATAGCCTCGACAATCTTTCATTGATGGCGCTGACCATCTCGACCGGCTTCGTGGTCGACGACGCGATCGTCGTGATCGAGAATATCACGCGTTATCTGGAACAGGGCATGCACCCTTTCGAAGCCGCGCTCAAAGGCGCGCAGGAAGTGGGCTCGACCGTATTTACGATCAGCGTTTCGCTGATTGCCGTGTTCATTCCCTTGCTTCTGATGGGAGGCATTGTGGGCCGCCTATTTCGCGAATTCGCGGTGACGCTCTCCGTTGCGATCGCGGTTTCCATGGTAATTTCGCTGACCGCAACTCCCATGATGTGCGCCTATCTCATAAAGGAACAGACCGTCCACGGCTGGATGTACGGCAGGAGCGAGCAGGCCTTCGATTGGGTGGTGAGTCTGTACGGCCGAACCTTGGCCGTGGCGCTCCGCTTTCGCGCGATTACGCTCCTAGTCTTGCTGGCGACGATTGGACTTACCGTTTACCTGTTCATTCGCGTGCCTAAGGGATTTTTCCCGCAGCAGGACAACGGACGGATTCAGGGATCGATTCTGGCCGACCAGGACACCTCGTTCCAAGCGATGGACAAGATCATGTTGCCGATGATCAACATTGTCGCCGCCGACCCGGCCGTGGACACCGTGAACGGATTCACGGGAGGCAGCACATACAACACGGCGCGTTTGTTCATTTCGCTAAAACCGCTCGAACAGCGAAAAATCTCGGCCGACCTGATCATCGCCCGGCTGAGGCCTAAATTGGCCAGGGTGCCCGGCGCCACCCTGTACTTGCAGGCCGCGCAGGATCTGCGCATCGGTGGCCGGCAGAGTAACGCTGAATACCAATTCACCATGCAGGGTGACAGTCTGGACCAGCTCAATCAGTTTGCCCCCAAGATGGTCGAACAATTCAAGACGATTCCAATCATTTCCGACGTCAGCAGCGATCAGCAGAACCTCGGTTTACAGGCCATGATTCAGTATGATCGCGGAACATCCGCGCGTTTCGGCATCACGCCGCAGCTCATCGACAACACGCTCTACGACGCCTTCGGCCAGCGCCAGGTATCCACGATGTATACTGCGCTGAATCAATATCACGTGGTGATGGAAGCGTCGCCGGAATTCTGGCAGAATCCCCTGTTTCTGCAGCAAGTGTATGTGGATTCGCCCGGAGGCCAGCAGGTTCCGTTGAGCGCTTTCGCCAAATTTACCTCTACCACCGCTCCGTTGACCGTAACGCACCAGGGGCTTTTTCCGGCGGTGACGATTTCCTTCAATCTGAGGCCAGGGGTCGCGCTGGGCGACGCCGTGAATGCCGCCACGGCGGCTGCGGCAAAGGTTGGACTTCCGGCGACCATCCAGACAGAATTCGCCGGCACCGCGCAAGCCTACGAAGCTTCGCTGTCCACCGAGCCAATCCTGATTGCGGCCGCGCTGGTGACCGTGTACATCATCCTGGCGATGCTGTATGAGAGTTACATCCATCCCATCACCATCATTTCCAGTCTGCCGGCGGCGAGCGTAGGCGCGCTACTGGCGCTTTTCTTAACCCACACCGACCTCAGTATTATCGCGATCATCGGCATCATCCTGCTGATCGGCATCGTGAAGAAGAACGCGATCATGATGATCGATTTTGCGCTTGAAGCGGCGAGGAACGAAGGCAAAAATTCATATGACTCGATCGTCGAAGCCTGCAGGCTGCGCTTCCGTCCGATCCTGATGACCACCATGGCCGCGCTATTGGGAGCTTTGCCGCTTGCGCTGGGAAGCGGTACCGGATCTGAGCTTCGCCGTCCACTGGGAATTACGATCATCGGAGGATTAATTATGAGCCAATTACTGACGTTATACACGACGCCGATGGTGTACCTGTACTTTGATAGCCTCCGCAATTGGTGGGACGGGCGTGCCAGGAGATAAGCCCGGCTAACGCCGGAGGGCTTGAAAGCGGAACGAATATCCAGCTCCAATGAAGTTATTCGTGGCAGCCGACAGGCCCACGCCGACATGCAAATCGAGCTGATGCTGAGGCGAAGGCCGGTAGGATGTTCCGAAATGCAACAGATGCCTCGGGCCTCCTCGCTCCGCAAAGTCGCCGGCGTACTCCACAAAGGCGTCCCATCGTTTCGTCAGTGTGCGATCCAGGACGAACGTGGACTCGCCAGTCACGTTGCGCTTGCCGGTTTGAGTCGGCCAATACACCGACAGCATTCCCTCGGCTGTCCAGTTTGCAGAAAGCGCGTGCGACCACGGAAGTTGCACGGACGGATCGTAGCCGTGGCTTGAGATTTCCTTAGCCCCCGTGGGCAGGCTCAATGTAAGCACCAGCGAAACATCGAAGCCTCCCCGCGTGGGTCCGAGCTGCTGCTTCATTCCGACTGCAAGGTCGCCAAAGCCGGAGCTGATCCCCTCAGTAAAGTAATCGGGCACCGTGAGGCGCAGTTCAGTGGTCGACGCCACTCCGTAGCGCAGCACAGTCTCTGGAAAGTCCCAAGCGCGATGCGGTTGGATCATGGTTTCCTCGACTCCGTTCTCGGCTTGCAAGGCGCCTGACGGCACGACGACGCTCGAATCGGTCACCGACGGCCGGTCGGTCGCGATCGAACTCGGGGTCGCTGGATCCTGCCCAAGGAGTCGTACGGCGTTCAGAACCGCCATGGTGAACAGCAGGAGGCGCATCCATCCAGAGTACTGATCCAATCACCCGCTAGGGTTAGCGGCCGGCAAGGCAAGCGAACCAGCGCCACAGCCCACCGTAAGCGGACATGACCTGGCAGGGCCGAAGGTTAAGTCCGGCCTCCTCGAGAGCGGCCAGAATCTGCCCGTCCATCCGCACGTGGTTCAGACCCATCCAGCGGCGAAACCGACCGAACCTGGTGTCGTGAAAGTCTACCAGCGCAAGGCGCCCCTCGGGGCCCAAATCCTGATCGCACAAGCGCAGCACCTCGGCATACCCAGGATTGATCATCGTCAGACAATAGGAAAAGACGATGAGGTCAAACGGATCACCGCCGGAGACAGGGGCGTTGTACACACACTGGAGCAAGGACACTCGCGGCCCGTAGATTTTAGTTTTCTCGCGGGCCTTGCTAAGCATCTCCGCCGAGAGATCCAGGCCGACGATCTCCGCATCGGGAAAGATTCGCGCTAGTTCCGCCAGGTTCTTACCGGTGCCGCAACCGACCTCCAGGATGCGCCGGGGTTGAAGCTGCTTCGCCGCCAGGCGGATCAGCGCCTTGCGGCCAAACAAAAAGGCCCATCGGGTTGCATCGTAGAAATGCGCATGCCAGCGGTAATACCTATCCAGACTTGCGAACGCCGCGTCGTCGCTCACCGCACCTCCGCCAACAGCGTCGATCCGTAAGTTCCAACGCGATCCTGCAAATGGAGGCAGTCCGTCAACTCCGGAAAAAACCTCAGCCGGTCACGAACCGGGGCGGGAATAAAGTCGATCTCCGGGCTCGCCGATCGCATCAGGATCCGTGTGCCCGGGCGGCTATTTTTCAGAACCAGATCCCACTCTTCGCGCAGTCCTTCCACATCGTGGGAGGCCAACCAGTCCTGATGATCGAGGAGCACATAATGGTATACTCGCCAGGGTTCTGCCGCAGAAAGTTGGCGACGGTGGTGCTATGGGTGCTTACCCGTTTTGTTCGCTCCCGCAGCGCTGGAAAATTATCCGCGAGCAGGTAATTGGGGCAACACTCTGCTGTGTATATGCCGGTCACGTAAACCCGCCAAAAATAGTTGTCTCGCATTGGCAACTTCGTCATCACGTATTCCAGCTTGGTGCGAATGTAGCCGTGGATGCCGCCGGAAAAGTTTTCTTCAATGATCCGGATCTGCGGCCGCGGCACTCCGAGCAGGGCCATGGTAAACGGCTGGTTCAGCAGCCATGAGTTGAAGGCATTCCAGAAGGGCCCCTCCAGTCGATCGTAAAACGCACACTGCTCTTCGAGGCTCTTGGCGTCGATCAAGCGTTCCGTAAGATCCTTCATCTTCGGATTCGTCTTCCCCAGGCCTTGCAGCACGACCCACGCCACTCGCCCAGCGGCCCCGCGATAATAAAAACTCGGATTCACGCGAGTCGATTCGAAATAGTTGTGCTTGGTTTCCCAGAAGTTCCTTGAATAGGGTTGAAGCCGGGGCGCCAACTGCTCAAGGAGGTTTCGAAAGTCCGGCCGGACACCTTCCCCGAAGAGCCGGAACAACTCTGCATGGTCCCCATGCTCGATGAGGGCTATCTTCAACTCCAGCAGGGCATTCTGCCGGGGGTTCACATCCACGGCATGAATCTCGGCGGGACCGTCCAGTAAGTAGTCGAGCGCATTGCAGCCCGCGCTCGTTATCATGACAACGCGACTATCCGGCTGCAGCGTTAACAGTTGGCGGTCCAGCCGTGGATCTTCCCAGCATGTGTTGTAGATCAACGTACTGGAGTGGACTCGGTCAAAGAGCGCGTCGTGCGCGCGGCGCATCACCCGCGCTTTCAAAGTTCCCGATGCCGCACTCATGGTTGCATGCGCACGAGCGCCCAGAAAACAGACGGTTCAGGCCGGATGAGACCTGGGTGAAGCCGCCAAGATCGGGCCAAATCCGGAACAGTCCAGCAATCCACCAATCCTGAGCACGTTTCCATCATGGTTTCTGTTCTGGGGGAGCACAACGCGTCGAGCAACCCCAACCAGGGAGACTCCGAATTGGCATGAATCCCTCGATTGTAATACGGCGGGCACCGTTCCTTGAGAACGCGCGGTTGACCCTGACTCTAACCGGGCGATCAACAGCTCATGTCTCTCTCCGCCTGGGCTGTCAAGGATTCGGATTAGATGGGATTTGACGCAGCCGGTGCGTCATATCCCCCAATTAGCCTAGCCGAGATCGCCGTTAATCCTTTATTTGACAATCTATCCGATACTTTCGACCACGCTGAGGTTTGGCGTCAGACTTGCATCAGAAGCGCATTATTTTGACGCAACTCTAAACGCGCGTGCCAGCACAAATACATTCGCTGCAAAACATGTTCAAGCCGCTTGCCACTCCGGCGGCTTTGGTCTCCGAACTTTCGATCTTGACGCTGGTCATCTGCGGCGTGATCTTCATCACGGTGGCGGGTTTGTTGACCTATACCATCATTCGGTTCCGCTATCGCAGCGGCCAGGATCGTAGCGAACCGGCCCAGGTCTACGGAAGCAATCAGATCGAAATCGCGTGGACGGTGATTCCAATACTCATCGTGTTCGTCCTATCGATGTCCACCGCTCGTATCACTGGGGCCGTCCAGAACAAGAAAATTCCCGCGGACGCTCTAAATGTAACCGTCGTTGGGCATCGCTGGTGGTGGGAGTTTCGCTATCCCGATCTGAAGATAACGACCGCTAATGAGCTGCATGTTCCGCTCAGCACTCCGTCGCAGCCCAAGCTCACGTTGTTGACTTTGAAATCCGGCGATGTGGTCCACTCCTTTTGGGTTCCACAGCTCGCCGGGAAGACGGATGTGATTCCGAATCGCACGAATACGATGTGGATCGATCCTCAGGAGGCCGGCGTTTACCTTGGCAACTGCGCGGCCTACTGTGGAACGCAGCACGCCAACATGCTCTTGCGCGTGGTGGTCGATACGCCCGAGGAGTTCGACCGCTGGGTGCAGGAACAGAAACAGCCGGCAGCGCCCCCCGATTCCGAGCAGAATCGCAAGGCCTTTCTATCGTCGGCTTGCATCGCCTGCCATACGGTACAGGGCACAACGGCGCGAGGGAAATCCGGTCCGGATCTCACCCACATGATGAGCCGGCAGACTCTCGCGTCCGGCGCCATTCCGAACACTCCGGAAAGTTTACGCGCGTGGATCCAAGATCCGCAGAAATTCAAGCCCGGCAATCTCATGCCAGCGGTCAAGCTCAAAGACGGGCAGTTGGATGAGATGGTCGCGTACCTTTTGACACTTCGGTAAGAAGGAGATTATGGCTTCAATCGTTCATCCCGTGGATCTGGGTGACCAGCGGCGTCACGGCGCGGGCGGTGTCTCCTGGTCCTCTGTGGCTCATAGTTGGATTGCCACGGTGGATCATAAGAAGCTGGGCTTGATGTACATCATCGTCGCCCTTCTCTTCTTTGTCGCTTCCGGGTTGCAGGCGGCGCTGATGCGCGCCCAACTCATGGTGCCGAACAATACGCTGGTGTCGCCGCAGACGTTCAACCAGATGTTCACCATGCACGGCACTACCATGGTGTTCTTCGTGGGCATGCCGTTTATCGCGGGGCTCGCAAATTATCTCGTGCCGCTGATGATCGGGACGCGCGATATGGCCTTTCCTCGTCTCAACGCGCTCGGATTCTGGCTCACGGTGTTTGGCGGGATTCTGCTCTACAGCAGTTACTTCGGAAACGCCGTAACCGGCGGGGGACCACCCGATGTCGGATGGTTTGCATACGCGCCGTTGACCGAACGCGCTTTCTCTCCGGGAGCCAGCACCGATTACTGGATCCTCAGCATTATCATGAGCAGCACCGGCAGCACGATCACGGCGATCAACGTCCTTGCGACGGTGCTCTGTTGCCGCACGGAGGGCATGACTCTCGCGCGCATGCCGCTGTTCGTGTGGATGTTGTGTGTCGTTTCCTTCCAGATTCTGGTGGCCCTGCCGCCGTTGACCGCCGCGCAAATCATGTTGATGCTGGATCGGTTCCTGGGCGCGCACTTCTTCGATACGCGGGCCTCGGGCGACGCCGTACTGTGGCAGCATTTCTTCTGGCTCTTCGGACATCCGGAGGTCTACATCTTAATGATCCCGGGCTTCGCGAGCGTAACTGAGATCGTGCCCGTGTTCTCGAGGAAGCCGATCTTCGGACGAGCCGCAATGATCGGCGCGAGCGTGTCTATCGGATTTATAAGCCTCGGCGTGTGGGCCCACCATATGTACACCGTCGGATTGCCTGCGAACGCAAACATCTATTTCGCGATTTCCACGATGATCGTGGGCATTCCCACCGGCGTGAAGATCTTCAATTGGCTCGCAACTATGTGGGGGGGCAAGATTCGCTTCGACACTCCCATGCTGTTTTGTGTCGGATTCCTGTTCCAGTTTCTGCTGGCCGGCCTGACCGGCATCATGCTCGCGGTCGCGCCCTTCGATTGGCAATTAGGCAATTCCTACTTCGTGGTCGCGCACTTCCACTACACGCTGATCGGCGGCCTGTTGTTTACGCTCTTTGCAGCGATCTATTATTGGTTCCCGAAGGCGACCGGAAAGATGTTGAGTGAGACGCTCGGGAAATGGCATTTCTGGCTGCTGGTGATCGGATTTCACGTCACATTCGATCCGCTGCATTTCGCTGGGCTGCTCGGCATGCCACGGCGCATTTATACCTATCCGGCGGGCAGAGGATGGGAAAGCATGAACTACGTCGCAACTCTGGGAGTGGTCATTCAAGCTGCCGCGGTACTAATTTTTGTCTGGAACGTGCTTTATTCCCTGCGATCCGGGCGTAGGGCAGGCAACGATCCGTGGGACGCTTGGACGCTCGAATGGTCCACCACCTCGCCACCGCCCGAATATAACTTCGAATCACTGCCCGTCGTCCGCAGCAGCCGTCCTTTGTGGGATCTGAAGCATCCGGACGATCCCGATTGGAAATACGAGTAGGAGATCCGCGAACATGGCGTCAAACGCAGCAGCTATTCCTCTGGATAACCGGGCAATCGAGGTGCATAATCTCGATCGCGGAAAGGTGGGTCTCATTTGTCTATTCACTACCGAGACGGCGCTCTTCAGCATCTTCGTGACCGGATACCTCTTCTTTCTTGGAAAGAGCACAACCGGCCCATACCCGCATGATGTTCTGACGGTTCCCATCTGGGCGACTATCTGCCTTTTATCCAGCAGCATCACGGCGGAATTGGCGATTCGCGGGCTACGCGCAGGCGTCATCGGCCGTTTTCAGCTTTGGCTTGGGTTCACCATCCTGCTCGGCGCGGAGTTCCTGCGTCAGACGTGGGTCGAATGGAACAAGCTCATCAACGTGGATGGCCTGACCATCTCGACGAATGTCTTCGGTACCACTTACTATGCTCTGGTGGGCCTGCACGCAAGCCACGTGGTGATCGGGCTGACACTACTTCTGCTCGTGCTGGTCTTGGGACTTTGCGGAGCAAAACTGGGCCGGCAGGAGCGCCGCATCGAGCTGCTGAGCTGGTATTGGCATTTTGTAGACGCGGTCTGGGTGGTAGTTTTCACCGTGGTCTATGTCATCGGACGGTGAACGAGGAAAGCATGGAAAGAACGAGTAGCACCATTCAACTGCCGGCTCCGACATTGTGGCCCATGGCTGTGGCGCTGGGCGTGGGGCTGATCTTCGCAGGCTTCATTACAAGTGCGCTGGTGAGTATTCTGGGCGGGGTTGTGCTGCTGTGCGCCGCAGTCGGATGGTGGTTTCAAGTTCTGCCGGCGGAACGCCATGAAGAAGTGCCGCAACAGGCCCCCGTCTCACTCGAAGTGGCAGTTGAGCCGGCTTCCATGATCGTCGAAAGATTGCAAGCGGGCCAGGACCGTCATCGCGTCCACATTCCGGCCGAGATCACGCCCTATTCCGCGGGAATTAAGGGAGGGCTCGTCGGCGCCGTCGGAATGGCCGGCGTCGCGATGCTGTTTGGCCTCATCTCGCAAGGCAGCATCTGGTACCCGATCAACCTACTTGCGGCCGCGGCGATTCCCGAGTTGGCGTCGGCCAGCGTGGAGGAGCTAAGGAAGTTCAGCGCCTTGGGCCTGAGCCTGGGAATCATCATCCATGGACTCACGTCCTTTCTCGTCGGCATACTCTACGCGGTGATGCTTCCCATGTTTCCGAAGAAGGCGTTTTGGTGGGCCGGGCTCATGTCTCCGATCCTGTGGTCCGGCCTGATCGCATCGACTCTGCAACTCGTCAATCCGGCGTTGAGCGCCAGGATCGACTGGCGCTGGTTCGTGGCCTCGCAGCTTGCCTTCGGGCTGACCGGCGGCTACGTCATTGCGCGGAGCGAGAAAATCGAAACCAGGCAAAGCTTACCCCTTGCCGTTCGGGCCGGTATCGAAGCCCCGGGCGTTCTTCCTGAATCCGGCAAGGAATGAGTTCTTCGCAGTGGACCCTCTAGCGGCAGCGATTCTCGCGTCCTGGCGTCTCGACGTGAGATTAGTCGCGGTGCTGCTCGTCGTGGTCTGGCTGTACGTTCGCGGGTGGCGCAAACTGCATCGCGAATCCCCACGCCGCTACACGGTCGAACGGCGCGCAGCTTTTCTCGCCGGCCTTACTCTCGTTTTCCTGGCGCTCGCCTCGCCGCTGGATGCATTTGGCGCGCTTCTGCTGGAAGTCCATATGATCCAGCACCTGTTGCTGATTATGGTGGCGCCACCGCTCATTTGGTCCGGCCAACCGGTGATTCCCATCCTCCGCGGTCTTCCCCAGCGGTTCTTCAAAGACGGCTTGGGTCCGTTCCTTCGATGGCATGCATTGCAGCGCGTGGGTCGAGCCGTGACTCACCCGGTAATTTGCTGGCTCGCCATGGCGTTTGCGGTCGTATTCTGGCACATCCCCCGCTGGTACGAATTGGCCCTCCATTCGCAGGCCTGGCATGAACTGGAGCACGCCTGTTTCTTCTACGCCGCTCTGTTGTTCTGGTGGCCGGTCATTCAGGTTTGGCCGAGCCGCCGGGTCTGGCCGCGCTGGATGATGATTCCGTATCTAGTTCTCGCCGACATGGTGAATACGGGACTTTCAGCCTGGCTCGTCTTCTCCAACCACGTCATCTATCGGACGTATGAGCTTGCACCCCGGCTGGGGGATTCGACCGCGCTCAGCGATCAATCCACCGCCGGAGCCATTATGTGGGTTCCCGGGTCTATCGTTTACCTAATCCCGGCCTTGATTTTGACCATGGGGGCGTTGACCGGCCGGCGGTCTCGTCCGCTACGCGCAGCCCCGATCAAGCCCGTTCCGCGCAAGCCGGCCAGCGCGCCGTGGGATCTGCTGCGCTTACCGGCGCTCGGGCGGATTTTCCGCTATCGGCACTTTCGCCGGATCGTTCAAGCTCTGCTATTCGTAATCGCGGTTGCGCTGGTGATCGACGGGTTGTTCGGTCCGCAGATCGCTCCGCTCAATCTGGCGGGGGTCCTGCCCTGGACCTATTGGCGTGGCTTCGCGATCGTCGCGCTGCTGACCGCCGGCAATTTCTTTTGCATGGCATGTCCGTTCATGCTCCCGCGTGATCTCGCGCGGCGATTTCTTCCGGCGCGGCATCGTTGGCCGGCTCGTTTGCGCTCGAAATGGACCGCCCTCGTTCTGCTGGCCCTTTATCTGTGGGCTTACGAAGTGTTCGCCATCTGGAGCAGCCCCTGGTGGACGGCCTGGATCGTCATCGGGTACTTCGTGACCGCGTTCCTGGTCGACGGCTTCTTTGAAGGCGCTAGCTTTTGCAAATACGTTTGCCTCATCGGACAGTTCCATTTCGTCAATTCGTTGGTATCACCGCTCGAAGTCAAGGTGCGCTCCGCCGCTGTCTGCGGCTCCTGCCGGACTTACGATTGCATTCGCGGCAATCAGGATCACCGCGGCTGCGAGCTTCAGCTATTTCAGCCTCAGAAGAAGAGCAACTTCGACTGTACCTTTTGCCTGGATTGTGTTCATGCGTGTCCTCAGGACAACGTCGGCATCCTGGCCGTGGTCCCCGGGAAACAATTAATTCAAGACCGCCTGCTGCGGCGTGCCGATGTTGCCGCGCTCGCTCTGGTCTTGGTCTTTGGGGCGTTTGTAAACGCCGCTGGCATGCTCGACCCCGTGATGCTGTGGATCCATCGCTTGCGTACGCCCCATATGACGACCGTGCTATTGATCGCCGGTCTTCTGCTCGGTCCGGCCCTCGCCGCGTTGGCGTGCGGATGGGCGGGGCGCTGGTTGGGCAATAGCAGCGCGCCTTTGAAGGAGCACGTATGCAGCTTTGCCCTGGCTCTGGTTCCCCTGGGCTTGGCCATGTGGGTGGCGCATTTCGCCTCCCATTTGGTGGTCGGATGGGGATCGGCACAGCCGGTAATCGACCGTCTGTTTCACCTGTCTCGTTCCGTTAAGAATTTCTCCGCGACTGCGCCGGATTGGCTCGCCGGCGCTCAAATCCTCTTGCTCGACGGCGGGTTGATATTAACGCTGTATCTCGCCTGGCGCATCGCGTCCCGGCGCACGGAAGGGGCGAGCCGGGCTTTTGGATTGGTGATGCCCTGGGCGATCCTCGCCGTCTGTCTTTATGCAGCGGGTATCTGGATCCTGTTCCAACCAATGCAGATGCGTGGCATGGTGATGACGTGACCGGGCGGTCTATTTTCGCCCTGTTGCTTTGCGCTGCGCCCGTACTTCTTGGGGACGGCGGCGCGGTGCTCGCTCATCGAACCACAGGACCCTTCACGATTACCGTCTTTGCGTCACCGGTGCCGCTGCGCACCGGTACCGCCGACGTGAGCGTGTTGGTACAAGAAAGCGATACGCCGCAGCCGGTGCTGGACGCGATGGTCTCCCTGCAGTTCCAATCCGGGGAATCCGTAATCGCGGTCCACGCTACGCGGGAGCAGGCTCAGAACAAGCTCTTCTACGCATCGGCAGTGAATCTCGAAACACCTGGTGAGTGGCAGTATTCGATCAACGTCAGCCGTGGAAGCGCGAGCGCCAGTCTGTCAGGCACGGTCACGATCGCCCCGGCTCCTCCGGTACTGGCCGCCTACTGGTCTTATCTCGCGCTTCCTCCGGTATTCATTCTGATCTTCGCGCTTCATCAGAGTCTCCGGAAAGCCTAAAACCGCTTGCTCACGCGCGCGGCTCGGTATCGGTTGCCGAGCCGTGACCGTAAGGGAGCGGTTGCGTTTCTATGCCTGTCTTAGCTTGGCCCAACCGTTGGGCTGGCATCCTTCCCATCCGGGATGGGCGGGCGTCCCTTCTTCGGCCCTGGAGCGGATGCCCGGAGCTGGTGTTTTTTCATCTTGTAGCGCATCGCGTCCCGTCCAATATGCAGCAGGCGGGCCGCGCGCGACTGATTGCCGCCGGCGGTTTGGAGCGCTTGCAGCACCAGCAGCCGCTCCTGCTCGTCAAGCGCCCCTCGGTAGCCGGATTGATCCGAGGCCTGCGGGCCGGACCCAGCCGCATAGCCGGTGGCTTCGGGAAGATAAGCGGGGAAATCCTCGATATCGAGAGTGTCCCGAGTAGTCATCATGCAGGCATGCCCTAGAACGTTTTCCAACTCCCGCACATTGCCGGGCCAGGAGTATAAGCCCAAGACGACTTGAGCGCGCGGCGTGAGGCCACGAATCGCCTTCCCATACTGCGCTGCGAACCGGGCGATGAAGTGGCGTTCGAGCAGGGGCAGATCCTCCTTGCGCTCGATGAGGCGCGGCATGTGAATTTCCACTCGCGCGAGGCGATAATACAGGTCCTCGCGAAAATGCTTCTTCATGATGGCCGTCCTCAGGTCGCGGTTGGTGGCCGCGATGACCCGCACGTCCACCTTCCGCAATTCCAAGGAACCGATTCGCTGCACCTCCTGGTTTTGCAGCACCCGCAGGAGCTTGGCCTGGGTCGAGTAGAGCATGTCCCCGATCTCGTCCAGAAATAGCGTGCCCTCGTGGGCGTGCTCGACTAATCCCGGTTTGTCTTCAAACGCTCCGGTGAAGGCGCCCTTCACGTGCCCCAGCAACTCGCTCTCGAACAACGTGGGTACCAAGGCCGAACAGTTCAATACCACCAATCGCCCGGCGTGCACGGGACAGAGACGGTGCAGCGCCCGGGCCACCAGTTCCTTGCCGGTTCCGGTATCGCCCGTAATCAGCAGCGCGCGATAGTGCGGGGCCACGCGGCGGATGGTGGCGAATATATTCTGCATCACCGGACTACGCCCGATGATCCCCTCGAACTCCGAAGCAGCCAGCAACTGGTTTTCCAGTTTCGCCGCATGTTGATTCTGCCGCGCTTCTTCGACCAGTCTATGAATCCGTCTTCGTAAGGTTTGAATGGAACCGGACTTGTTGAGATAGTCGGTGGCGCCCTGCTTGATGGCTTCAACGGCGGCATCCTCCGAATAGTGCGCGGTCAGAAGAACGACGTCTATGGAGGGGTCGAATTGTGTAATCCGGTCGAGGACCTCGAGTCCGCTCATCCTCGGCATCACCAGGTCCGTGATCACGATCCTGGGATGGCGGCTGAAGACCAGCTCCAGGCCCTCCTCCGGTTCTGAGGCCGTGAGGATCTCCAGCCCCATATGCGACAGCGCGCCCACGAGCAGTTCGAGGCTGCTCACATTGTCGTCAATGATCAGTAACGAGAGCGGAGGATTGGGCGTGAATGACATCCCATTTAGCCCTCGTCGGGCGTCGGTCTACTGCCCTCCCGTTGGTTCGGACGCTGGCGCCACCTTCACCGAAACTTGACCGTTCGTCCAGCAACACTGGAACCCGCGCCCCCCGTCTCCCGACATGTCATTCAGCACAACCCACAAAATGTAGTTTCCGGGCTCACTGAAAGTGGCTGTGGTTTCAGCCTTTCCGGCGAAGGTCGCGATTCCGGGGAGCTTTCCCTCCACTTTCTCGACCACGGGTTTTTCATTCGCGAAGGTCACCGTCCCCGGCCCGCGATACTTGTGCCAGGTGACCGTTACAGGCGCGCCCTTCAATGGCCGGTTTCCAGGAGGTACTACGGCGTCGTCGGCCGCCCAAACCGTCAAAGGCAGAGGCGTTCCCACCGCTGTCGAGAGTGAGGTTGTGAGCGGCACCGGGCCCTGGATGGTTGGAGCCCCTTCATCAAAGGCCCGGTAGCTCAGGTACGGCGGCGTATTGTCGGTCGCGTCCTTGAAGGGCGCGATGGCCCAATTCGGATCCAGGCTCATCGGGATCACAGTGGGCTTACCGTTGGCAACGATGGTCCAGGTGAGCTTGTTTGTCCCAAAGTCCTTTGGAGCGTTCACCACAAACATTCCCCATTGCCGTCCGGGGAGGAAATGCGTCGGCTGGCCGCGATCAGGACCACCCGGCTCGATCCGGTTCTCCGTGCCCGGGGCAATATCGACTGGCTGTTGCAGATTACGGTTGTAATAGCCCAACAGGAAACTGTAGGTGCCATCCGGGTTTTGAAACCACCCCTCAAACACGCCCGTGATGCTCTGGCCCGTAGTGTGGAAAGGCTCCCCTGGGAGTTGCTGGCCCGATAGCAGAGCGCATCCCGCTCCCATGATTGCAATGATCAAAGTGTTGTGGATTCTACGTCGCATTTTCATGTTCAGAGTCTCCTGATGCTCTGCCATCACTGGCCGATGGACTTTCTGTCCGCAGCCGTTTGTTTCGGTTTGTGTTGGGCCGCCCAGGCGTTGTATTCTTCGTCCGTAAGGTAGGTGACGTTCACCCACGCGTGGGCCATTTCGTCCACCGTGCGGTCGCCCCATCCGACCCACTGATTGGGATCTGGATTTCCGCGATTCGCCGCCGTGTTGTCGTGCCAGGCGGTTACCCGGATCATCGTTCCTTTTGGCAACACCGGAGCAGCATCATCGGCGTAAATGTAGTTGGTCATCCAGTTGAAGTCAAAATTGCCGACGTAGCTGATGGTCTGAACGCTGCCGTCCGGCAGAATGGCCTCCAGCAGCATCGCTTTCCCGCGAAGATGCATGTGCGGTTGGAAGTTTTCAAGCCTTGCAGCTTGCTTCAGCACGTGTACGGCCTGGGTCATGGTGACGGCGTTCGGGGGCAGGTCTAGCGGGCTGCCCTGGGTCTGGGTTGCCTGGAAGCCAGTCAAGTAAGTCCGTTTCGTGGGCTCTTGGCCTTTCGGGTACAGCCAGACGCCCAATTCGACAACATCCGTGATCTGTTCGCCCACGGCGTGATAATGGATGTCCCACCAGATATGGGATCCCGGCATCAACAGTTTGCCGGTGCCTTCCCGGAACACGTCGAAGTTCTTGCCGACGGCCCACTCCATAAGGGTCCCGGCCTCGTTCGGGCTCGACGCCGCGCCTCCGCCGAGGAAGCCGGCGAATTTCTCGGCATCCGGGTCCTCCTGAACCAGGTGCGCCAGAGCATGGTGCGTGATCTTGCGGCCGATCGCCGTGCCAGGACGCATTTCCACGGCCCGCGCCCAACGGGGCTCCGTGACCGGGACGTCGGTCAGCGGCTTCCACCACTGGTCCTGCCCCACCGCAGCCATCGTGTAAGGGGACGATTTCAGCACGAAGTCTGGCGGACCGAATTGCTTTGCGAGCTGCCAACCGTCATCGGAAGGCCACTGTTGCGGAGGCGGCATGTCTTTGGGATTCCCCATCGGTGCGCCTGCATCGACCCACTTGACCACCGTGGCGAGCTGCTCATCGCTGAGCGAACGATCATTCTGGAACTGCTGGATCCCGACGGTCTTGTCGATCGACCACGGGGGCATCTGCCGGGCCGTGACGCGCTGCTTGATGGACCTGGCCCAGGGTCGGGCTTGTTCGTAGGTCTCCAGTGACATCGGAGCAACGGTCCCCTTCCGGTGGCACTCGTTACATTTCTCTTGAAAAATGGGAGCGACGTCTTTAGTAAACGTCACTGTATTAGAAGACGAATCCGCGGCCATTGCCGCCACTCCAACCATCAAACCCGCAACCCAGAATCGCGCCATGCTTAGCCCTCAATGTGAGAATGTCGAACATGCGCTCGCCGCATGCTTTGGTTGTGATCCTTAGCATCTTTGCTCCCATTCGTTGACCGATTGGCTCGCTCGATGATAAGTGCAGTGTTTACAATCAGATCAGTCGGGCGCGGACAAATTCGGAGGAACGCGTGAGTGGGGGAACTAACCCAATTTATGCGCTACGTCACTCACGGTGCTGGGTTAGTCCGCTAGAGCTTCAAAAGTCTGGGAGAACCCGAACGAGAACGCCGTTGCTCCACGTGCCTGGTAGTGTTCCAGCCGCTCTCGTCCTTCCGCTACCGTCGGCTGATGACCGGCCGGAACCCACCACAGGCAATAGTTTGCCTGGCTGGCGCGCTCGAACCATCGCGCGCGATCGCGAAATACCTGGATGTGAGGGGACGCGTAAACGTAATCGCGCAGCGTTTCGACGGAATCCCAGACGGACATGTTCACGATCACCAGAGGATCGCCATTATAGTTGATGTCCGTCGCATTACCGGAATCGGATTTGAGCCGCCAAACAAATCCCGGCGACGCCTCAGCCAAGGCGTTGACGCGATCGAGTTGCGCGACGAAGCTGGCTATTTTCGGATCGTCGATGGGCGCGAGGAGACGGCCGATGTTGATCTCAGCGAGATGAAACCGCATTTCCCGATGTTAGGACACGGAGGTGCACTCGCGCGACATTCGCGCCAGTTTTTCGGGACTTCTGTAATACCTACCGAATCAGCGAAGCTGCATGCGCATCGAAACCCAAAGCGAGTGTTCTTCTTCGCTTGCGGCATCGCCACCCAACGAAATCAGGACCAGCCTCATACCCTCGCGCAAATCCTGCAGCAGAACCTGCCGTCCGTTACGGAATTGCAGAGCGTCGCGATACCGATTTACATCGGCGCTGGTCTGGACGAAGAACACGCTTTCCTCGCCACCGACGCCCCACTCCGCTTGCAGATCCGCCGGCACGGACTTCAGGATCAGATTGGCTCCCGGTGGGACGCAAACCGCCGGTGGTTCCGGTGTGAGTGTAGGATCGAAAAACATCTTCACCCGATGCCAGAAGCCGCCCCGCGCGCACTCCTCGGCAGCCTTTGCGGTTTCGAGCTCCGCTGGTGAAGCGAGCCCCATGGAACGTGTCGAAAATCGATAAGTGATCAACTCCTCACTGTCGACCGCTAGACGATTCTTCAAGCCGCCCAACGAATAATCACACATGTTGCTTCCCTCCCATCCGGGTCCTGCATCTGTCGGACC
This sequence comes from Bryobacteraceae bacterium, assembly GCA_050015435.1. GTDB lineage: Bacteria > Acidobacteriota > Terriglobia > Bryobacterales > Bryobacteraceae > Palsa-187. The sequence goes on from JBEKBK010000012.1 coordinate 26,255, forward strand.
ACAATCTCATTTTGCCAGTTCGCACGATTACCCGTGCGAGCACCAAATGGCGGTGGAACGGCAATTGCACATGTCAAACGCGGCAGGACACGGAGAGGAGTAACAGTAACATGCCGCTTATCTACATCGTTCTTGTGTTGATTGTGGTTGGAATGGCGCTGTGGTTGATCAATACGTACATTCCCATGGCTGGAAGCATCAAGACGATCCTCAACGTTGTGGTGGTTCTCGCGGTCTGCGTTTGGATATTGAAGGCCACGGGGCTGTGGGCGCCGCTGCTGAATTACCGGCTACCGAACTGAGTTCCCAAGCGTGCCTTAACGGTTGGTCATTTGACCGCGAAGACCCAAATCGCTCCGCCCTCCGGAACCTCCGGAAACTTGCCCGGGAATTGGGCATTCAATCGCGCCTGCATGGCCCGTGAATCAATGCCCCATCCGGACTGCACCGCGATGTATTGCTTTCCATCCACGATGAACGAGGCTGGTTGCCCGATGATGCCGGAGTTGGTCGGAAACTCCCACAGGAGCTTGCCGCTCGATGCATCGAAGGCATGAAACATACGATCATTCGTTCCGCCGGTAAACACCAGGCCGCCGCCGGTCGCGAGCATCGGGCCCCAATTCGGCGAGCCGGAATAGGGATGCATCCACACCTGCTTCCCGGTATCGACGTTCCACGCTTGAACTTCGCCGATGTGGTCGGCTCCGGGCATCAGCGCCATCGTGCTGGTAGTGCCCGTGAAGGGGCGGCCCGCTGAATATTCAACTTCCCGCGCCGTGAAGGTCATGCAGAGATTATTGTTGGCGGGGATGTAAATCATTCGAGTTTTCGGGCTGAACGCGATCGGCGGCCAATTCTTCCCGCCCCACAGCGACGGGCAGAATTCCACGTCATGGCCGGTTCGCGGCTTGCGCTCAATGTCAACCTCCGGACGACCCGTCTTCGCGTCCAGGCTCCGGAAGACGTTCTGCTTCACGTATGGCTTGCCCTCGATATAGTTAATCGTGCCGCTGGTCCGCTCGAGGAACCAGAGGTAGCCATCCCGAGCCACGTCGATGAGCCCCTTGATCATTTTCCCGTTGCGTTGATAATCGACCAGAATCGGGGGCGATACTTCATCCCAATCCCAGGATTCGTTGGGATTGTATTGATGGTGGCCTTTGATCTTTCCGGTGGCCACGTCAATAGCAATCGTGGAAGATGTGTACAGATTGTCGCCGGGACGCTGGTCGCCCATCCACGGGCCGCCGTTGCCGACGCCCCAGTACGCCAGATTGGTTTCCGGATCGTAGTTCCCGGTGACCCAAATCGGGCCGCCACCGGTCTTCCATTGATCCCCTTTGGGCCACGTCTCGCTGCCAGGCTCGCCAGGGGCGGGCACAGTAAAAACTCTCCACAGCTCTTTGCCCGTTTCGGCGTCGAAGGCCGCCACAAAACCCCGAATGCCGAGCTCGCCACCCGATGCGCCGACCATGACTTTCCCGTCGACCGCCAACGGTGCCAGGGACATATAGTATCCGTTCTGGTTCTCGGCTACCTTGGTAGTCCAGACTTCTTTTCCTGTCTTCGCGTTCAACGCTACCAGCACTGCGTCATTTCCGGCGAGGAAAACCTTGTCTCCGTAGAGCGCGACACCGCGCGTGGTCGGATGCAGCAGGATCATGTCTTCCGGAAACTGCCGCTTGAAGCGCCATAGAATGGTGCCGGTTTTCGCGTCCAGCGCGATCACCTGGCCCCCCGGCGTTCCGACGAACATAACGCCGTTGTTGATCACCGGCGCCGCTTCATGGCCATTATTCACACCGGTCGAAAACACCCAGACCGGCTGAAGCCGGGCGACGTTTTCGGGTGTGATCTGGTCGGCTGGGCTGTATCCCCAGCCATCATAAGTTCGACGGATCATCAGCCAGTCGCTATCATCCGGATGCTTCAGCCGTTCGGCGGTCACGGTCCGGTAATTCTGGAGAATTAGCGGGACCGGCGGAGGCGGCGTCCGGGCGGGCGTTTGCGCGATCCCGGAAATCGCCAATGCGATGAAGACGGGCGGGAGTTTTCGATTCAATGTCATATCCTTCTCATTCGGGCTCAAAAGCAATGCGCGCAGTAAATGGTTTGGCGACCACGAGTTTGCCATCCACCATCTCGAGCGGCAATGCAGGCAAAGCGCGCGGCGCTGGACCATCCATCACCTTCGCGGCGTCGGCCGGGTCAAATTTCGACGCATGGCAAGGGCAGTATAAAAGGTGTTCTTCAGGAACCCACTCGGTGACCTCGCAGCCGGTGTGAGTGCAGATCGCCGTATAGGCCACCACGCCGTCCGCAGCCCGCGCCTTTGTCTCGGCGCTCAGCTTTTCCGCGTCCAGCCGCACCAGCATCACGCGATTCAAACGCGATCCACTCCGTACCGTCTTGTCGTTCGGATCCATCGCCCACGCCAGGGTTTGCTTGGCGTCCAGCTTGATATTACGGGGCTCGAGCGGGGTGGCGCTCGAATCGCCGACCTTGATCAGCAGGTCCCCTTCTTTCGGCCTGGCCGAGGCTGGATTCTCCTGGCCCGGCGCCAGCGGCGCGAGACTCAGTTGGATTCCCAGACCAATCCCGGCCTTCAACCAGGCGCGCCGCAGGCAGCATTCGTCAAATAGACCCACTCACGCTCCTCCTTACGGGATCGAAAGCATTATACTCCCTGACGTACACACGCCTTTCGCGGAGCAACTCCCGGCCTGGAAGAGGTGCTTATCGTTTCTCCCTAGTAAAGTAGTAGGTCGTCGCACCACCGACCAACCCCGAAAGCAACGGCAACAGAGTATTGAATGTCCTGTCGAGATTAGGAATGGCCTCCACTTTTCCGGTGTAGATCAACGTCATGGAAGCGTACTGAAACAGGACGCTGAGTGCCAGAATCCCAACCAGAGCGTAAGCTAGGTAACGAGCTGTGTTTGCACGGTGCGTTCAGCGACCGGGTAATATTGAAGCGGCTCAACCTCGCCACCTTCCAAGACATCGTTTTCCAACCGTTGGTCTGGACGTACATGGCCAAGTTCGTCGCCGGTACCGGCCATGATTTCTATTTCGTTGTCGCCAAATGTAAAGCTGGGATCACGATAACTCGCTCCTCCTTGGTTTCGGGATTGCGGACCACTATCTCGCTGAACCCTTGAGTTGCCTGCGACTGGAGGGCTCGGCTGATCTGTAGTGATTCCCGAACGGCTTCTCCCATTGACGCGAAACGCCCTTGTTCCTTGATTTTCTGGAGACCCTCTAAGCTGCGTTCATCGAAGCTGAAGACCACACGCTGTGTTTTCGCCATTAGCGCCAACTCCTTTGCAAGAACTTTGGTTGATGTCTAATGATACCAGAAGGTGCCTTCTAGTGTCAGTAGATGATATCAGTTATGATATCTCATTCTACTCGTTCGGGCGCTTGGCGTTCTCATTGCCATTCAGGAATCGATCGAACCAATAGCTCTGCCAGTTCAGGCTCTCGACCAGATGCTTAGGCTCCCCCGTGCGCGTCAGGTTGTGATTCTCGCGAGGGAACATCACGATCTCCGAAGTAACCCCATAGTGCTGGAGTGCTCGGAACCATTGCTCGCCCTGCTCGACCGGCACGCGGTAGTCATTGTCGGAATGCAGGACCAGTGTGGGTGTCTTCACATTCTGAACGTAGTGCAGCGGCGAGTATTTCCAGTACTCGTCAAGATTGTGAAAAATGTCGCCTCCGAAATCGTCCTTGTGCCCGTACGCGCCGTCCCGCGTGCCGTCGTCACTCACGAAATTGGAAATACTCCGCAATGTGACGGCGGCCTTGAACAGATTGGTCTGCGTCACAATCCAATTGGTCATGAATCCGCCATAGGACCCGCCGGTCACGCCCAAGCGGTCGCGATCGATCCAGGGATTGCGCCTGAGCGCTTCCTCGACCCCGGTCATGATATCCGTGTAGGCCTTACCTCCCCATTCCCGAGCGACGGCGCGCTGGAACTTGCGTCCGTACCCAGTCGAACCCCTTGGATTGCAGAAGAACACGGCCCATCCCCGGCCCGCGTAAACCTGGAATTCGTGATACCAGTCGACTCCATATTGGCCGGCCGGGCCTCCATGGATGCTGAGAACCATCGGGTACTTTTTCCCAGCTTCCCAATTGATCGGCTTGACGAGAAAGCCGTCGATTGCAAGACCGTCTTCCGCTTTATAAGGAATCCGCTCGACTTTGGCGAGGGCGACTTGGCTCCATAGGTCGGAGTTGAGATGAGTGATCTGGCGTTCCACGCCGCTGGATGCAGACCGCACATAAACGTTGTCCAGATGGTCAAAATCATTCGACAGATAACCCATGGTTCCGCTCGCGTCATGCAGGGTGAAGTTGTGCACTCCGCGCGCTCCGCTTGTAACGGGCGTAACGCGTCCGTTCGCGACGTCGACACGGAAGATGTGAACTTCGCCCTTCATTCCCGAGCCGATATACAGCGCCTTACCGTGTTCGGCCCAGCTCATCTCCGTAACGGTCTGATCGAAATCCTTACCGACAGGCTTGGACGGCTTTCCGCCCGCTGAAGCTGCAATATAGATGTTGGGCTGGTCCTCTTCATCTTCAGCGCCGAGAAACGCGATGCTCGTTCCATCCGGGGACCAGCACGGGCTACGATCGGCACCCTCGTGATCGGAGATCTTCACCAGCTCGCCGCCTGCGGCTGGAATCACCCACACGTCCGTATTGCGATCGAAATCGAACTCCCCTCCCGTGCGGTTGGATACAAAAGCGATGCGGCTCGAGTCGGGCGACCAATGCGGATCGAGATCGTTCCAGTTGTCTCCATCGGTGATCTGCCTGGCCGAACCAGTCTTCACGTCGACGACGGCAAGATGCGAACGCCGCTCATCAAAATAGCCGGTGTCGTTGAATTTATAATTCGCGTGGGTGTAGTGGCGAACATCGCTGGTTTTGCTGGCGGGCGGACCGGTGCGCGTCAAACACACGATGCGGGACGAATCCGGCGCCCATTCGATGGCGGACGCTCCGCCTTCGAGATTCGAGAGGCGCCTTGCCTCTCCACCATTTCGCGGAAGCAGCCAGATCTGCGCGCGGGTGCCGTCACGCGTCGAAAGGAACGCCATAAACTGGCCGTCCGGCGACCAACGCGGCGACGTGGAAGACACCGCTTCGGCCGTGTACGGAACAGGCGGACGATTTCCGTCCACCGGCGCGACCCAGACTCGCGACATCCGGCGATTCGCTTTCTGGTCGATGGTGGTTACGGTATAAGCCACCCACTTGCCGTCCGGTGAAATTTGAGGGTCGCCGGCTTGTTCGAAGGCAAAATAATCTTCGGCGGTGATCCCGCGGCGGCCGGACGAATCGTGAACCGATTGAGCCGGAGCGGCGTAAACGAGCAGCAGAAGGACCGCGAGGTTGCGCATACGAGGATTATCCATCACATTGGGTCTACAATTCAGGTATTGCCGTAATCTGCCGATAGTTTGATAAGGAATGGTATGTCCAATCTAGACCACGTAGCCATCTTTGACACCACATTGAGAGACGGGGAGCAGGCTGCCGGCACCCGTTTGGGGAGCCGGGAGAAGCTGACCATCGCTCGTCAATTAGCGCGTCTGAAAGTGGACATTATCGAAGCGGGATACCCCAATTCCTCGCCAGAAGATTTCATAGCGGTGCAACAGATCTCGCAGGAGGTGGACGGCCCGGTGATCTGCGCGCTATCGCGCGTCGTAGCGGACGACATTATCGCTTGCGGGAAAGCGCTCGCCAAAGCCAAGCGGCCCCGGATTCACACCGGGGTGGGGGTTTCGGAGATCCACATCCTGGGGAAATTTCGGGATGAAAGATACGGACGCACACTCGCGGAGAAGAAGGTCAAGATCGCGAAGATGGCCGTCGAGGCCGTCAAGCTTGCCAAGTCCTACGTGGATGACGTCGAGTTTTACGCCGAGGACTCGGGCCGCAGCGATCCGGCTTACCTGTACGAGGTGCTCGAGATGGTCATCGACGCCGGCGCTACGGTCGTGAATATCCCTGACACTACCGGCTACACGGTGCCGGAACAATATGGAGCGCTGATTCGTGGGATTCGCGAAAACGTACCGAATATTGCTCGTGCGACCATCAGCGTCCACTGCCATGACGATCTGGGACTCGCCGTTTCAAATTCGCTGGCCGGCGTTCAAAATGGCGCGCGACAGGTGGAAGGCACCATCAACGGGATCGGGGAGCGGGCCGGAAACGCCGCGCTGGAAGAGGTCGTGATGGCCATTCGCACGCGCGGCGATTATTTTGGTCTGTGTACCGGAATCGATCCCAAGGAATTTTGCCGGACCAGCCGGCTGGTGGCGGACATGCTCGGCATGCCTGTCCCGGCGAATAAAGCGGTGGTCGGTGCGAATGCTTTTGCGCATAGCTCGGGAATCCACGTGGACGGAGTCCTCAAAGACCGGCAGACCTACGAGATCATGCGGCCGGAGGACGTCGGCGCCAAAGAAACGTCCGTGGTGCTCACGGCACGCACGGGACGCGCAGGGCTTCGCGACCGTCTCGAGAAACTCGGATACGCTCTATCGAAAGACGAACTGGACCAGACCTATCAGCGATTCCTGGCTGTTGCCGACAAGAAGCAGGAGGTATTCGATGAGGATCTCATCGCGATCCTTCACGACGAGCTTCATCCCGTGCCGGAGGCGTTCCAGCTCGATTATCTCCACATTTATAGCGGCACCTCGGCCATTCCTACCGCTACGGTCCGGCTGCGTGTGAACGGTCAAATGAGCGAAGCGGCGGCCATTGGGGATGGTCCCGTGGATGCGGTGTATAAGGCGATTGCGGCGGTAACAAAGACCAGCGCCAAGCTCGTGCGCTACGAAATTCGCGCGGTGACTAGCGGGGCCGAGGCCATGGGCGAGGTGGTCATTCACCTGGAGCAGGACGGGATGAAAACCCTGGGCCGCGGCGCTTCCACGGATGTGATTGAGGGCAGTGCCAAAGCTTACGTGGACGCGCTCAATAAGCTTGCCGCTATGGCCGTTCGATCCGAGTCTAGAAGCACGGAGCCTGTCGCGGCCGAATGACTATTCAGCATCTCCGAGGCCTGCGGTCACGAGCGATACTTCGTGGCCGCGAGGCAGTTTGATCGATAAGATTGCGGCTGCGAACACGAGCGCGGCCGAGGTCCACAAGCACCCCACAAATCCTGCGGCTTGAAAAATGACGCCTGAGAGCAACGTCCCGAGGAGACGTCCAGCGGCGTTGGCCATGTAATAGAAGCCCACGTTGAGGGCGACACTGTCCTCGTCCGTGTAGGCGAGCACGAGATAGGAATGCATGGCCGAGTTGATGGCGAAAATGACGCCGAATACGGTAAGGCCTACCGTCAGCGCAAGACCGGGGTTGACGCCCAGTTGCAACGCACCAGCGAGGCCCATTGGGACGACGACAAGGACAAACGCCCACAGCCGAGCAGTGCTGCCATCCACGGTTTCACGCCCGCCGAGTGCTCGTAACATTTCAGGAACGGCCGCCTGTACGAAGCCGTATCCGATTACCCAGGCCGCCAAGAATGCGCCTACTGCGTAGAAGGACCAGCCCATCTGACTCAGAAAGACCGGCAGTCCGACAACGAACCAAACGTCTCGCGCCGCGAACAGAAACAGTCGCGCCGTGGACAGCCAGTTCATCTCGGAACTCTTCGAGAGGAGCGAAGTTAACTTCACTTTCTTCTTGGAACGTCCCAAGTCTCCCGACAACACCGCGGCCGTGCTGAGAAGCACGACCAGCAGCGCCGCGGCCATTCCAACCAAGGCGCCGACGAATCCAAATGCCGCGAGCAGGGCGCCGCCGGCGAAAAAGCCAACCCCCTTGAGCGCGTTCTTTGATCCGGTCAAGCGCGCGACCCACTTGAACAGCGCGCCATCCGTGCCATCTGGCACGATCACTTTGATCGCGCTCTTGGCGCTCATCTTGGTAAGATCCTTCGCGATGCCCGATAGAGCCTGCGCCGCCATCACGTACGCCACGGACAAGGAAGAAGCCCAGTGCGGGTTGAGAAGGGCCAGCATCAAGAGGGCGAAGATCTGCAACACTAACCCACCATAAAGTGTGACCTTCACGCCCGAGCGTGCCGCGATCCATCCCCCGAAGAGGTTGGTGACGATCCCAAAGAACTCGTAAAAAAGAAAGAGGAAAGCGATCGAAACGCTATCGTAACCAAGCTTGTAAAAGTGCAGGACCACGAGCATTCGCAGCGCGCCATCGGTAATTGTGAAGCCCCAGTAAGCCCCGGTTACCAATGCGTAGCTGCGAACGCTATTCATGGGCAATAACGTATATCATGCGGCGGCGCGGTGAGGCAGTTGCGCAGCGACCTTGCGCGTCAACTCGACCATTCGATTCACATAGCCCCATTCGTTGTCGTACCACGCCAGAATCTTCACCTGGGTCCCGTCGATGACCATCGTGGAAAGCGCGTCAATGATCGCCGAGTGTGGATCGTTCAGGAAATCAATCGAGACTAACGGGCGTTCTTCATATGCGAGAATGCCGCTCAGCGTGGTCTCGGCCGCTTGTTTGAATAACCGATTCACCTCGGCGGCGTCCGTCTTTCGTTCGACCTCGAACACACAGTCGGTTAAGGAGGCGTTCAACAGCGGGACTCGCACAGCGATACCATTGAGCTTGCCTTGAAGCTCGGGATAAATCAGTCCGATCGCTGTAGCCGAACCCGTGGTTGTCGGAATAAGGGACATGAGGGCTGAGCGGGCGCGTCGCAGATCCTTGTGGGCGAGGTCAACCATGGTCTGAGTATTCGTAACGTCGTGCACCGTGGTAATCGCGCCGTGGCGAATGCCGAGACCCTCGTGAATCACCTTCACCACCGGCGCGAGGCAATTCGTCGTGCAGGACGCGGCGGTCAGAATGTGGTGCTCCCTTGGGGAGTAAAAGCCATCGTTCACACCCATGACAATATTCAATGCGCCTTGCTTAACCGGCGCGGCGACGATGACCTTACGCACTCCGCGCTCGAAATACAGTTGGAGCACGTCAGGCGTCAGGAACTGGCCGGAACATTCGAGCACGATATCGATGGCGCTCATCTCCCACGGCACTTGCTTCGGCGTGGGCTCAGCCGTGAACGGAATCATACGGCCGTCGACGGTCAGGCTGTCCTGCTCGGCGCGCATTTGCTTCGACCAACGCCCGTGAACACTGTCGAACTCCAGCAGGTGAGCAGCGGTAGCTGATCCGCCCTTAATTTCATTGATGTGCGCAACGCTAATGTCTGGCAGGTCCCACGCGGCGCGGAAAGCAAGCCTGCCCATCCGGCCGAAGCCGTTGATCCCGACTCGAACCATAAGTTGTCCTTACTTACAGCACGCGGGACCGCAGCAGGCCGGCGCAGGCTTGACGGCACGAATGAATGCACCCATGAACTTTCCTGCGACCACCGGGGCGATTGCATCGACGTCCACGCCGGCCGCCGTCAGGAACGAGCGGGCGTCCTCAACGTCGTAAATCCGGGTCGGCTCGATCTCGATCCTTTCGAATCCCGCGCGAGCTAGCTTGTCCGAGTATTCGGAGTCCCGCAAAGCTCCAGCCACACAACCCACCCATAGCTCGATGTTCCGCCTTATTGCCGCGGGAACCTCGCCGCGAACCACTACGTCCGACACCGCAAATCGTCCACCCGGCTTCAGGACACGGAAAGCTTCGGCCAATACGCGGTCCTTGTCGCCGGAGAGATTGATTACGCAATTCGAAATGATGACATCGACCGAGTTGTCCGGTAGCGGAATGTTTTCGATCTCGCCTTTCAGGAACTCGACATTTTGCGCGCCCGCCTTGCGCTGATTTTCGCGAGCTAGCGCGAGCATCTCATCCGTCATGTCCAGGCCAAACGCTTTACCGGTAGGCCCAACCCTTTTGGCGGACAACAACACGTCGATGCCGCCGCCGGAACCAAGATCCAGAATGGTCTCGCCAGGATTCAGTTGAGCGAGCGCCGTCGGATTGCCGCAGCCGAGAGACGCTTGGAGGGCCTCCGCCGGGATCTCCGTGGTTTCGTTAGAAGCGTACAGATTCGAAGTGATCGGATCGCAGCCGTCAATTGCCGGCCTGCTCCCGCAACATGAACTTCCGCCTGACGTGACGCGCAATGCTGCCGCGGCGTACTTCTCTTTGACGATCTCTTTGATTTCCATGGTTAAATTGCCTCGTTTATTGGTTTTCGCTGACAAATTGAAGGACCTGCTGGCGCAGTTGGTCGCGGATGCGGCGAACAGCGTGCTGGTGTTCCTCGGGCGCTTCGACGCGCACGGGATTTTCCAGATTCCATTGCCGCCGCCAGATGGCGCCGGGAAAGATCGGACACGTTCGCTCCTGCTCCCGGTCGCAGAGCGTGATCACAAAAGTGAACCGCTCCCCAATAAAAGAATCGACTTTCTTGGACTGATGGCCGGAAATGTCAACTCCCACCTCGCGCATGGCTTCAACTGCGGCGGGATCGAGCGGCGTGGCCTCGTTGCCCGCGCTGACGACTTCGAACCGGTCTCCCGCCAGATCGCGGAGGAACGCCTCGGCTATTTGCGTCCGGCACGAATTCCCGGAGCAGAGAAACAGCACTTTCGGCTTGATCATGGGTGGTTGCCTCCTACTTGCAAAGGGTGACAATTGCCTCAGGTTTAATGGCCTTGTTGCGCGTGCAGCATTCGGCGTACAAGAAGCCGAGTAATTCTTGGAGCATTTCGGTATTGGCGGTGTACCAGAGAAACGTGCTCTCCCGGCGCACATTGACCAGATCCTCGCTCTTGAGCTTGTCCAAATGATGGGAGAGGGTCGAATTCGGTATGCCGAGCTCGCCTTGGATCTCGCCCACATTCAGACCTTCCGGGTGCGCGGAAAGCAAGAGTTGCATGATGCGCAAACGCGGTTCGGTTCCCATGGCGGAGAACATGTCCGCGTACTTGGCTACTTTCTCGGCGCTCTTTCGCGATCCCATCGTAATTCCATATTACTCGAAATATGGAATCTGTCAAGCCCGAACGAGCGCGGGATTCTTCAGTGAAATGGTCAGCCGGATGCCGGAAGGATCGCGATTCGCAACGCTGACCGAAGCGCCAAACAGCGAAAGAATCCGGTAAGCCAGGGCGGGACCTAACCCCAGGTCCCTGCCAGGAGTGCCGGCCTCCGTGATCGAAAAGAGATCGAAGAATTGCGCCAAGGCGCGACCGGGAATCGTCCTGCCATGGCTCTCAATGATAACGGTTGGCGAATCGGTCCCAACGTCGCGCGATAGTCGTACGTTCTCGCCCTTTTCGGAAAATTTGACGGCGGTCTCGAGCAGCGCGTGTAAGGCTCGCACCAACAATTGCTCGTCTCCCACGACCAGGTTCTGGTCCGCCGACGGCGGGGTAAGTGTTACGAAGCGCGATTCGGCGAACTCGAACGTGCTCTCAATGGAGCGGCTCACCACCGCACTCAACGAAACCAGACTAGACGTGAATTGTTCCGCGCTGACATCGATTTCAGTCAGGAGCAACGCATCCTCC
>JBEKBK010000013.1:0-37150 GCA_050015435.1 Bryobacteraceae bacterium
GCCTCCACTGGAGCCGCGCAATGCGAACGATGCTCGCGCCGCGTTCGATAGTTTGTTCAAGAAACCCGAATAACCCAGACTCAGTTTTGCGGGCATCTTTTGGCTTCGCTCGAGGCTAAATGGCCACGACGCATCCGCGGTTCGCACAAGAAAATAAGAATGCGCCCGACGTTTTAGCCCATAACGATATATCTCATATTGACAATGGTATCATTTTTAGTTAACTATTGTACATGAAAGCTACACCAAGGGGCTGGCCCCGATTATCCAGCGCGATCTACTATGACGATGCCAGGGGGGCGATTGACTGGCTGTGCGAAGCTTTCGGGTTTGACGTACGGCTGAAAGTGGAGGGCGACGGCGGGCGCATTGAGCACAGCGAGCTCGTCTATGGCGAGGCCCTCATCATGGTGGCCCAGAGCGGAACCAGGCCTCGACATCCAAAGTTTCCGCGCGGCGCGAGTCCGCGTTCCATCGACGGAGGAAATACCCAGTCTCTGATGCTGTTCGTGGACAACGTGGACGAGCATTGTGTGCGCTCTCGTGCGTCCGGCGCGACCGTGGTTGAAGAACCCACCGTCCACGATTACGGCGCCGACCACTGGGCGGACCGCAGCTATGGAGCCCTCGATCTGGAAGGCCATCTCTGGTGGTTCACCCAGCGCGTACGGAATCCGCCGGGTGAGTAGGCTTATGCCGAAGGTCGAAGTCGACCTCACTCTTTCAGCATTGGCCGATCGGAACCGCAGAGCAGTGATTGACCTGCTGAAGAGGCAGCCTCTCCGTGCCGGGGAAATTGCCGCCGCCCTCTCGCTTACTCCACCGGCGCTGAGCCGGCATTTGCGAGTGCTGCGGCGAAGCGGATTGATCCACGAGCAAGGAGTCGAAGAAGACGCCAGGGTGCGCATCTATCAACTACGGAAGGAACCTTTTGATCAGCTTCGCGATTGGCTGGGAGAGGTCGAGTCCTTCTGGGTCGGCGAGCTGGCCGCTTTCCGGGACCATGTGGAACGTTCGAAGATTCGGCGCAAAGCAAAATCATGATGCCGTCCACTTCCGATCTTGTGACCGTCAGCGTCACCGTCTCAGTGGACCCGGCTGCGGCGTTCGCCATCTTTACCGAGGAGACTGACCTCTGGTGGCGGTCCGGGCCGAAGTTTCGCATTGCGGGAAAACAGCCCGGCCGATTGCGCTTCGAGCCGCGGCTCGGAGGGCATTTTATCGAAGAGTTCGATTCGCCGGCAGGACCGCGCGTGTTCACGGTGGGAACAATTACGGTCTGGCAGCCGCCGGATCGGTTCCAGTTTGAATGGCGGGGAGTGAACTTTGCCCCGGGCGAGAGCACGCAGGTGGGGGTTCTGTTTGAAGCCGTGCCGACCGGGACCCGCGTCACCGTGCGTCATTCGGGCTGGGCCGCGCTGCGACCCGATCATCCCGTGCGCCACGGCCAGCAGGGTTCGGAATTTATTCGCGCGCGTGGGTTTTGGTGGGCGGATCTGATGACGTCATTCCGCGAGTTTGCTGCAGAGTGGCCCAGGGCTTCGGGCAGCTGATTTGATGTACGACCGTTTTTTTGTAGCTTGAGCAGGTTAAAAAAAAATGGCCGCGGATGAACACAGATGAACGCGGATCTCTAAGGTTGGGCCAACGCAAGCGCCCCCCAGAGCACGCTATCGTCGCCCAGTGCCGCCGCCCTCACATCAATCCGCGCACCGGACCATGACGTGATCTGCCGCCCCAACTCCGCCCGCAGAGGCGCAAACAAAGCTTCGCCCGCTTTAGCGATTCCGCCTCCGATCACGATTCGCGCGGGATTCAGCAGCATGATCGCCGCCTTCAATCCCAGGGCCAGATCGACCACGTAATGTTCGACGAAGCTGGGGTCGTGAAACAGCTCGTGGGCGGGCTTACCGTAATCCCGCTCGAGCCACAGCCCGCAGCACATGCGTTCGAGACAGCCCCGCGAGCCGCATAAGCACTCCGGGCCATCCGGCCGAATCGTCAGATGTCCGATCTCTCCCGCCCAGGAATCGGCCCCGCGGTAGATGGCGCCGTCTTCCAAAATGATCCCTCCGCCGATACCGGTGGAAAGGGTCATATAGAAGAGGGGAAGGGCCCCGTGCTCTCCGTAGCGAGCTTCGCCGAGCGCGGCGGTGTTGGCGTCGTTATCCATGACGACGGGAGCTCCGAAGAGCTCCTGAACTCGCCCGGCCAAAGGGAAATCCCGCCAGCCGGCTACGTGGGTCGATAAAGCGACCCGCTGGTGAGCGAAGTCGACCGGTCCGCCGAACCCGATGCCACATCGGCCGAAGCCGGACTCCTTCTTCCAGTCAAGCGCAATGGAGCCGATTTGAGACAACATCCATTCGGGTCCGCCTTCGCGATCGGTCGGCCGCGATTCGCGCCGGCTCATTCGCTCGTTTTCGAATAGTGCTACTGAAAATTTGGTACCGCCGATGTCCACCGCCAGAGTATTCATTGTTTCTTAACCGCGTGTTACACTTGGTCTTTTGGTCTCCCTCTGTAGATCGAAGCACAAATATTATCCCCTTGGAGGACCGCGCAAGTGGCAGATCGAATGAGACATATTTTTACGTCCGAATCCGTGACCGAAGGCCATCCGGACAAGATGGCGGACCAGATTTCGGATGCGGTTCTGGATGCGGTGCTGACCGAGGATCCGACGGGCCGCGTAGCCTGCGAGGTTCTGGTGACCACGGGAATTTGCGTGGTCTCCGGCGAGATCACCACGCGAACCTACGTCGATGTGCCGAAGCTGGTCAGATCCGTGATTCACGATATCGGCTACACGGACGCGGAGATGGGATTCGATTCGAAGACCTGCGGCGTGCTGAACACGATTCAGAGCCAGTCGCCCGACATCGCCATGGGCGTGGACACCGGCGGCGCGGGCGATCAGGGCTTGATGTTCGGCTACGCGTGCGACGAAACCGCGGAGTTGATGCCGCTCCCGATCATGCTGGCGCACAAGCTGTGCCGCCAGTTGAGCGAAGTGCGCCGGGCTGGCAAACTCAAATTCCTGCGGCCGGACGGAAAGAGCCAGGTGAGCGTCGAGTACGTCGATGGCAGACCTGTGCGTATCGACGCGGTGGTCGTCTCGACGCAGCATGATGACGACGTCTCCACGGAAACTCTTCGCGTGGAAGTGCGGAAGCACATTATCGATCCGATTCTGCCGGCCGATATGGTCGATGCAAGCACCAAGTTTCATATCAACCCGACCGGGCGTTTCGTCGTCGGCGGACCGCATGGAGATACGGGCCTGACGGGCCGCAAAATCATCGTGGATACCTACGGCGGCATGGGCCGGCACGGCGGCGGCGCGTTCTCCGGCAAGGATCCCACGAAGGTTGACCGCTCCGCGTGCTACATGGCGCGGTACATCGCCAAAAATATTGTGGCGTCCGGCCTGGCGAAGCGATGCGAAGTGCAACTGGCCTACGCGATCGGCGTCGCGGAACCGGTGTCTGTCATGGTCCACACATTTGGAACCGGGACCGTGGAAGAAGAGCGGTTGGTGGAACTGGTTCGGTCCAACTTCCAGCTCACCCCGAAGGGCATGATCGAACATTTGAAGTTGCGCCGGCCGGTGTATCGCAAGACGGCTTCCTTCGGCCATTTCGGACGCACCGAGGACACCTTCACCTGGGAACTTACGGACAAGGCCGCAGCCCTTAAAGAAGCCGCGCAGCCCGTTGCCGCTGGCCGGATTTAGACATCGAGTCGGAGGATAAAGAAGAATGAGTCCAACTACAACTGTCGCTTGTGACGTAAAGGACCTGGCGCTGGCTGAGGTCGGAAAGCGCCGGATTGAATGGGCTGCCCAGTCCATGCCGGTACTCGCCACGATAAGGAAGCAGTTCATCAAGAGTCAGCCCCTTGCCGGTATACGAGTGGCCGCCTGCCTGCACGTGACCACGGAGACGGCAAACTTGATGATCACCTTGCGTGACGGGGGCGCGAACATCGCGCTATGCGCGTCCAATCCGCTCTCGACGCAGGACGATGTGGCGGCTTCCTTGGTTAAGGATTACGCGATCCCTACGTTCTCAATTAAGGGTGAGTCGAACGAAGTCTACTATTCGCATCTGAACTCGGTTCTCGACCACCGCCCGCAGATCACCATGGATGACGGCGCGGACGTCGTGAGTTTGATCCACACCAAGCGCAAGGAACTCCTCCCCGGTGTGATCGGTGGAACGGAAGAGACCACCACCGGCGTGATCCGGCTGCGCGCGATGGCGAAAGAAGGCGTTCTCGCGTATCCGATCGTGGCGGTGAATGACGCCCTCACCAAGCATCTCTTCGACAACCGCTATGGAACGGGCCAGAGTACGCTCGACGGAATCATACGCGCCACCAACATTCTATTGGCCGGATCGAACGTCGTTGTCGCCGGGTACGGATGGTGCGGACGCGGTGTCGCGATGCGCGCGCGCGGCATGGGCGCCCATGTCATCGTCACGGAAATCGACCCGGTGAAGGCCATCGAAGCATTAATGGACGGCTTCCGCGTCATGACCATGCACGAAGCCGCGCCCATCGGCGATATTTTCGTAACTCTCACCGGGAACAAAAAAGTGATCGCCCGCGATCATTTCGAGCGCATGAAGAGCGGAGCCATTCTCTGCAATTCGGGCCATTTCAACGTCGAGATCGATCTCGAGACCCTCGCCACGATGGCCTCCCATCGTCGTGAGACGCGCGAGTTCGTCGAAGAGTTCTCCCTCCGCGATGGGCGCAAGGTGTTCGTGCTGGGGGAAGGCCGGCTGATCAATCTGGCAGCGGCGGAAGGCCATCCCGCCTCGGTGATGGATATGAGCTTTGCCAACCAGGCCCTTTGTGCCGAATACATGGTGAAGCATCACGCCCAGCTCGAAAACAAGGTCTATTCCGTCCCGGAAGAGATCGACAAGAACGTCGCCAAGTTGAAGCTTGAGGCCATGTCGGTGCAGATCGACCGGCTCACGCCCGAGCAGGAAGAGTATCTTGCCGGCTGGTCCGAAGGGACCTAAATTGGAACCAGGAGCTCAGGAGCCCAGTGGCCTTAGTCGAAGGGTGTAAGCACTCGATCGAAATCACCGTGCCCCTCGCGGAAGTGGAGAGCGAGACCGAGCGGGCAGTCGCCGAAATTCAAAAGAAGGTCAGGCTGCCGGGTTTTCGGCCAGGCAAGGCGCCGATAAGTTTGGTGAAGACGCGCTTCGCCGGCGAAGTCCGGCGCGACGTTCTCGATAAGCTCGTCCCGCGCTTTTTCCGAGCCGAAGCCGAGAAGGACCATTTGCAGGTGGTGGGGCAGCCGACCGTCACCGAGGTCCATTTCCACGCCGGCGAACCGCTGCGCTTTAAGGCCGATTTTGAAGTCGCGCCGACCTTCGAGCTGGGCGAATATCGGGGCATCGTGGTGCATTACACCGAACCCGAAATCTTGGACAGCGAGGTCGCCACGCGACTCGATGAAATCCGGGAACAAAAGGCCGAGTACGTCAATGAAGAGCCGCGTCCTCTGGCCGACAGCGACTACGCGGTGATCTCGCTCGAAAGCCTTTCCGGGGTGGCTGAGAAGGTCTCGCAGGACGAAGTGATGCTCAAGATCGGGGATGGAAGCACTCTCGCCGCGTTCAGCGAAAATCTGCGCGGCGCGTCTCCGGAAGAGTCGCGCGAGTTCGAGGTCACCTACCCAGAAGATTACGAGCGCAAGAACCTGGCGGGACGTACCGTCCGCTTCCGCGCCAGTGTGAAAGCCGTTCGACGGAAGGAACTGCCTGAGCTCAACGACGAGTTCGCGAAGGATTTAGGAGACTACCAGACTCTGGATGAGCTGAAGGATGCGGTCCGGAAAGCGCTGTTGCGCGATCGCGAGAACGAGGCTCAATCGGAAGCGAAGCAACAGCTCCTCGATAAATTGGTGGACACCCACGATTTCGCGCTGCCGGAGGTTTATGTGGACCGGCAGGTCGAAATCAACGTCGAAAATCAGTTGCGAACCTTGGCAGGCCAGGGCGTGGATCCGCGATCGATCAAACTCGATTGGGAGAAAGTCAAGGAGACGCAGAAAGGCCGCGCGGCAAGGGATGTGAAAGCGTCGCTGTTACTCGACAGGATCGGGGAGCGCGAAGCCATCGGAGCCACTCAAGATGAAGTGGATCGCGAAGTGCAGCGCATCGCGCGCCAGCAACGTGAGGCGGTCGCGGTGACCAGGGCACGGCTCCAGAAGGAAGGCGCTCTGGCCCGCATCGCAGGTCACATTCGCACGGAAAAAACCTTGAATTTCCTCTTCGAGCAGGCGCGCAAAGAAGCGAAGCCGAAGGAAAAAGAAGCCGAGACTTAAAAAAACAGAAGTTCCTTGTTATGTTCTCCCAGACCTGGGGCGCGCCCTTCCTTTCGCCCGGGAGTCTCACTCAGGAACGGAATCGGCGCAACCGGGTGATCGGCGATCGCCTCTTTCAAATTCCGCACCGGCGTCACGCAGCAATCCTTCGAGCCGAGCCGTTGGAACCACTCTTCGGCGGTCGCGGCAAGAAACTTCGCCGATAATGCCGCCTTCATTTCCGCCTGACGCGCGTCATCGGCGTATTGATCTGCGATCAGCTCGTCGCAGCCAAGCTCGCGGCAGAGGTTGCGCCAGAACTTCGGTTCCAGTGCGCCGACCGCGACGTATGATCCTTCGGCCGCTGCGTAAATCTGGTAGCAGGCATACCGCCCACTGAGCCTTTCTTTGCCTCTCTCAGGCGGTTCTCCGGTCGCGAGAAATGACGAAACGGGCACAGGTAACAGCGCTGCGGAGCCTGCAAACATCGAAACGTCGACTCGCTGGCCTCGCCCAGTGCGGTGCCGCGCTTCAAGCGCCAGCAGAATTCCGATCACCGCTTGCATCGACCCTCCGGCGAGATCCGCAACCTGGATGCCCGAGAGACACGGCGGCCCATTCGCCGGCCCCGTCAAATCGAGCACGCCGGATAACGCCAGGTAATTGATATCGTGCCCGGCGAGCGCGGCGTATTTCCCGTTCGCGCCATAGCCGGTCAGCGCCACATAAATCAAGCGCGGATTGCGCTCGCGCAGCGCTTCGTGCCCGAGGCCGAGCCGATCCATCACATCCGGACGAAAACCTTCCATCAAGATGTCGGCATTGGACACTAATTTCAAGAAAGCGTCCTTCCCGGCGGTGTCTTTCAAGTCAAGCGTCACGCTCTTCTTTCCCCGGTTCGTATGCGCGAAGATCGGATTTTCACCATGACCTGCGAAGCTGCGCCGCGCGTAATCGCCGATTTCCGGTTGTTCGATCTTGACCACCTCTGCGCCAAAGTCCACCAGCCATTGCGTGGCGACAGCGCCGGGCAGCAAGCGCGTGAGATCGAGAACAGTGATGCCGTCTAATGGTTTCAACGCGTGAAGGTACGCCTCCTCAAGTACGTTATAATCGCACTTCTATGCGTAAAAAAGTGACGGTTGTGGGCGGCGGGAACGTAGGCGCGAGCTGCGCTGTGAATCTCGCCATGAAAGAGTTGGGAGACGTCGTCCTCGTGGACATCGTGGAAGGTGTTCCCCAAGGCAAGGGTCTGGACATGTTGCAGTCGGGCCCGATCGAAGGCTTCGATGTGCGCGTGACCGGCGCGAATGATTATGAGCCGACGGCGAATTCGGACGTGGTGGTGATCACCGCCGGTCTGGCGCGCAAGCCGGGCATGAGCCGCGACGATCTTCTGCTGGCGAACTACGAAGTGATCAAGGGCGTCACGGAGCAGGTGGCCAAACACTCGCCGAACGCCATTCTGGTTCTGGTGACCAATCCTCTGGACGCGATGTGCTGGACGGCCTTGCAGGTCTCGAAATTTCCGAAGAATCGTGTGATCGGGATGGCGGGCGTGCTGGACACCGCACGCTTCCGCACTTTCATCGCGCAGGAGCTCAACGTTTCGGTTGAGAATGTGACCGCCGTGGTTCTGGGTGGCCACGGAGACACGATGGTCCCGGTAGTGCGGCTATCGAACGTGTCGGGCATCCCGCTGGCGGAATTGATGGACAAAGCCACTCTCGACAAGCTGGTGGACCGCACGCGCAACGGAGGCGCGGAAATCGTAAAGTACTTGAAAACCGGAAGCGCGTATTATGCGCCGGCCGCCGCCGCGGTGGAGATGGTCGAATCGATTCTGAAAGACAAGAAAAAAGTCTTGCCGTGCGCCGCGCTGCTCGAGGGCGAGTACGGAATCAACGGGCTCTATGTGGGTGTGCCGGTGAAGCTCGGCGCCGGCGGCATCGAGAAAATTTACGAAATCCAGCTCAACGCCGAAGAGAAAGCGATGCTCGCCAAGAGCGCATCGTCCGTCCAGGAACTGGTCGACGTGATCAAGACCAAGATGTCCACCAGCGCCGGGACCGCAACGCACTAACGTGGATGGAATATAAGCCGAGTCGAACCGCGCTTGGAGTGGCGGTTCGGCGCGCGGCTCACCAGCTCGTCGACCATCCCAAGGTTTTCGATGATCCGCTGGCGCTTGCGATCATCGGTCCGGAGGTCGCGGCCAAGCTCACGTCTTCGGCCTCGCGAAGTGCGCACGCGCTACAAGCATTGCGAGCCTTTGTAGTGGTCCGCAGCAGGTACGCCGAAGACCAGCTCGCAAAGGCCGTCGATAGCGGAGTGCGCCAATATGTCGTACTGGGAGCTGGCCTGGATACGTTCGCCTTTAGAAATACCCACGCTGGCGTAGGCCTCCGTGTCTTCGAAGTCGATCACCCGTCCACGCAGATGTGGAAACAACAGCAGCTCAAAACCTCTGGAATCCTGATCCCGCCCGAAGCGATCTTCGTACCGGTGAACTTCGAACAGCAATCGCTGGGGGACGAACTCCGGTCAGCAGGCTTTCGTTCGGACGAGAGTGCCTTCTTCGCGTGGCTTGGGGTCGTGCCGTATCTCACGGAGAACGCGTTCACCGCGACTGCGTCGTATGTCGCCGCGATGCCGCCAGGAAGTGGACTCGTATTCGATTACGCGGTTGCGAAGTCCGTGCTTAATTTTCTGCAACGAATCGCTTTGGACGCCTTGGCCTGGCATGTCGCCAGGGCAGGCGAGCCATTTCAGCTCTTCTTCGATCCGCAAGAGCTTGCCGCGAAGCTTAGGGCGCTCGGATTCCACCATCTGGAGGACCTGGGCATCGAAGAAATCAACGCGCGATATTTCCGCGATCGCTCGGATAATTTTCGCGTACGGGGCGGCTTGGGACGCCTGATGGGCGCCTGGGTCTGATGCTCGACCTGCTTCAAGACCTGGTTCGGCACAAAGGATACGCAAACGCCGCGCTGTTAAGATCCGTTCGCGGACACGAGAAAGCCGCGGAAGACAAGGAACTCCGTGAACTCCTGCATCATGTTATCCTGGCCAATCGGTTCTGGCTCTCGTTGATTCTCGGCCGCGTGTTCGTACTCGAAGTGGAATCCCGGACTCCTGACTCGATCGGGGATGTAGCCGCGCAATACAAAGAAACTCACGCCCAGGAGCTGGAATGGATATCTAAACTCCACGAACCCGACCTGGATCGCAGGCTGGAGACGCCCTTCCTTCCGGGGCGTACCTTTTCCGTCGCTCAGGCCGTTACACAGGTCTGTATGCACAGCCACGGACATCGCGCACAATGTGCGGCCATGCTGCGACAGTTGGGCGTCACACCGCCAGCGACGGACTTTATTGCTTGGCTGGCCGAGCGCCGCGAGGCCGAGTGGTCTTAGCGGCAGGCTTCGCGTTTTTCTCCACGCGCAGTTTCCAAGCGGTTCGCAAAGCACCCGCGAGGACATCCTCGTTCGCCTTTGACAGCCGGATATGAGTCGCGCCCATTCTTCCCCATCCGCCGTGGACGGGCAAGAAAACTTCTGGCAGTTCCTCAACAAATGTGGCTTGCTGCTCAGGCGTGAGCATCAGGTTACCGTAGCCCTGACTCTGGGAGGCGAGCGTGGCAAAGATTCTGCCGCCAACCCGGAAGTCCGGCGACCCCATGTGGGAACCCTCTTCCGCGCCTTCGAGGCTAAGAGCGATCCGGCGAAAATCAGCAGCGTTCATCCGTGTGCCATCATTTTACTGGAGTCTTTTCGATGAAAACCACCCAGCGCTCAGGCAAGGACAAAGCGTCCCCCAAGCCTGCTGAGTACGATCTCGATCGTGTCGTGGGTTGTTTACCGGCTACGGGCAAAGCGAAAACACTTGCGCAGATGGATCGCGCGATTCAGGGCGAGGTGATTCGGCGTCATTGTCGCGGTCGATACTAGAGCGATCACCCAGCATGCGCATCGGACATGCTAAATCGATTCCCGCCCTTCTGCCCGACGGATGGGTGCGCGTGGAGCAGGTTCGCAAGACCTCGACTCGCTTGGAGGTAGGCTTCGCCGTTCATATTGCGGGTCGCGGCGGAAGCAAGACCGGTGCCTGGAGCGTAATTTGTCAGGGTGTCCGTGAGACGCACCTCACCGATTTCAATGGAGGTGGGCTGGCTGTTTACCCGGCCAGCCATCCGGCAGCCCGTCAGTATACGGCGCAACGGGCTGTTCTTCGCTGGCTTGCGAACTTCGCCAGTCCCGCAATCCTGGGCGCGCTCTACCAGGCGCACTCCGATGCGGTTGATGACTGGATTCCTTTTGACCGCTACGTAGACATCGAGTCCGGAAAATGCGTGTGCCGGGGTCCCGACTTTCTAATGCGAGCTTATGCCAAGGCTCTTCGGGCTCAGGGCGAGCGGCCGCTTGTCACGCCACTCGGGACGAAGAAGTCGAAGTCAGCCAAACTGGGGGTTCTTCATTTCGGCGAGTCGTTCGTTGTCGCCGCCAAATTCACCGCGGAGCGCGTCCTTTAACCCGTCCGTCGGCGTTAAACGCGATCCTTCTAAGACATTCACCCGATTCGCCCCGCGCGTGATCACCGATACGATCACAACAGGAGCCCATCATGCATCGTTTGTGCGTTTCCATTGCCGCGTTCTCGTTGTGCCTGGCGAACGCAGCCGGCCAATCGACCCCGTCCGCGCTGGAATTCACGCACCCGGATGCGAAAGCGCTGATCGGACTCGACATACGAAGCCTTCGCCAATCCTCAGTCGCGCAAATTTTCGGGAGCGATATCAAGCAAACCGGGGTCGGTATGTTTCAGTTCCCTGGAATGGAGATCCTGGATGACGTTGACCAAATCGCCGTGTCATCTCCAGGGCCGGAAGAGGGCGGTAAGAAGGAGAATCCGCCGTTCCTTCTGATCGCAACGGGCCATTTCGCGCCCGAGCATGTGGGTCCGCTGCTCCACGGGGAGCACCAGACGTATAACGATGTCAAGATCTACCCGATGGGCGACAACATGGGTCTGGCGATGCTCAATCCGCAGACGATTGTCCTGGGCGACGTTCCGTCCATCAAGGGCGCCATTGATCACCGGGGCGCCAAGAACCCTAACTCGCTGGTCACGCGCGGCGCAGCCATGTCCTCAAGCTATAACGTGTGGCTGATCGCGACGATTTCTCCTTCAGCATTTCAGCCCGGCGCGGTCAGTTTCGGTCGGTTCGTCCAGGATATTCGCGGAATTGACGCGGGTATCTCTCTGCACGAAGGAATGGATCTCGACGTGGGCGTCCTCACCAGTACCCCGGAAGCCGCGGAGCTAATCGGGAAACTCATCACCAACGGGATGCAGACGGCCTTGACTTCGAAGCTGGATATCAAGGAAGCCTTGAACGTCGCCCGCAAGGTGCAGGTTAGCTCGGACGGAAACCGGATCCATGTGAAGTTCGCGCTCACCCAGGAAGAGCTCGAGAACCAAATTCGGACGATGCGCAAAGCGCCCCCGACAACCAATCTGCGGATCGCCGAACCGACTTCCGCACCCGTGAACCGGGCACCGCAGACGATCAGGATCTATGGCCTGGATGATGGAGTGCGAGAGATTCCAGTTTCCTCACGTTAGTCAATCATGCTTGTGCGGATGAGTGTGCGGATGCGCGTGCACCTCTCCCGAAGCGTGCCTGTGCCGATGCGCATGCACCAGGTTGGCTCGCTCCAGCAGCACGCGATCTCCTAGGATCAGGTTCGGATCGCCCTCGGCGGCGACCTTGCCGGATTGCAGCACGAAACAGTAATCCGCAATATCTTCGACGAGTCCAAGATCATGGGTCGCGGTGATCACGGTCTTGCTCCCGTTGCCCCAGCCGATCAGCAGGTCGATAATCTGGCTCTGGCTGCGCGGGTCCAGGGCTGCGGTCGGTTCATCCAGGAGCAGCACTTCGGGCTCCAGCACCAGTACGGAAGCGAGAGCAACACGCTTCTTTTCGCCCCCGGAAAGGCGATGCGGCGGCCGATCCTTCAAATGACCGATCTCCATCACGTCCAGCATGCCCGTCACCCGGCGGATCAATTCCTCCTTGGTCCACCGGAGTTGCAGCGGAGCGAAAGCAACCTCGTCGAAAACGGTCGGATTGAAAAGCTGCACGTCGGGATTTTGAAACACTAGGCCCACACGACGCCGGAAATCGAATGCGAATCGATCGTCCTCAAAGCGATCGCGGTCGAGCGGTTGTCCGTGAAAGGAAATGCTGCCGGAATCGGGAAAATAGAGCGCGTCCAGCAAGCGGAGCAGCGTCGATTTTCCGGAACCGTTCGCTCCGAGCAACGCTACGCGCGTTCCCGCCTGGATCGAGAGCGAGACGTCCCTCAGCGCAGCCACCGAATCGTAGGAATAGGAAACGCCAGTAAGCTCGAAAACGTTCACAAACCCCACCAAATCGATGCGAGCGCAATGGCGGTGAACCCGATGAGCCACATCCAATCGGCGGTTCCGGCGTGAAAATCCTGCAACACGTAAACTTCGCCACGGAATCCGCGCGATTGCATGGCGAGATGCACGTCACCGCTTAATTGGAAACTCTTGCTCAGCAGGACTCCCGCTGCGGAAGCGGCAAGGCGGCGGCGCTCAGCCGGTTCGAACCGGCCAACGGTCCGGCTCTGGCGGGATTCAAACATATCCAGAGCGGTCTGGAGAATTACGAAAATATAGCGGTAGGTCATCCCCAGGATGGCCACCACGACCATCGGGCACTTAAAAACGCGCAATGACTTCATCACCCACGGCCACGGCGTGGTCAGGATCAGCAGCGCCGAAAGAGTCGCTGTGGTTTCCGCTCGTGAAACAAGAAAGAGCGCGCTGCGGACGCCTTGCGAGGTGACCTTGAAGCCGTGGAACTCAAACATCGGATTCCCAGGAGTCAGGAAGATAGCTGGAGCCGCGATCGCTCCGGTAAAGAAAAGAACCGGGCCCCACACCCACGTGCCGAGCTTAAACACATTGACCCGAGAGAGCATGGCAAGCAGAAGGGCGCAGCCAAACATGAAGGCGATTACCCGTAGGCGGTGCGAAGCAGCAACGACCACGATCAATCCCAGGAGTCCGGCGACCTTTACTCGTGGGTCCACACGCTGGAGCGCGCCTCGGGACGCCGCGATCTGCTCCGCACTGGCGGCGTATTCCGACACGGCCATGAAGCTCGCGATCGTGCGCTCGATAAAGCTCATACCCTGCTCGAAACCAGGCCGGCCAGCAGGAATAGCAGAATGATCATTCCGGTTCCGGCCATTGCCGAGAGCAGGTACCCGAAGGATGCGCTCTTGAGGAAGGGAGGAGCGTAGCGCGGCATCGGTGCGGTCCAGAACGACGACAAGCGTTGCAGGCCCGCCGGAGCCTCAGCAGCCGGGATTTGGTTCCCGGATGTGGACGCGATCAACTCGCGGGCTTGAGGATTGGAGAAATCGGCGGGAGACCATTCGCCCCACGCGGACCCGGCCGCCAAAATACCGAGCGGCGTCAAGACCATCAGAACGGCGAGCGCGACCCAGAGAGGCCGCGTGGCCTGCCAGCCCCCTGAGGGAACCGATCCTCCCGGCGCGCTCACGGCAGCACCAGGCGCGGTTGACTTGAGCAACGACGGTTCGGCTCTTTGAAGGTAGGCGACCACGCCGGCGGTCACGATCATCTCAGCCAGTCCCGCCACGGTCAGATGCCCGATCATCATCGCCGGAATCGCGATGTGCAGCGGATACGGTGCGTAGAGTGGTGCGCCGGAGGCATCCCGGAAGAGCATCGGCTGGATTCCCAGTTCAATTGCCGCTAAAAGGGCGGTGACGTTGATGGACACATAGCCAGCCAGCGCGGCAGCGAACACCCTGCGCGGCGATTCAATCGAAACGCGTCCGGAGATCATGCGGTACACGGCGTAGGCGATCAGTGATCCAACAATCGCCATGTTGAAGCAGTTGGCTCCCAAGGCGGTAATCCCGCCGTCCCCGAAGAACACGGCCTGAATCATCAGGGCAATCGAAATCGCGAAAATCGAGCCCCAGGGTCCCAGCACGATAGTTGCGATGCCGACCCCAATCGCGTGGCCGGTGGTGCCGCCAGGAAGGGGCAGATTGAACATCATGATGATGAAGGAGAACGCGGCAAACACCGAGAGCAAAGGGACCATTCGGGTGTTGAGCAGACGCTTCATGCGTTGCAGCGAGACATACCAGAACGGCGCGGACCCTGCGTAGAGCGTCGCGCACGTGGATGGGCTCAGATAGCCGTCTGGGATATGCATGGTCTCTACAGCCTTGAATACGTGTACATGCGCTCAGACGGATTCATGATTCAGTTCCCGGCTTTTCTTCGATACCCATCTGGGCCAGCCGGTAGCGTAACGCGTTGCGGGTGAGGCCGAGCAAGCGGGCGGCCTGGCTCTTGTTGCCGTTCGCCCGTTTCAGCGCTTCACGGATGATGTGCTGTTCATAGGCGTCAAGAGACATGCCCTCCGGAAGGAAGCCGTCCCCGGCGGCTGCGGGACGGGATCGCTGCCCACCGGTATCGATCCTGATATCACCCGCCTCAACGCGCGGGCCTTGCGCCAGCAGGATGCTCCGCTCGACGACATTCTCCAACTCGCGGACGTTGCCCGGCCAATGATAGCTCAGCAAGCGCTCCATCGCGCCTTCGCTGATCTCGCCGTTGAACTTCTTGGCGAAGTGTTCCACCAGGTACGGAATATCTTCCTTTCTTTCGCGGAGCGGCGGGATGTTCATCGGTACTACGTTCAAGCGATAGTAGAGATCCTCCCGGAACGCTCCCTGTTCGAGCGCGGCGCGCAAGTCGACGTTGGTGGCCGCCACGACGCGCACGTCCGTGTGCATCGTCTTGTTGCTGCCTAATCGCTCGAACTCACGTTCCTGTAGAACGCGCAGCAGTTTCACCTGGATTGACGGCGGCACGTCGCCGATTTCGTCAAGGAAGACGGTTCCTGTATCGGCCGCTTCAAACTTCCCTGCCTTCGAGATGTTGGCGCCCGTAAAGGCTCCTTTTTCGTAGCCGAACAACTCGCTCTCCATCAGGTTTTCGGGGATGGAGGTGCAGTCGATCTTCACAAAGGGACGATCCTTCCGGGGCGAGTGCTGGTGAATCGCGCGGGCGATCATGCCCTTGCCGACGCCGCTTTCACCAGCCAGAAGCACAGTCGCCCGCGTACCGGCCACACGGGTGATCGTCGCGAAGATTTCCTGCATCGCCGGGCTGCGCCCGATGATATTTTCGAATTGGTACTTCTGGCCCAGAGCTTCGCGCAGGTCACGGTTCTCGTCCCGAAGCTTGCGTAGCTCGAGGGCTTTCGCCACCACCACGGTCAGATGATCGAGCGAAAACGGTTTAGGCAGAAAATCGACCGCGCCCTTCTTCATCGCCTCCACGGCGTTTTCGACGGTGCCGAATGCCGACATCACGATGACTGGAGCGTGCGTGTTCTGGCTGTTCAGCTTTGCCAGAAACTCCAGGCCGTCCATGCCGGGGAGTTTCAGATCGGTCAGGATGAGGTCGACATCGCCAGCCAGCTTCAGCCCTTCTTCGGCCGTCCCCACGGCTTTTACGTCGAAAGAGGCTGCGGACAAATGCAGCCCGATGACACGGCGATATTTCTCTTCATCCTCGATCACGAGGATCGTTGGGCGCGGCATTAGCTTATTTTAAAGTCTACCGGGTTGAACGGATGACGATCATTTCGATCGTCCGCCGGTCGGGGGTGACGGAGAGCCCGAAGCCCTGGAGCGTCTGGATCGCGCCGCCGCGAATCATGCTCCCTTCAATGTCGTATTCGCCGGTGAGATGAGTTTCATCCACGACAGGGCGATTCAGCACCAGCGGGGACTCTAAGAACTGCCCCAGCATCGGCATGCCCATGGCATGAGCCGTTAGGCCCCCACTCCGAACTCGGACGCTGTGCGTCTCCGTGGGGGCGGAAGGAATCAGCTTGCCCGGTCCGTTCGGCGCGGTGAGAACATAAACATCCATCATCCGTTTCTCGCGTGTGATCGAGATCCCGAATTGTTTCTCGAAGGCCGCTTGCAAAAACGCCGTCGTGTTTCCGCCTCCAGGAGGAAGATCGACGGCGAAATCGTAAACCTTTTCATCATCGAGACCAGCCGGGAAGTCGACTCGTACCGGAGTTACTTCAAAAATCTCAGCGATGGCGCGCCTTACAGTTGCGCCGTTCAGAGACCAGTGATTGGGAGCCGTTGACTGCGCCTCTGGCGCATGCGCCCAGTGGGGATTAACCTGAACCTGCGCAAAGCTGGTGCAGGAAACAACAATCAGAAAAATCACGATGCGTAGCCGCATACCCTCAGGATACCGGGAGCGGGAGGAATACGCGAAACACACTCCCCTCGCCAGGCGTGCTCTCCACTGTGATCTTTCCGCCGTGCTCGTCGACGATCTTGGAACAAATGGCGAGCCCAAGCCCAACGCCTTCTGATTTCGTGGTGAAGAAGGGGTTGAAAATGCTTTCGAGGTTTTTCGGGTCGATCCCGGACCCGCGGTCGATAACCGAGACCTCCACCATGGAATCCACTGCGCGAGTCTTCACCGTAACCGCGCCGCCGGGCGGGCTGGCTTGAGCCGCATTGATCAACAGGTTGGAAAACACCCGCTCCATCAAGCCGTTATCGATCTCGATTTGCGGAATATCCGGAGCGTAATTCTTGTATACGGAAATCGTCGCGGTTGCGCCTGACTTCTCGCGTTCAAATCGGTCGATGGTGGTATCCAGCAGGGCATCGAGATCGCCGGGAGCCAGGTGCAGATGCTGGGGACGGGCAAAGTCCAGGAAGCGGGTGATGATGGTGTTCACCCGATCGACTTCGGACGAAATGTATCCCGCCATCTCCTTGGCAATTGCGTTGTCCTCCGGGACGTTGCGCGCGAGCAACTCGGCTGAAGTCTTCATTGTTCCCATGGGATTCCGGAGCTCATGAGCCAGGCCTGCTGTGAGTTGTCCCAGGGCCACCAGCCGTTCCGCGCGCCGGACCTGCGCTTCGGCTTCCTTCAAACTCTTGTTTGCTGCCTCGAGTTGCTCCGCCGCCATCTGATACTTGCGCGACTCCATGCGCTTGCCTTCGGCGAGTTGATGGGTCAGAAAGCCGACCAACGGCAGAGTCAACAACCGCAGCGCAATTTCGATCCAGCCCTCCCACTCGATTTTCTGGTTGGCCCAATCGATGTAGACCAGAAAAGAAGAATACTCGGCGCACGCCAGGAGGGTCACCAGCGCCGTTCCGAGCAGCCCAAAGCTGGTGGCGGCGGTGATCACTGGCAACAGCAGAAAAAGGTACAGCAGGCTGGCGATGCCCTGGGTGAAATAAATCAGCAGATAACACAGCGCCAGCCTCAGCGCAATCGAGGCGATGGGGCCCATCCGCGGTTCGAGCACTTGCGCCGCCCCGAGCGCGATCAGCAGAAGGATGACAATCGGGCTGCGATCCGGACTGAAGACGGCCAACACCGAAAACAGAAAGACCCAGACAAAGTCCTGCGGACGAACGTAGCGGCGCCAGGCGGACGGCATTGTGGACATGATAACGGACGATCTTAGACCTTTCGCCTTAGACCCAGAGACTTAGACGTAGCCCAGAAGCCGGAATGTGACACAATAAAAGTGGCTTTCCCTGCATGCCCCAGTCCAATCTATCCGACCAGTCCGAATTGCCGTCCACGGACAGCTCTTTCGGCGACATCCTCTCTGAATTCGAACACAGCCACCAAGCCCGTGGCGAAACGCTGGAAGGGACGGTTGTTTCCGTCACGCCCGACGGTGTCTTCGTCGATATCGGGCGCAAGATGGATGGCGTGGTGCCGCTCGATCCTGCCAAGCCGCTGAAGAAGGGCGACCGATTGATCGTTTCCATCCGAGGAAGAGACGAACAGGGGACCTACCAGCTTTCGACCGTGAAGGTGGAGACGCCGCGCGACTGGAGCGCCCTGGAGGCAGCCTTCGCCGCGAAGAAAACCATCGCAGGCACGGTGCTCGAAGTGGTCAAAGGCGGGCTGCGGGTGGACGTTGGCGTGCGCGCGTTCATGCCGGCTTCGCGCAGCGGTGTGCGGGAACAAGCGGAGATGGAAGCTCTGGTAGGACAATCGATCGAATGCCGGATTACCAAGCTCGATACGGCGTCTGAAGATGTGGTCGTCGACCGTCGCGTGATTCTCGAGGAACTGGAGCGCGCCGCCAAAGAGGAAGCATTCGGACGTCTTCAAGAAGGCGCGGTAGTGCGGGGCACGGTTCGCAGCCTCACGGATTTTGGGGCCTTTGTCGATTTGGGCGGCGTGGACGGCCTGCTGCACGTCTCTGACATGTCCTATTCGCGCAGCGCCAAACCCTCCGAAGTGGTAACAGTCGGCGAGTCTATTGAGGTCAAAATCCTCAAGATTCAGCGCGAGACTCGTAAGATCTCGCTCGGGTTGAAGCAATTGCTGCCGGATCCGTGGACCACCGCGGTTGAAAAGTATCCGCAGGGCGCGCGCGTCAAAGGCAAAGTGGCGCGGGTCGCTGACTTCGGAGCTTTCGTGGAACTCGACCCCGGAATCGAAGGCTTGATTCACGTCTCGGAGATGTCCTGGACGAAGAAAAACCTGCGGCCCGCCGACGTGGTCAAAGTGGGCGACATGGTGGAAGTGGTTGTCTTGGGCGTCAACCCTGTGGAACGTCGAATCGCGCTGGGATTGAAGCAGGCGCTCGGGGACCCGTGGGAAGAAGCGCTGAAAAAATATCCGGTGGGCGCGGCGGCGGAAGCGGTGGTCGTCAGCCTCGCGAAATTTGGAGCGTTCGTCGATCTCGGCGACGGGATCGAAGGGTTGATCCACATCGGCGACATCAGCCGGGAAAAGCGGCTGAACCACCCCAATGAAGTCTTGAAGGTGGGCGAGAAGGTTAAGGCCCAGGTTCTCGAAGCGGACCGGGAGCGCCGGCGGATCAAGCTGGGCATTAAACAGTTGGAGCCCACAAGTATCGACGAATATATCGCGGAGCGAAAGTCAGGCGAAACTGTTTCCGGCCGAGTCGTGGATGTTTCGGGTGGACGGGCCAGAGTCGAGCTCGGAGAAGGTGTGTTCGGGCACTGCAAACTGCCCGAGCAAAAGAAACAAGAGGGGGCTGCAGGCCCTTCAAAAGCGGACCTTTCCTCGTTGACTGCGATGCTCGAGGCGAAATGGAAATCCGGCGGTGACAAGCAAACCGTTGCCGAGGGAATCCGGGCAGGTCAGGTGCGGAGCTTCAAAATCGTCAGCCTGGACCCGGCGGCCAAACGGATCGATCTGGAACTCGCATAGGACTTCGTAGGACCTTCCGAACGTTACGTTTCTCTTTCATCACCGTCGTTATAGGTGTTGTACCGGGAAAGTGGAGCCGCAATCATGCCCCTCAAGTCGGGCGTAATGATGGATGAAACGGCGCTGATCCGGGCGGCTCAGGACGGCGATCATGCCGCGTTTGAGCAGCTCGTTCAAGCCTACGATCAACGTGTGCTCCGGCTCGCTATGAATCTATTGAGGTCACCAGAAGACGCGCGCGACGTTTACCAGGAAGCCTTCCTGCGTGTTTTTCGCAACCTCAATTCCTTTCGTTTCGACTGCAGTTTTCACACCTGGCTGTACCGGATCGTCACCAACCTCTGCCTGGATCATATGCGCAAGCGCAACGTCCGCAAAGAGGAGTCGTCCGTGCTCACCACCACGGACGGCCCTATGGACCGGATGGATACAGTCGCTGAAGAGCGGGCGGACGGCGATCCGCAACGGCACATGTTTAGCGGTCAGGTGCGAAAACGAATCAAGGAAGTCATGAGCGAGTTGACTCCGCGCGAGCGGATGGTTTTCGAATTAAGGCATTACCAGGGACTGCGGCTGCGGCGCATTGGTGAGATCCTGGGCACCACCGAAGAAGCCGCCAAGAACTGTCTGTTCCGGGCAACCCAGAAAATGCGGACCGGTTTGGGAGATTTCATATGAGCAAAGGCCACGAAGAGATGACCTGTACGGCCGTGAGGGAGCAGCTTCCCATGCTGCTTTACGGCGAGCTTTCTTTCGACGAAGAAGAACGGGTGGAATCGCACCTGGATGCGTGCACGGCGTGCCGCACGGCGCTGCAACGGGAGAAGGCGGTTCAAAACGCGTTCCACGCGGTAGAGATTGAACCGTCAGCGTCGTTGCTGCGAGAGTGCCGCCAGGAATTGCACGCCCGACTGATGGATGAGGAAACCGCCCCGGCGGCGCGCATGAGCTGGTGGACGCAATTCACCGCGATGCTCGCTCAGCATCGTGCGGGTATGGTTCTCCGGCCGGTAGGTGCGTTGACGCTCATCGCGTTGGGGTTTTTAGGCGCTCGGCTTACGCCGGGCGCTTTTTTTTCGACTGGAGCGCTGGGGCGCGGCGAGAATCAAGCCATGAGCTTGGCCGACCCGCAGACTTCGCGGGTACGCTATGTTGAGCCGGCCTCCGGCGGCCGGGTCCAGATCGTGCTGGATGAGACCCGGCAGCGCGTGATCTCCGGCCAGTTGGACGATGTAAAGATTCGCTCGCTGTTGCTCGCCGCCGCAAAGGATCCTTCCGATCCGGGGCTGAGGGCGGAAACTGTGGACATTCTCAACACCCGCGCCCAGTCCGAGGATATCCGTGATGTTCTGATTTTCGCGCTGCGCCACGATCAGAATGCCGGGGTACGGCTGAAGGCGATGGAAGGTCTAAAGCCGTTCGCTCAAGAGCCGGCGGTTCGTAGCGCGTTGTCTCAGGTACTCTTGAGCGACGCAAATCCGGGATTGCGCACACAGGCGATCGATCTCCTGACCGAAGGAACGAACGCGAACCAGGATCGTCAAATTATCGGGACTCTGCAGGAACTTCTACAGCGAGGCGAGCAACAGGGTTACGTGCGGGAGCGGTCCCGGCGCCTGTTGGAGGCGATGAACGCCTCCGTCGAGACGTATTAGATGAGTGGACGTAAGACAACGATGGTGAAAGCGAGTAGATTGCCGCAGCTGGCCGCGGCATTGCTGGTTTCGGCGTTGCTGGTTGCGACTGCGATGGCGCAAAGCACGCGGCTCGAGCAGGACGGACTCTATTGGGTTCGAACCGTTAACACTCCGGTGGCAGTGCCCCAAACTGCTCGCTTGCGCATCGCGACGCGCGGGCATGTGGTGCTGCGTGGAGCCACGGGCGATCAGGTCACTTACATACTGACCCAGCGTGTAAGAGCACGTTCGGAAGCCGAGGCGCTGCGCTTACTCGGTAGCTGGGAGGCATTGGCACAACGCCGGCCGGATGGTATCACCCTGGTGGTGCTTCCGAAGGCCACTGGGAATGTGATCTCGGAACTGCAAGTCTTCATCCCCCGTTCCGTAAATCTGGCGATTCTTGACACCCAGACCGGCGATATCGAGGCGTACGATCTGGAAGGCAGCCTTCAGGCTTCGACACCCGCCGGGATGATCCGCTGCGATAGAATTCACGGAGCAGTCTGGGGCCGGACCGGCGACGGTGAAATTCATCTCGGCAAAGTGAACGGACAGGTGCGCTGTCTTTCCGGTGGCGGATCCATTATGGTCGACTCGGCCGGGGCCGACGCGAATTGCCAGACCGCGGGCGGCGAGATCATCGTGCGTCAGGCCGGTGGCCCGCTGGTCCTCTCGACAGAGGGGGGCAATATTCAAGTGGAGAAGGCAGCCTCCACCGTGCAGGCGCACACTGGCGAGGGCGTGATTGATGTCTATCAAGCTGGCGGCACGGTGGTCGCCGACACCCGCGGCGGATCGATCCAAGTAGGCTCCGCCCGGGGCGTGAAATGCGAATCCGCGGCGGGTACTATTCGGGTGAAGACTTCGGCCAGTCCTTTGCGAATCTCTACCGCGGTAGGCAGCATCCTGGCGGAACTGCTGGCCGGCACCAAGCTTGACGATTCGTCTTTAGTCGCCGGATCAGGCGACGTTACGGTCATGATTCCAGCGAACCTCGCGCTCTCGGTACTGGCGCAAAATGATGCCGGCGGCCGGCCGCGAATCGTATCCGATTTTGCGGGAATTCGTTCGAACACGTTCGGTGTCACCCAGCCGGCGACGGTCGAAGGGGCGATAAACGGAGGCGGTCCGGTGCTCCATATTAATGTCGACAGCGGGACGATTTACTTGCGCAGATTGAAATAGGAAAAAGCAGAAATAGGGGTCGTATATGCAGTTCTCTAAAATGGCGCTCATGGTTTCGTTAGCTACTGGTCTGGCGGTGCTTCCACCCGCCAATGCGCAGCCGCCGAGAGTGCCTCTGCCGCTCCCGTCCGGCGGCTACATCGGCGTCATGCTCCATGAGATCGATACCGATCGCGCGAAGGCTCTGAATCTATCCGAGGTTGGCGGCGTCGAAGTCACTCGGGTGGGGCCCGACAGTCCGGCCGACAAAGCGGGATTGAAAGCCGGAGATGTGATCTTGGAATACAACGGGCAACGCGTGGAAAGCATGGAGCAGTTTTCGCGAATGGTTCATGAGACGCCGCCCGGGCGCGAGATCAAGCTGGCCATCAGCCGCAATGGATCTGCCCAGATGGTGACGGTAAAGGTCGGAACTCGCCCCATGCCGGGAATCGTGGGCATGGCGCCTCCGGAGCGGTTCGACATTCACATGCCGGACATCCCGCGCAGCGTCATGTCCTGGCGCAGTGCCGCGCTTGGAGTTGAGTGTGAGTCGCTTCAAGGCCAACTAGCGGAGTACTTCGGCGTGAAGGAAGGTGTGCTGGTGCGTTCCGTTTTGAAAGGTTCGGCGGCGGAGAAGGCCGGCGTCAAAGCGGGGGACGTCATCACGCGCGTCGGCGATTCGAAGGTGGCTACCCCGGCCGATGTGTCGAGCCGCATCCGTTCGGTTCACGGTACGCCGATTCCGTTGATAGTGATACGTGATCACAAGGAAATAACCGTCACTGTCACGATCAGCGAGGATGACCGCGGCAGCTACGAACCGGAAGGCCGGGCACGCGCGGTCAATTCGATCCGCTAGCCTTGGCTATCGTGATGGTCTGAACACGGAGCAGCAGTTCCACTTCCTTGCGGGTCATCCCGAGTACGGCCGCGATCCGCGAAGGGTCGTCACCTCGCCGCGCCAACCGCAATGCCTGCGCCCGGCGATTATAGTTCAGACTGGATCGCGTAGCTTGGGGCGCGGCCAGAAGCGGAATCGCGGGTTGCTGACTGCTGGTCCAAGCTTCGTCCAGCCGTTGTGTGATTTGCGCTACCCGCCGCCGTTGCTTCCGCGCGCTCGTCCAGAGCTCGCCTTTCAGACTTAGGAAAAGGCCGAGGCTTCCTATCAGAGCCAACGCGATCAGTGCATAGGGCATTAAGATTTGAATCATCCTGGCATGAACCATAGTGGCTCCCGTCCGTCAAAATCTCACCAATGGCTCGTAGGCCGCGGACCCTTGGTCCAGCTTTCCCGTTCAGAGAAGAAGGCCGACGAGGCGTCGGCCGCGGTCCAGGGAACGGCCCCACCCACCTTAATTCAGCGTCCGGAGACGCTCCTGGCGGCTGATGACTTGCTGGATCCGCACTCCAAAATTCCCCTCGACCACGACTACTTCGCCGCGTGCAATCACGCAGTTATTTACAATGACTTCGACCGGCTCGGAAACCGCACGGTTCAGCTCCACGACCGATCCAGTGGTGAGCTTCAGGACGTCTTTGAGAGGTACTTGCGCGCGTCCGAAAGACACGCTGACCGGGAGCCTC
This sequence comes from Bryobacteraceae bacterium, assembly GCA_050015435.1. Classification (GTDB taxonomy): domain Bacteria; phylum Acidobacteriota; class Terriglobia; order Bryobacterales; family Bryobacteraceae; genus Palsa-187. Next base: position 24,094 of record JBEKBK010000013.1, read on the forward strand.
CACCTCGAGCAGCAACTCGAACGTCTTGGAATCCGCGTGCGGGGACGCGGCGATGGACTTGGCACTCGGAGTTGGCTCGACGTCGGCAACGGCGGGCGGCGCCGAGTCCGAGGCAGCAAGAGCATCGAGCAGCCGGTCTTCGATCCCGATGATCAGGTCGAATTCGTCCGTACCCATTTTGAGACGCGCGGAAATCCAGGACGCATCGGTTGAGGCGACAGCTATTTCTTCGCCGGCCTCGGGCAGGATTTCCCGGCCGAGCCGCCCAGTCAGCGCCTGCGCCAGCCCGGAGAGCGCTTGGCCTGCAACTTCGAGAAAGGTTGATTTGAGAGTGGCGTCGTCGCTTTCCGCGATACCTGCTCCGCGCAGTACATGATTGGCCGCGCCGCGCCAATCCTTCTCCGCGGCCGTGACCCAAACGCCTCCGTCGACTCCGGAAAAGGGCTGCCGCCAGCGCATCGTGACCTCGGCGGGAGCAGCGGCGACGGTCTCCCACTCGATCAGGGGACGTTCCCCCACCATCGTCTCGAAGATTCCGGCCAGCAGCGAGGTAAATTCGTCGCCGAACCACTTGGGAACGGCGGATCGGGTTCCAGCCACCCTTATACTCCCCTAGGGCTAGGCCAGCGCTTCTCCATGTAGGCCCGCAACCGGAGAATCGCCTGAGTTTTGAGTTGGGAAATCCGCGACTCGTGCAGGCGCACGATTTTGGAGATTTCACGCAGCGTCAGCTCCTCGTAGTAGTACAAGCTGAGCACGGTTTTCTCGATCTCGGGCATCTTGCTGATGGCCTCGGCCAGCAGATTCTGCAGCTCATTCCGCTCCACCAGGCGGGAAGGCCAGCTCTCTTCGTCGTCGGAAATGTAGTTGAGTAAATCACGGCTGTCTTCATCGGGCGACGCATTTTCGAGACTTCCTAGTGTGAGGCCCCGCACATCGACCAGCCACTCGTGATACTCCTCCAGGGTTTTGCCGAGATGCGTCGCGATCTCTTCTTCGGTCGGCGCCCGGTGGACGCGCTGTTCCACCACGGCAATCGCTCCCTCGATTTGCTTGGCTCGTTTGCGCTGCTGCCGGGGCGCCCAATCGAGACTGCGCAGGCTGTCCAGAATCGCGCCGCGAATCTTGTATTCGGCGTAAGTCTTCAGCTTGACGTTCTGCGTCGCATCGAACCGGTCAATGGCGGAGATCAAACCGACGATTCCGGTGGAAATCAAGTCATCGAGAACCACGCTTTCGGGAAGCCGTTCATGAATCCGCCGGGCAATCAGCCGCACCTGCGGCAGATGCTCGAGAATCAGACGCTCGCGCTCCTCGGGCGAGAACTCGGATGCCGGTTCCTGATAGCCGTAGCGTGACGCGGGGCTGGTGGTTCCCATCTGGGTCGCTTCCTTCATGCGCTTGCCCCCAGGCTGCGTGGCTTGTTTCCCGAGGTTCCAAGCGCGAGCGTCGCCAGCCAAACCTTGGTCGCGGGCTCGACGTCGTCGGGAATCTGCTGGCCGGTGGCCAGGAACGAAACCGGCAGCGAACGCCGCGCCGCCTCGCTCACCAGCGCGCCGTAGCGTTCGGTCTCGTCGATTCGCGTGAATAGCAGTTTCCTCGGTTGAAAGACCTGGTAGCGATCGATCACCCGGGCCATGTCCAGCGGCTTCATGGAAGCTGGAAGCACCAGGTGCGTATCGATCTCCGGATGCGACGCGATCAGCCGCGCCAGGTCGGCGCCGTCTTCCATCTCCGCCCGGGCCAGACCCGGCGTATCGATAAACACCAACTCCTTGGCGCGATGTTCCTCCAGGGCCTGAGCGAGAGCAACCGGCGTCTCCACTACATCGCAGCCGATACCCAAGATGGAAGCGAGAGAACGAAGCTGATCCGCCGCGGCGATCCGGTATACGTCGGCGGAAAGGATCTGCGAGGGCTTCTTTGAGGCCAGCCCGTAGCGCGCCGCCAGCTTGACCAGAGTGGTGGTCTTTCCGGCTCCCGGCGGTCCAACCAGCGCGATGACCCCGCGGCTCGCTCCCGGCCGCCCCAGCCGGGAGTCGACCTCGAAGAAATCCTCGATCGAACTTCCTTGCGCCACGGCTTGTGCGATCATCGCATCGAGCTCGTTTGCGACCAGATGCGCATACAGCTCCGCCTGTCTCGATCCGGACGAAGGGGCAAGGGCGGCCGCGAGCAAGCCTTGGCCTCCGCGAAGGCACTGTCCTAACCGCTCGATCTCGCGTCTCATTTCCGCAATGTCTTGCGTCAGGCGGTCGGCCGGGGTCGCAGCCACCTTAGCGGGCTCTAGTCCAGGGGCAACGCCGAATACGATCTCATAAGCGCCGAGGTGCCGCGTCTCCGGAGTCGCCGGACGAGCATTGACCAGCAGGGCATCCGCGCCCAGCTCCTTGCGGGCCAGCTCGACGGCCGCCTCAACGGATTCCGAGAAATAGCTCTTCAATTTCATGAAAACTCAAAACCTCACTGAATCAGGCCCAAGGACACGACGCGTACGCCGGATGGAACCTCGTTGTGCGACAGAATCGATAGATTGGGAAGATTCCCCTCAACGATCTGCCGCAGGAAATAGCGCACTGTAGAACTGGTAACCACGGCCATAGGCGATTCGGGCGAGCCCACGCCCCTCGTAACCTTATCGAGAATCTCGCGAATCTTCTGAGGCGACAGGTTCATATGACTCGAATGTTCGTTGTACTCGACCCCGCTTTCGACCGCATGCTCGATTTGCGAGTCCACGAAAAACGCCGGCAGCTCACCCTTAGCGTTCAAATACGGCTTGACCAGCAGCCGGCGGACCGCCTGGCGGACGTACTCCGTAAGTAAAACCGGGTTCTTCGTCATCGCCGCGGCTTCAGCTAAAGCTTCCAAAATGGTCACGGAATCCCGAATCGAAACTCGCTCGCGCAGCAAGTTCTGAAAAACCTTTTGCACGATTGCCATGGAGAGCAATTTCGGCACCAGGTCCTCGACCAGTTTCGGGTTGTCTTCCGTCACGCGATCCAGAATGTTCGGGGAATATGCAGTTGACAAAGCATTGGTCCATGGAGCACACTGATTTTGACAGGCCGGTAGCTTCCGCCGTACACTCAGCGAGTGCGAAGGAAGCCAGCGAAGAGAAACGTACTCGGTTCACTGACGGATCGGGAACTGAAGATTATCGAACTGCGAACCTCGGGGCTGAGGCCGGGCGTGATTGCAAAGCTTACGGGAGTCTCGCGTCAGGCGATCTATCATGTGATCCACAGGATCTACATAAAGGCCGGACTGAACAACATGATGGCCAACAGGACCGTTCTGCTGACACGCTGGGCCTACTGGCACGGCTTGGACGAACCCCTGCGGGCGGATCTGCCGGAAGAGATCCCAGAGCCTATAGTGAAGCGGCGCAGAACCAAGGCACGGGGCAGGCGCTCGTGGTTGCCGACGCTTCGGATGAAGCGGTCACGGCCACGGGTGCCGAGGTAAGGCAGGTTTAGGCGAGTCGCGGTGTCGTGGGATTGTTTGATTCTGAGGAAGCCATGTCCGCGAATCGATTGTACGCTTTGGGATCAAATAGATTTGCGGAGTCGATGGAATCAATACAAATAGTAATCTCGAAATCTGTCGGGGTTAAGCTATCGGAAATTACCTTGGCGTAGTCGATTACAGGGACTAGTCGAAGCGTGTCCTTGTCACGATAACCGCTGACAATTGGCAACAGGCCAACAAACTGCTGTCGCGGGTTAAGGTTTGGAGTTGTCAACACATAGCCGATATAGACCTTACGATTAGAGAGAGTCACGGAAACCATTCTATTGTCTTTCCATGCCCTACCGAAGAGCCTGATGAAGCCGTTGTCGTGTCTGGCGATTAGGCGGTTCTTGGCGTTCTGCGGACCTACTATGAGGTTGCCTGCGATTGGAACAGAAACTGCGATACACACCGCGATAATCGTACTTCCAATGAATGGAAAATTTAGGCTGCCTGTTGTGATCCATTGCTCCGCTTCAGCCGGATACTTGAATTGATGCAGCCAAAACGCCGCGCCGCGAGCGACCACGAAAATGATGAAACCGACCACTGTAGACTCGATCAAGAGCCGATAACCATCGAGATACTGCGCTCTGAAGCTAGCAAAATAGAAAATTGAAAGGAATAAGTACCCGACTAGGAGTGGCAGAAGTACCGCAGTGGATGACGGCACACTGACTGACTTTTTACTTGCTCGGAACTCGTGCTCCGAAGGCGCGTCTGCTTAATTCCTCGATGTCCTTCTTCACGCTCTCTTTCGAGAGGAGCACTTTTGCGTTTACAATGGTTACACCACCAGAGGTAGTTACGGCGATTGGTTCTTGTTCTGTGGCCGTTTCTTCGGTTTGCACTGGCTCTGGCTTGGGAGAACTCACGGTGTTAGTATGACGCCGTAACCAAGATATTGTATGGAGCAGAAGTTCTGAGTACAACATAGGATTGTACCGTAGTACTGCTGCGTTTTATCCTTAGTACTGCGCCTCCACAGTAATAGATGGCGTCAAATGGCCGGTAGTTGCACGGTTTCTAAATCTGAATGCTATTAGTTTCAACGCGTTACGGTAGCCCTTCATAATGTTAGTGCAATCATTGGGCCAAGTTGAAGATAGCCGGACGTTGACAGGCCCGGCTACCGGCCCACGGACAAACTCCAGGGCCGCGCGATTCATTCGACCTCGCAACCCTATAGTGTCACTTTGATAGGAACTTCTCGCTTTTTTGTGGATCAGTCCTTTGTAGAATGAGATCGTACCCAGAGTCGAGATTGGTCTCGACTCTGGGGTTGGTGAAACAGTTACGATTGTTTAGGGTCTCCCATTAGGGAGAGTCTATAGGGCGCGAAGGGGAGGCTCTAGAAAGTTTTCCCCTTCACCGCCTCAGTAGGTTCAATGATCAAGCTGATCCTAAACCCGAAGAACTTCAGCTTTAGGCAATAACGGCGCTTCAGTTGGTACCCCCTCCCTTCCCGACCTGGGTTGGTCTGGTCATAAGACCGCTTTTAGGGGTGGTGCGTTTCCGTTTCTGGTACTACCTGGAAACCGAGTGACCTTTTTACTGTTAGACTGTAGGTTGAGCGGAGGGCGGCAGAGTCGAACTGCAATCCGTGGCAGGATTTGGCGTTTATAAGACGCTTCCGAGCACCGGCTCACGCCCTCCGAAGCAGCAGGTCCCAGAATTCTACTGCCGAACCGCAAGAACTGTAGTAAAATGATAAACAGGGGGTGAACCCCCTGCACCGTAGGCGCAGGGGGCCACCCGATGGAGTCGGACGCAGTAGCGGCGTCCGGACCCGTCAAGGAATGCAATGACGCACCACGTCATGATTCCTCCTTTGGTTCCGCGCTTCGAGATTACGGTGTCTTCACCACCGTGGAAGCCGGAAAGCTTGGATGACGGCCAGTTTGGGTTTTCCTTCTCCTAGGCATTCCCGAGACTGGCCGTTTTCAATTACTGGATTTGCATTGCTTGGTCCTCCGACTTTACAATTTCTGGCTTGGGTAGACGAAAGCAATACTTACCCCGTCTAACGGAAACCTCTTCACGATCTTTCAAGCGTCCGAGGATAGCGTAAAGATAGGTCTTGTTCGTGATCTGATCTTTGACTTTATCCCAAATCTCAGCCGGGGTAATACCTCCAGGTTGTTGACGGATCGTTGCCCGCACCAGTTCTGTCTTGTTCGTCCCTGTTGCCGGATCGGCAATGATCGGCGTCACCGGAGCTGGATTTTTGATCGCTTCTACAGAAACCGTAATCACCTCTTTCTCTTTAAGTGCTTCGGCTTCACGTTTAGTCTCAGTCGCCACGGCTACCTGCCAGCCATTGAACTCCGCCATCGCGGCGTTGTATTCACCTTGCGTCTTCTGGAGATGTTGGTTTGCGTGCTGATTTGCTGCCTGAGCGGCTTGGAACCGACGCGTAACTTCCTCGGATCTAACCCGAGCAGCTTCGAGTCGATCTTTTAATTCATCCAAAAACCTCATAATGATTCTCCTAGGGCTATTTCAAGCATGACGGTCTTCACCCGCCACGATCTAGTTATTACTGTAGCACGGATTCCTACTGGTTGCTGTATAGAGGAGTGATTGGAGGATGGGTGAATAGATTAGAGTACCGGTACTCTAACTCAAACGATCACCCTGTTTGTGGTAAAATCCGTCAGAGCAAATATGTCTAAGGACTCAACGAAGGTCCCCAAGCGCGAGTTCGATACGATCCTCGGAAAGCTTCTGAGCACGCCACCGAAGCCGGTTACTCCGAAGCGAAAGGCGCGTCGGAAGCGGGCGAAGGCTTAGCAACTAGCACCTTGTAGCGTAGGGCCGATCCCATCACCAGATTGAACACGGTCATGGCGAAGATCTTCTCGTCTTCGCGATTGTTGAACCGGTAAGAGAACTCGTTCAGGTAGCGGTGCAGATGCTTCACGGAAACCTGATGGAATGAGCCAACCACGCCGCGTTTGAATAGGCTCCAGAAGTTCTCGATTCCTTGAGTGTGGACGTTGCCCCGGACCCACTCTTCCTTCGTGTGGCTCACTATTTCATGCTTGAAGCCTTGCTTCTTGAGTGAAGCATAAGCGCCGTGCTCGTCCGTCATGATTTCGGCATCGGTCGCTACGTTCTCACGGATGACCGTGGACATCACGCTTATTATTTCCTTCTCCACCGGGAAGGCGCGAACCTTGGAATGGCCCTCATCGCTCTTGCGCTGGATAACCCCGGCTACGGCTTGCTTGCCGTATGGACCGCGTTTGCGGCGTTTATCGTACTTGCCACCCACGAAGGTAGCGTCAGCCTCTACAGTGCCGCCGAATAAGCTGCCATCGCCGTCCTGCATGGCCTCACGGATGCGATGGTTCAAATGCCATGCCGTGCGGTAGTGAACGCCCAGGTCCCTCTCCATCTGCTTTGCCGAGATTCCTTTTTTCGCGTTCATCAGCAGGCCGATGGCCTTGAACCAAGTCGTTAGCGGCAGGTGGGTATCGGCAAAGATCGTTCCCGTGGTTGCCGAGAACTGATGACGGCAGCCGGGCTGATTGCACTGGAACAAAATGCGGGCCGGTACTTTGACTTCGCGCGTCTCGCCCTTTTTGTTAGTGATCTCACGCTGGGTTTCGTTGGTCTGGAATTTCGAGACCCGCTTTGATCCGCACTTCAAACACTCAACGCCATCGGGCCAGCGGAACGCTTGCAGATAGCGAACACAGTTTTCTTCCGTGCCGAATGCCTGCTCGATGTCTATCAGGGAGAGTCCATGTCTGGCCATGTCTAAGTATCGCACAAGTGTAATGCTTTGTCAACTGCATATTCCCCGAATGTTCTTGGTGTCCTGCCTCGAGAGCAGTTCGAACGCATGCCGGCGAATCAGCTCAGCGAGATGGGTTCCCAGGACGCTGACGCCGTCGACCACCGTGTATCCTTTGGAGCGTGCGTTGTCCGCCGTTTCAGATGCGATCCAGAGGGCCTGAATCCCGAAGGCCGGCTCCTTTGCCGGAATTCCCTCAAGTGGCGGCGCCGTGCCGCCAGGGTGAATCGCGAGATCGCAATTCTGCATCAGCTCGGAGCGGCCGATCTCTGCCCCCTTCAACAAGACGGAGTATTCCGAGGCCTTGAGCTGGAGATTATCGGTGACGCGAATCGGCGGCACGGTATAGCCCAGCTCGCTGGCCATCTGGCGGCGAATCCCCGCGATCCGGCGGAGCAGCGGTGAGTTCTGGCCCCCTTCCACCAGCCGAACTAGTCCTAGGCCTACTTCCACGGCTAGGGGTTCGACCTTCAGCAGCGCCTCCACACTGTCCTTGGCGGGAGCGGCAGCCGCGGGCGGCGGCACGTTCTCAGCGATGGCATTTTTTTGCCGGATTTTCCATCCAGCGAAACCAACCCCGGAACCGAGCAGAAGGAACGGCAACGTCGGCAATCCCGGAAAGGCTGCCATCAGTATCAGAACGGCTCCGGATAGCATAAGCGGTTGAGGATTGCTGAATATCTGGCGACGGACATCGGTTCCGAGCTGGTTGTCGGAGCTGGTCCGTGTAACGATCAAGCCGCCGGAGACCGACACCATCAGCGCGGGAATGACCGTGACCAATCCGTCTCCGATGGTCAGAACGGTATAAGTGGCTAGCGCGCGGCTCAAGTCCATGCCATGCTGGAACACGCCGATCAGAAAACCGGCGCCAATGTTGATCGTGGTGATGAGGATGCTGGCCACCGCATCTCTCTGAGTGAAGCGTGACGCGCCGTCCATGGCCCCATAGAATTCCGCTTCCGCAGCGAGCTGCTTGCGGCGCCGCCGTGCCTCCGACTCATCGATCAGGCCGGCGTTCAAGTCGGCGTCGATCGACATCTGCTTGCCGGGTAGCGAGTCCAGAGTAAAGCGGGCCGTGACTTCCGAGATTCGAACCGCGCCATGATTGATGACGACGTATTGAATCGCGATCAGCACCAGGAAGATCACCACGCCGATGATGTAGTTGCCGCCGACCACGAAATTTCCAAAGGCTTCGATCACCTGGCCAGCCGCGCGAGTCCCTGCATTCCCGTGAATCAGAATGAGACGCGACGAAGAGATGTTGAGGGCGAGACGGAACAACGTCAGCAGCAGGAGCGTGGACGGGAAGATGCTGAACTCCACTGGCTTGGTGATATACACGGAAACCAGCAGAACGATGACGGAGACCGTGATGTTGGCGCTGATCAACAGGTCCAACAGAAAGGCCGGCATCGGCATGATCATCGCCAGCACGATGCCGAGGACCGCGAGCGGAACGGCTAATTCTGTCGGATTTCCAAACCGGGATTTAAAGGATTGCGAAGGGGTGGCCGACTTGGCCTGGGTCTTCAAAGGAAGCGCACGCGGAGCTTTCACGCTGCCCGATCCCGCCACTGCGGGTGCCGAAACGGGAGCGATTTGTGGGCTGGCGGCCATCTGCAACGTAGCAGGAGCACTTGCCTAGCCACCGGCGTGGGCGATCGTCCAGGATTACCCTGTACTTAGAAGATCAGGCTGTGCGCCTGGGCCCGTAGACGAGCTAAGAATTGATTTATTGCGGATCGATTAGCGCAGGTTCGCGGTATCATGCTTCAGTAATGCAGCCTGCACTGTTACCGGAGTTTGAAAAATCGTACCAGCCGCTGCCGTCCGTTTGGGACGGCGAGGACGCGGAGCTCATCGAGCGAATGCTGGCCTTCTACCCGCGCAAGAGGCCAAAGCGAATCCTGGACGCCACCGTAAATAGCGGTCGATTCTGGCATGGCAGTAAGCACAAGATTATTGGCCTGGATATTACCTGTACACTTCGCCCATCGGTGGTTGGCGACAACACGCAAATGCCATTTGCGGATGGGCGCTTCGACGTGGTCGTCGACGATCCGCCTCATGTTCCGAACCAGGGCAAGGACGACCAGAAGGACTTCACCGTGCGCTTCGGGCTGGGCGCGCGTTCTCCAAAAGAACACGGGTATAACTTCTCCCACCTCTACCCGGCCTTTACCCGAGAGGCTCATCGAATTCTAAAAGCGGAGGGGATTCTGCTTTGCAAAATCACAGACTACATCCATAACCATCGATACCAGTGGGCACACGTCGATCTCGTGCAAGCTGCGATCGCGGTTGGATTTTGCGCATGTGACTGCATCATTAAAGTGCGTAAGGGACCGATCGTGGATCCAAAATGGAAGGTTGCCCATCACAGCAGGCGGCAGCATTGTTACTGGCTGGTCTTTCGTAAGTCCGAAAAGTGCGAGTAGCACTCTTCAAGCTGTGTATCATCATATCCACGAGAGGAGAATGAGCGCTCTGGCGCTGAGAATCGCGCCAACGCGTCTTCAGTCGTGAATCATGATCTCCCACGAGAGGAGCAGCGCGCAATCGACGACCAAGAGATTGCGTATAGAGCCCTTCCCATCGGATGCGTCAAAGTGTACGTGAAATATCCTTTCTTCTCCGTCGAAGATATCCGCCCCAAGGCTCTGCCTGCCCTTGTGCTTGCCAACCGGTTGAAAGGATGCAGCGCCGATTAGTTTGAGAGTCGCGACGGGGATCTCCAGGAGATCGTAGCGGATCAACGGTAGATTCCAAACCGCCCGCAACATCAAAATAATGTCGTATCGTTCCAGATGCTCAACCACCCGCTGGACTAGGACCTCTGCGACCCACGGCTCCCGTTCCGTCGTACATAGTTTTGTGATCGTGATTCGATCGGAATGGGTGCCTGCCCCTGTTTCGGTTTTCAAGGAGAGGCGCTTATTCTCAACGAGGAGATCATGAGTGGGCTGGTTCCTCGACGTTCCCTCAATGACGGTGTAGGGTTTCTTGACCGTCCTGAAAGCTTTTTCGACCAGGGCTTCGAAGTAAATGCCTTGCGGTGGAACTGCAGCGTAAATCGAATGGTGGGTGCCAATATGGACTCGGAGTGCCGTTAGAAAATCGCTCTCGAAAACGCCACTGGGATCGGGCAACGCTGAATGTTATCACGGATAGGCTCTTAAACATGAGCGCCGCGCTCGCCGTGGATTCTGCCTGGCGTACAATCGGAACAAGTGCCCGTAACAGCGGAACCGATTTACCACACTTCAGGATTCATTCGTCTCACTCGCCCGCAATTGGTGGGAACACTGGCCGGGCTGATGCTCGCATTGCTGTTGGCGGCTCTCGACCAGACCATTGTGGGCACAGCGGAGCCGCGCATCATCGCCTATCTTTCGGGATTTGACCGTTACCCCTGGGTCGCGACCGCGTATCTGCTCACGTCCACCGTATGCGTTCCGATCTTCGCGAAATTATCAGATATTTACGGGCGCAAGTGGTTTTTCTTAGGCGGTTCGGCTTTGTTCGTCCTGGCCTCGGCTCTGTGCGGCGCGGCCGGCAAGATGAACTTCCTGGGGATCGACGGGATGAATCAATTGATCCTGTTCCGCGGATTGCAGGGCGCGGGAGCGGGCGTCATGATTGGCTTGGTCTTCACCATCATTGGCGACGTCTTTTCCCCCGCCGAACGCGGGCGCTATGTCGGATTCTTCTCGGGCGTGTGGGCGCTGGCCTCCATCTTCGGGCCGACGCTCGGGGGCTGGCTCACGGATTACTTCACTTGGCGCGCGGTGTTTTACGTGAATCTCCCGGTGGGGGTGATCGCGATCACTGCCATCTATCTGGAATTTCCGTACTTTCATCCGCAAGGCGTGAAGCGGAAGCTCGATTGGGCCGGGGTCATCACGCTGATTTGCGGTCTGGTGCCGCTGCTGCTGGCGCTCACCTGGGTCACGGATTACGGTTGGGGCTCGGTGCGCGTGGAATCGCTGATCGCGTTCGCGGTCATGATGCTCAGCGCGTTCCTCTATGCGGAAACTAAGGCCCAGGAGCCGCTGATTCCGCTATCGATGTTTCGTAACTCCGTGATCAGCATTTGTTCCGTCGCGGTGTTCGTGCTGGGCATGGGCATGTTCGGCGTCATCATCTTCTTGCCACTGTTCATGCAGGGCGTGCTGGGAGTTTCGGCAACTCAATCGGGAAACCTGTTGACCCCGCTCATGCTGGGCGCTGTGGTCTCGAGCTTCATCAGTGGTCAGGTAACGCATCGTTTCGGACGCTACAAGGCGTTGGTCGTGGTCGGGTCCACGCTGGTCGCCACCGGAATGATTCTGTTTGCGCGTATGGGGGCGGCGACGCATCGCACGGAGGTCGTGATCGCGATGGTGATCGTGGGAACCGGCATGGGTCTGCTCAATCCCGTATATACGCTCGCGGTGCAGAACGCCGCGCCGCGGGAGCACATGGGCGCTGCAACGGCTTCCACGCAGTTCTTCCGGTCGATCGGCAGCACGATGGGCGTGGCGGTCTTCGGAAGCATTTTGCTCACAATTTACCATCACGATTTTGCGAACGGCGTTCCGGCGGGCACGCCGCCTAAAGCGCTGCTCCTATTCTCGAATCCGATGATGCTGCCCCAGATGCGCGACCAGCTCCTGGCCGCCTTTTCCTACCCAGGCGGTTTGCTCGCTTTACGCTCACTGCTGGCGAATGTGCGCTCGTCGCTGGTGCATGGTCTTCAGGTGATCTTCTTGGTGGGAGCCGTGATCATGGTCGCGGCCGTGCTGCTAAACGCTATGCTACCGGAAATACCGTTGCGCGGACGCGCCGGACATTCCGAACCAACCGTATAGCTAAAAAAAACGGCGGCCCGCCCAGGGTAGAGGGGCCGCCGCGGATCAACCTGGCTCCCCGCTAGGAATGGGGTGTGACTGCGTCCAGGTGGTCCGAAAGGAAACTGGAGGTTTTTAGCTTCCAACTTGAAGATTGTTAGTCACCGAGAATACTCCTGGCACGCCATTTGCGCGTATGTACGCCAGAGTCTTGTCCATCTGGGTAGAAACGAATCCGGTCAACGTCACGTTGCCGTTTTTGACAATAATATGGATCGATGGAATCACACCCAGCGCATAACGCGAGAGTGACGGATCCCTGAAAATCGCGCGGTACTCCCGCATCCGGATCTCGTAGTCCATAGGCGAGAGCGGAAGAACTTCAATTTGATTGTTCACCGCCGTCACGCCTTCAATGTGTTTGACCGACTTCTCGGCGTCACTTTTGAGAATCGGCCGAGTCACCTGACCGAAGAGAGTAACCGTCCCGCCATCCACCCGATACGAGAGATCGTCGAAGAGCGTCAAATATGGCAACGACACGAGCTTGTGCCGGACCTGCTCCTCAATGGACTTGGGTTGGCTCGACTTGGGTGACGCCTGGATCGCAGGCATCGCGAGCAGGATTGGTACCACGAGCGACGCCACTAACTTGCTTACTGCGCCCTTCCTCATTGTCTTCTCCTCCTCACACCTCATCTGACGCGGTAATGTGGGCAATGGTTGCAGAAGTGCTTGCAAATATCGCTGGAACTCGGGTCGCGTTTCTTGCGTATAAGGGAGCCGCTAGGTCTCTGACCGCATGAAAAGAGGCTATAATACATTTCCGATCCTGAATGTTTTGACCTATACTGGGGTATGTCACGACGCCCCATCGAGTTTCAAGTGTCCCGGGGAGATCCGAAGG
>JBEKBK010000014.1:0-36859 GCA_050015435.1 Bryobacteraceae bacterium
CACGAAGATGCTGGATCAAATGCTCGCGATCCGGCTCCTGGATGTCTCCGCCCATGGTGAATGTTTGATCGCCGTGCGACCACCGAGCTACCTGCTGAGCCATCCTCGCAAAATTTTGTGGTTCATCCACCATCACCGTACAGCGTATGATCTGTGGGGAACCAAATATCAGGACATTCCGGACACGCCGGAGGGTCGCACCTACCGCGACTCCATCATCCACGCTGATAACGTGGCTTTTCAGGAATCGGAAAGAGTCTTTTGCAACTCTGGAGTCGTGGCCGCTAGGCTTAAACACTACAACCAAGTCGAGGCCCAGGTTCTTTATCCCCCTTTGTGGCAGCCAGGGCGATTCCGCGCCGGAGCATTCGATGATTACCTTGTATATGTCAGCCGAATCGTCAACCATAAACGTCAACTGCTGGCTGTAGAAGCGCTTCGTCACACCCGAACGCCGGTCAAGCTGGTCATTGCCGGACGTCCGGATCCAGACGCTCAAGCGTACCTATATCAGATCCAGGACACAATCCGAGAATACGATCTTCAACAAAGAGTGACGGTTGTTCCCCGATGGATAACCGAGCAGGAAAAGGCAGACCTGTTTGCCGATAGCCTGGCGGGGATCTATATTCCTTTTGATGAGGATTCCTACGGCTATCCAACACTGGAGGCGCATCATTCGGGCAAGGCCGTCATCACCGCCGCTGACTCCGGAGGCACGCGAGAGCTAATCGTGGACGGAGAGAATGGCTTCGTCGCCGAACCCCAACCTGAAGCTTTGGCATTCGCCATGGACCGGCTATACGAAGATCGTGCGCTCGCTAAAAGAATGGGGGAGGCCGGGCGACGGCGGCTCACCGAATTGGGGATTGAGTGGGGCGTTGTGGTGAATAGTCTCGTCGCATGAAAATCGCAGTCGTGAACAATTGCGTGCCGTTCCTAAGCGGTGGGGCGGAGCACCTTGCCCAAGCCCTCACAACTAAGCTTAATGAATGTGGACATGAAGCGGTCCTCATCCGGATTCCCTTCCGCTGGGATCCCCCGTCGAAAATTCTGGATAGTATGCTCGCTTGCCGCCTGATGTGCTTGCCTAATGTGGATCGGGTGATCGCACTGAAGTTTCCGGCTTATTATGTTCCGCATGACGACAAAGTGCTTTGGCTGCTCCACCAATTCAGACAAGCTTACGACCTCTGGGGCACGGATCTCCAAGGTCTGCCTGATTCACCCTATGGACGTGAAATCCGGGACTCGATTCGGACGGCTGACAACCGTTTCCTGAGCGAGACGCGACGGATCTTCACGAACTCTCGTGTCACCTCGGAACGGCTCAAGACTTACAATGGGCTCGACTCGGCGGTTCTGTGGCCCCCATTGTTAGAGACAGGGCATTTCACGTGCCGGTCCTTTGAAGACTTCGTTTTCTATCCTAGCCGCGTGAACGCCGCGAAGCGGCAATGGCTAGCCGTCGAAAGCATGAAATATGTCCGATCCCCGGTTCGTCTGATTCTGGCGGGCAAGGAAGAGGATCTCGGTGAAGCTGGGCGAATCGAGCAAATCATTCGCGACAACGGACTTCGTGATCGTGTGTCCTGGCAGAGAGGATTCATTCCCGAGAAATGTAAAGCCGACTTCTTGAGCCGCGCCCTGGGAACTGTTTACATACCCTATGACGAAGACTCCTATGGTTACGTCACTCTGGAGTCATATTTCTCACGCAAGCCCGTCATCACCTGCACGGATTCAGGCGGAACAGATCTCCTCGTAAAAGACGGCATTACTGGATTGGTCGTTGGTCCGGACCCAAGAGCAATCGCCGAGGCAATCGACCGGCTGTATCAGGACAAGCGAGCCGCACAATGCATGGGTGATGCCGGCCTAGATCTTATCCGCAATCTCGGCATCACTTGGGAGCGCGTAATAGACGCTCTGACCCAATGAGAATCGCTTGGGTTACCCCTTATTCGTTCCAGAGCTCGATCGGACGAAGGAGCGAGGAGATATTGCCCGAGCTCGCCAAGTTGGCTTCCGTGGATCTATGGCACCACGAGACAGCCGAAGAGCGTCCAGCGGATGTGCCCCGCATTCGCTTTAGGCGCGCCGCCGATGTCGAATCTTCGGCCCTGGCGCACTACGACCTCATTGTTTACAACTTGGGGAATCACTTGCCCTTTCACAACGAGATTTTCCACTTAGCGCAGAGAGTACCCGGCGTGATTGTGTTGCACGATTTTGTTATGCATCACTTCTTCGCTGGACAGTACCTCGATGACCTCAAGAGACCCGATTTCTATGTGGAAGCAATGAGACGACTCTACGGAGAGCGGGGCCGGGCCGTTGCGGCAGCGGCCATTTCGGGCAAAAAGCCGCCTATTTGGGAGA
Organism: Bryobacteraceae bacterium; assembly: GCA_050015435.1. Taxonomy (GTDB): domain Bacteria; phylum Acidobacteriota; class Terriglobia; order Bryobacterales; family Bryobacteraceae; genus Palsa-187. The sequence goes on from JBEKBK010000014.1 coordinate 2,383, forward strand.
CCGACGAAGTCATTGATTTTCCAATGTTTGAAGACGTTGTCCGGGGATCCTACGGGGTGATTACACATTCCAATTTCCTGGCGGAAGAGGTGAGGCGGGTGTTTGACGGCCCCGTATGCAAAATCCCTCTTGCCTGCGAACTGCCGCGAGCGGCTCGCAACGGATCAAAACAAGAACTTGGCATTCCGGCGGATCGGCTGCTGATCGTGACGGTCGGGCACGTAAATCCAAATAAGCGAGTCCACTCCGTACTCGCGGCATTGGCAACTCTGGGCGAGATGCGGAAGAAGATTATCTACGCGGTATTGGGACCATATCCCAACGAGTACCATAAACGGCTCCAAGAACTTGTACGAACTGGACGACTGAATGAATCAGTCCGGTTTCTCGGCTACGTTCCAGACGATGTATTGCACGCTTACATCCAGCAGGCGGATCTTTGCGTCAATCTTAGGTTCCCGGCCTTTGAGGGCGCCTCCGGTTCTATCGTCGAAGAGCTATGGTATGGGAAACCTGTGATCGTAACTGACACCGGGTTCTACAGCGAACTGCCCGATGATGCCGTTTGGAAGATAACACCCGATCGTGAGGCCCAAGACCTCCCGATCGCGCTACGGGAGTTGCTGGAAAATCCCGACGCCAGAGGTCGCCTGAGCAGAAACGCCCTGGAATTTGCCCAGAGTCAATTCCAGGTCAGCCACTACGTCCAAGAGCTGCTGAAGTTCTCCTGGGAGGTCCGCCGAAATAAGCCTGTACTTGAATTCGCCGACCGGCTAGGCAAAGAGCTCGGGGAACTGGGGGTTACTACCAACATGGACGCCGCGACATCGATCGCGGACCGCGCGTATCGCCTGCTCTTTGGATCTTGAAGCTCATCCATGCCTCCGATCTTCATTAATGACTATCCTTATACGCTTCGGCCGCGCTATGGTTATAGCCGCCCTCCCCACCAGAGACTCTACGGGATCCTCAACGCGGGTCGGGATCAATACCGCGCCGTTCTGAGTTCCTTTCTGCAGTTTCAGAAAGACTTCCTCAGGATTCCGTTGCGCGGAGCCGACAAGGATTCGAACCCCACTTGGATAAACGATTTCCTTCCAGGGCTGGATTCAGTCGCGCTTTACTCCTTCCTCTGTTTACACCAGCCTCACCTTTACGTTGAAATTGGTTCTGGGAATTCGACAAAGTTTGCGCGAAAGGCGATTCGAGATCACGCCCTGCCCACCAAGATCCTTTCCATTGACCCCCACCCACGCGCCGACATCGATCAGCTGTGCGACGAACTGATCCGTCTCCCCGTGGAGGAGGTGGACGTCAACATCTTCTCGAGGTTGGAGGCGGGCGACACACTCTTCGTCGATCATTCGCATCGTGCTTTCATGAACTCTGATGCGACAGTCGTATTCTTAGATATACTTCCAGAGCTAAAGCCTGGGGTGCTTGTCCAGATTCACGATATTTATCTACCCTGGGATTATCCGTCTGATTGGATCGGCCGTTACTATAACGAGCAGTACTTGCTCGCCTGTTACCTCTTGAGCCGGTCAGCTCCCTTCGACGTCGTCCTTCCGGGAACCTTCGTCAGCATCGATCCAGAATTGAACCAAGTATTAGCACCGTTGTGGAAGGACCCTTCCATGCAGCCGGGACCTTCTCCCGACGGTGTCTCGTTTTGGTTACGTACAAAGTAACCCCTTGGCATTTATTTTGCCGTGCCCGATGTTACAGTCCAGCTTCCTTTTGGTTGAATGCCAGAGTTGGATCCATCCGCAGCTTCGGCGTAGAGATAGATCTTTTTGTTTCCATGGAACCAAGGCAGCTTGAATTTCAAGGCTAGCGATAGCAAGACAACGTTACCATCCATCTGCGCCGACGAGTGCGTGCCGTCCAGACTGCACTGGCTGTTCTCAAGAGAGCTTGCAGCCCCCACAGCGATGCCGGTGGAGCCCGAACCAGTATCCTCGACGAGACGGAAGGCATTGTCGGGTTTGAGGTAATACACATAACACGCGAATCTTCCGTCCAGTCCGGAATTCAGCAATACGCGCGCTTCGCGCAGCGTCCGGCCCACTGGTGGTGAGAACCTTGCAGTGAGCACTGCTTCATCTCCCTGCCCTGACGATGGATCTACTGAAGTCATGAACTCAATCTCCGGCTTCGCAGACTGCGTGGACTTGTCCGCGGAGCAGGAAAACAAGGCAAAGGACAATGCCGCGCCTAGAGTTCCGGTTGCCAGACGTGTCGCCGTCATAAGCTTTCGAGTATAGCAATAAGATTCCGGTCGAAAGCCATTCCTGTAGCAGGGTGTGTTCGTGGGGATACAATCGGTAGAATCAATGAAGTTTTCTATGCTCGGCAAAATCGTCAGGTCGTTCTTTGTCGGTGGAGACTGGCCATGAAGCCCCGGGTGGTCTTGATCGGGTCGAGCTGGCACGCCCGTGTGATCATCGAAATTCTGGAGGAGCGGAACGAGTTGGAGTTGGTTGGGTGTACCAGCATTGACTCAACCCAAAGCGAAGTCCTTGGCTATCCTATTCTTGGCAACGACGCCGTTCTTCCGCAATTATTGGCCTCGGGGGTGCATCTTGCATTCGTTGCGATTGGTCACAACGAGACTAGAGAAGCGGTGGCCCGCCGCATAGAAGAACTCGGCTTGGAACTGATCAACGCGATCAGCGGCCGCGCGATATTGTCGCCCAGAGCAGTGGTAGGCCGGGGAGTGGCGATCATGCCTGGCGCCGTCGTAAACACCGGCGTGATAATCGGGGACGGGGTGGTTGTAAATACTGGAGCAACTATCGACCATGATTGCTCCATTGGCAGGTACGCTCATATTGGACCCGGTGCAAATCTGGCTGGCAGCGTAAGGATCGGTGATGGTGCGCTGCTTGGGGTCGGAAGCAGTGTCGTTCCTGGCATCCGGATCGGTCTATGGGTTACAGTGGGTGCTGGAGCTGCCGTGATCCGAGATCTCCCGGATTACGTGACCGCAGCCGGGGTCCCGGCTATCCCGGTCTCATCTCGGACGGGTCACCGCCGTTACTGAGCATCTCGCCTTAGAAATGACCGCAGTAACGTCTTTCACCGCTGTTGAGGACACATCGGTGTGCTCCACCCTCGTCATCAACCCGCTTCCGTAGCGGCGGTCGCGGTCCAACGCAGTGATTGCTGTGCCTCTTCGCAGATCGCCCCGAGCCGTTTAGCTATGTAAGCAACATCTCCCTCGGAAAGTAGCGCGTGCGTTGGCAAGCTGATGCCCCAGCGCGACAACCGTTCAGCAACTGGGAAGGCGCGGGTTCCCGCACAATACGGTGGCAGCGTGTGCATGGGATAAAAGACTGGCCTCGTTTCGATACCGTCCGCCGCAAGCTTCTCCATCACCAGATCCCTGTCCATAAAGACATTCGGCTTCAACAGGACAGTGTACATCCAGAAGGCGTGATGCGCCCACGTCTCCTCAACTGGCAGCTCAATGAATTGTTCGTAGGGTTTTAGATAGCGGTAGTATAGGCTCGAAACACGGACCCGAGCGCTCAAATGCTGCTCAATGTTTTCCATTTGCGCCAATCCGATCGCCGCCTGTATATTTGTCATTCGATAGTTATACCCAACAACGGGAAACCAGTAGCGCCGTTGTGGATCCATGCCTTGGCCACGAAGAAGGCGGACCTTTTCCGCGAAGGCGGCATTTCTGGTGGTGACCATCCCCCCCTCTCCTGTGGTAACAATCTTATTTCCAAAGAAGCTGAAGCACGCGGCGCTCCCGATTGCGCCCACGGTTCGCCCTCGATACTTCGCGCCGTGAGCCTCCGCCGCATCCTCGAGCACAAACAAGTTGTGACGTTGCGCAATATCCAGAATCGGATCGAGGTCGGCAGGATGTCCATACAGGTGCACCGCAACGATACCTCGGGTCTGGGGTGTGATTGCCCCTTCGATCTTGTCTGGATCGAGGTTCATGGTCCGGGGCTCCGAATCAACGAACACAGGTTCCGCTCCGCAGTAGCGAACCGCGTTGGCGGTCGCGACGAACGTCAATGTGGGTACGATCACTTCATCTCCAGGACCCACATTGAGACCCATCAACGCCAAATGGAGGGCGCTTGTTCCCGTGTCGCAAGCAATAGCGTATTCGACTCCGCAAAAACGCGCAAACTCTTCTTCAAAACAGGAGACAAACCGGCCTGCCGATGAAATCCACATCGTATCAAGGCATTCCTGTACGTACTTCTTCTCATTGCCGAAAAAGGCAGGGTGAGCCACAAAAATCTTCTCTTGACGGTTGCTCATGACAGAATTGTAGGAGTCATTACGATATCACGTTTGGACTCAGTAACCCTCTATGCGCCCCTACCCTCCGAAGTGAGAAAAAGGTTCGACGTCTTGAAAGCTAACAACTCTTCCGTCGGAAAGTGTCGAGGTTCACCGGAAAGATCATCGACACGCGCAAAGGCTAACCCCAACCTTGTGATGGAGTCGAGGAACGAAACCGGCTCCACGTTGGCGCGGCGCAAGTGTTCAGGGGCAAACTCAAGAAGTATCCGAATGCCGGGGTTCCGCGAAATGATGCCTTTCATGCCATCCAAAATCCAAGGCTCGGAACCTTCCGCATCGATCTTGACTACATCCACACGCGTAACTGAGGACAGCGCCTCATCAAGAGACACGGTTTCGACCTGCAGCTCTTCATCGGCATTATCAGCCCCGAAAAGAGTGTTATGCCCGCTGTCATGTCGATAGATGCGGAGAGTCGCGCCCCCCGTGCGATCCAAAACCGCCATCTGCTTTGGAATGACAATCCCAGACTCCAAGTAACCGTTCACCTGGATGTTATCCATGAGCAACGAGAATATGCGGGGCGTCGGCTCGAAACTGTAAACTCTTCCGGCAGATCCAGTCAAACGCGCTGCTTCAAGCGTAAACAAACCCACGTTGGCACCGACGTCGACCACAACCATTCCCGGACGGATCAAATTCTTAAACAGCGCAACCAGTCCGGGCTCCATGACGCCGCGAAGGGCATGATATGCGGCCATGCGCCACTCGTCTTGCGGAACACCAACGATGAAGCCATCCAGCTCGCACGCCACTACATTACCAACCTTCTCCGTGATCGCTGCGATTCGATCCAGCTCCTGAAGAATGGCCCCAGAGTGTTTTTCTAGCTCCTTCACGCGAGCCAGCGTGGCCCGCTGTGAGACCGCGATCGCATCCAACTGACTTTGGATTTGTGAGTAGCGCTCCAGAGCCTGCCTTGCTGCAGCTTGGGTGGCAGAGTCGACATTCGCCGACAGGCTCCGAATCGAGTCGGCGACCTTATTTGCATTCGTTAGCAGGAGTTCGTTCGTCTCGCGCTGCCGGGCTTCCACATCGACTACACAAGTGTCAAGTTTTGTGGCCGCCGCTCGGGTGGCAATATCGACATCCGCCGCCAGGCTCCGAAGGGAGCCGGCGAGGCTATTAGTATTCATTTGCAGGAGTTCGTTCGTGTGGCCCTGCCGGGCTTCAACATCGACTACATAAGTGTCAAGCTTCGTGGAAATGGTCCACAAGCTCTCATCGGTTTTCGCGGAAATGTGGTCGAAACGAACCAAGACTTGGTTAAGCAGTGCGTCAACAGTCCGCTCAATCCGTTCCATTCGGCCGATCTGAAGAACTTCTTTGGCTATCGCACGCAGTCGGGCAGCCCATCTTCTCTTGGCGGAATTAAGCCCACCGCGCCTTAGATATTTGAGCCACGCACCAAATGACAAGACAGTATTTGGCACACCCTCGAACCGGAAACCCAAGCGCCGCGCCTCGGCAGAGTTCATCAGGCGCTCCAGAATCAATTCCCGAGGAAACCCATTGCGTAAGGCTTCGCCATGATGGAGGAGTCCGGAGACGTCAGGTTCGCGTCCTAGAATTCGGCGATAGGCTTCCTCGATAAACTGATTGTCGTCAACTATGGCGCGAAGTGGTGCGACATCCACGGTTCGAGCCTCGCCCATCCGCCGCGCCGCGGGAACCTCAGGGGTGTGAGTTGCCACGCTCGGCAATCCTGCCAGTACGCGCCGTCTGAACGAATCCGCTGGAAGATGATTCATATGAACCTTCAGATTGCTCATCGGTCCGAAGGAAGCTCTCATTCTACCTGAATGCGTCGTCCGGGGAATTTGTGGGTAAGTTTGCGTCAGGAAGGATCCTCGAACCTTCGTCAACCCGCTGGCAGATCGAGCTTTCGGTGATTGTGAAAGCTCGCCCGAACGCTCGTTCCCTTTCGCAGCCAGTTTCATGCCGCTGGTTTCGGCATTTTGGATGGCCGCGTTTGACTCACCTCTGGATCATCGCCGTCGAAGGCTCTTTTTTTCGCTCTATCAGGCCAGGAAGGACGGTGTGATGGAGGTGCTTCGAGGTCCTATTTTGCGGCTACCGGCGGTGCGGTTTATCTCGCTCCATACGGAGCTCAGCAGCGGTCAAATTCTTCCGAAGACCTGAAAACCGATTTGTTCCTACGTGGACTCAGCTGGCCCGACATGTGACCGCTTGGCGGCAAGCCAATTTTGACATAGCGGCCCAACTGAGCGTATAATGATAAAGACGTATATACGCCAGTCAATTTACCCGATCCACGAAGTGCAACAACGGAGCGTGTCGCCGCAATCGAAAAGTAGCGGAGAGGGAATACAGCCAGATGGCAACCTTGAGTCGAAATCACGAATCGCAGCAGATTCACGGCGATACGACATTCGAGGTGCATTACACCATCGGTGATCTCGCTCAGCGATGGCGGTTGGGACGTGAAACTGTACGACTGCTTGTGAAAGATGAGCCTGGCGTCCTGAAGATTCGTATGGGGGCGCGGAGAGCGATCACGCGGTACAGTGTACCGGAATCGATTGCCCGACGCATACACACAAAGCTGTTCAATCCAGCAGCTGTCGGATGCGGATCAATTGGCACTTGATCTGACCCAAAGAAAGAATTACCCAAGAGCAGGCAACATCCAGGGCCTTGGTGACTGCGTGCCTCTCTGTCCGCTGGTAGATGCGCAGGGCTGAACAGAAGGACCAGGTGATGGTTAGCTCGAATATTACGTCTTAGATGAGGGTGCCCGCTACGGATGCCCTGGGCCCACCGTGCGTCCCGTGGGCAATGGTGGGCAATGAGCGACGGGACGCACGGCAATTACGGTGATGTCGGCAACGCGGAATCTGCAACTTACAGAAACGGTTGGCGCATCGCACGTTCGAATCCCACCCTCACCGCCAGAATATCTTCACAAGTTTAGGGCCGGTTCCCACCTTCGGCCTGATGCTTTCTTAGTAGCGAGTCGAACAGCTCGTCCGAGCGCCTGAAGGTTGTTTTGCGCAGCCGATCGAGCGCTTGGGCTAAATCAACTTTGCCATGGCGCGCAGCGGCATCGAGGATGCCAAGCGTACCCACCACCGAGAACCCCTTGGCTCTAGCGGCCGCAACACCGGCGCGGTCATCCATTAGGATTGCGTCGACTTTGAGAGAAGCGGCCAGGAGAATCGCTGCTCTTTCTCCGCGATCGAGCCGCAGCATGAGCGGGTCCGAGGTTGCAGTCGGAGCCGGAACCACGGTGACCCACGCGGGAGGGTTGGCGATCCATGAACGAACTTCGCGCGGCGCTTCAGCGCGGGAGAGCTCGTATTGCACCTCGGAGGGGACGAATACGGTTTCAAAAAGTGCTGGAATCAGATCGATATACCCAATCAAAACGAGGTAGTGAGGCGGTCCGGCATCGGCCACCACCAGCCGCACGCGCTAAAGCCCGAGGCGGCTCAAGTCGCGCCGTTCCTGCTCGAGATCCTCAAGGGTGTACTCTTCAAACACGCCATGAGACTTGAGAAACCCGTCAAGCGCGGCCCGCGTTTCATAGCCCAAGAGTTGCCGGAGCTCCGGCGTGGTCAGATGCCCGCTCTTGAATTCCTCCAGCGCGAACGCCTCCAGCGCGCGACGCGACAAATCACCGCCCTCAGCACTGAGACGGCTGGCCAGATCGTCGGGAATATGCACCGTCAGATTCATGATTCTCTTTCAGTTTAACCGCTATTCTTCACCGGTCACTTTGCGGCGGAGCGTCTCGGAATCCACAAGAATAGCCTCGTAAGGCTTTAGACATCGCTGGAATCTTCCGTGAGGCCGGTATCGGCCGGCCGGGTCTAACTGCCAAGGGCGGTTGCTCGGGTTATACGACCGGAGGACTATCACGGGGCTATCCCAATCGACCTCATCGCCCATTTCGTTGCGCGTGATTCCCATGGGGCGCTCGATCATGAGCTTCTTGAGGGCCCACGAGCCGGTGCCTTCCTCGTCACCAACCTTCTCGAATCACTCCGATCCATCCGTGTTCCACCTGTTCAAGGGAGCAGCGTTGAAAAACGATGATGTCTCCATGCATGATGTCACGCCGAATCATCGAATCGCCGTAAACCCTGGCAGCGCCCAATCCCTTTCGGTACAGCCATTCGCCGCCCATTTCACGGTCCCTAATCCCGGGTACCCACTCAGCGGGTAGCTGCAGGTGCTGTTCGATTAAATTCGTCCCCGACGGGAGGTAGAGGCCGGCCGAGAGACGAAAACTGTTGAACGGAACATACAGATGACCGTTCCAGTAGTAGTCGCGATAACTCTCCAGAACTGACTCCTGAACGGGACGCCAGGCTCGATGTCCCAGATCCTAACTAATATAGGCCTGAATGAACCTCGGGTGGTAGTGGAAATACTTCGCCCGCGCCGGATCTGACTTACGGTAAGATCATCTATCGGAACACGAAAACTACCGAAGGAAGAGAAACCCAACATGAAAACCAGATTTCTACTATGCCTCTGCGCAGCGATCGCCTCGCTCCACGCGCAGACTACCCTCAAGACCACCACGATTGATCGTTACTATAACGGCGTCAAACAAAACATCATCGATGCCGCCAACGAGATGCCCGCCGATAAGTACGAATTCAAGCTTACCGACGGCCAGATGACATTCGCTCAATGGATCAACCATTCCACAGAGCGAAACTACCTGGATTGCTCCACCCTGCGAGGGGAGCCGAATCCGATGCCCAAGGCGCAGACAGACATGATCAAGGGAAAGGCCAATGTCATCAAGAATCTGAAGGATTCATTTGACTACTGCGATGCCACTTTCGAAAAGTTAGACGATGCCAAAATCCTCTCCACGCCGGCGCTGACGTTTTCGTTCCTGCATACCGCCGTTCACAATAATGAGATCTACGGGAACATCGTGGGTTACCTGCGCGTGTCTGGGATCGTGCCACCGTCGACCGAACGCATGAACACCATGATGAAAGGCAAGAAAAAGCAGTAGAGCGTTGCGGCCCTCTCAGTGGCCGTTTCAATGGTGTATGATGATTCGGGAGTCCTGGTAGACTCCTCTAGGAGCGAGAGCATGTCTGAACAAATGACCCGCAGAGAGACTTTGAAAAGAGGATTGGCCGCGACCAGTTTTCTGGCGTTTATGTCAGACTTGGCCGTTCCCGCTATGGCGCAGGGCGAAGAGGATGTTCCGTTTACCGACATTCCCAAAACCTTCAACCCGATCCCGACCAATCCGAATGGGTCTCGTTTGCTCGATATCCGGAAGATCGACGGGCAGCTCACGCCGAGGGAACAGTTCTTCGCGATCAACCACTATAATCGCCCCGAAATTGATGGGGCCTCCTATCGGCTGAAGTTCACCGGCATGGTGAGCAAACCGGTCGAAATGACTCTAGCGGAGTTGCGCGCGATGAAGTCCACCGACTTGGTGAACGGATACGAGTGCTCCGGGAATAGCGCACGATCGATGCAAGGGCTCTCTTCCTGCGCTAAATTCACCGGCGTGCCGTTGAACGTGCTCCTCAAGCACGTGGGCGTTCAACCTCGGGCGCGCGAAGTCGTGTTCTTCGGAGCCGATCGAGGCAAGGAAGATGTCGTGTTCCGGCAACAGACGTTTAAGCTCGAACAACAGTTTGGCCGCAGCCTCACGCTCGAAAATGCGATGAAGCCGGATCCTGTCATCGCCTGGGCGCTGAATGGCGAACCGCTGACGAAGGAAAATGGTTTCCCGCTGCGCCTGATCATGCCTGGCTGGTATGGCGTGTGCAATGTGAAGTGGTTGTCGGAAATCCACCTGCAGGAAGATCGCTACCTGGGCAATTTCCAGGCCCGCTGGTACCGCACGCTGCGCGGGGTAAACGGCACGGGCGAGGACGCCGATCCAGACACTCAATGGGTGGAAACCGAAGTCACCCGGATGCACCCGAAGGCAGTGATCGCGCGGGTTCGGAAGAGTGGCGGCGCCCATCAGATTTTTGGATTTGTGCTGAACGACGGAACGCCGTTGAAGACGGTAGAGGTCCAGGTCGACGACGGGGGATGGAAGCCGGCGAAGCTCGACGCCGCGAATACTAAGTATTCGTGGAAGTTCTTCACCTACCGCTGGGAAGGCGCCACGCCGGGTGAGCATACGCTGGTTGCGCGCGCGACTGATGCCGAAGGCAATGTACAGCCGCCGGCAGCGGACATGAAGAGGAAAAAGACGTTCCTCGAAGACAACGCGCAGATGCCGCGCAAAGTCATGATCGCTTAGGGCGGCAGCACCTACTTCAGTTCGATGCCCTGAGTCTCGGGAACCCAGAGTGCGCTGACCGCAGCCAGCGCAAACGCCACGCCACAGGCCGTAAAAGCCGAGGCTAACCCGTAGCTTTCGCCCAATTTTCCGATCAGCAGCGGCGCGAGGGCGCTCAGGCCCCGCGCGACATTGTAGGTCACGCCCAAGGCTGCGGCGCGAATCGGCGTCGGGAAAAGTTCGCTTCCCAGGATGCCGCTGCCCGTGAAGAACCCGGTGCCGAAGAACGCCGCAACACACGCCGCGAATAAAATCAAACCTGGATTGCGAGCCTCCGCGAATAAAGGAACAGCAAGCGCGGCCATCGCGAGATAGAGAATGATGGTCCGCTTACGCCCGAATTTATCCGCCAGAACGCCGAACAGCAGGTAGCCGGGCCACATTCCAATCAGGTTCAAGACGGTAAGAAAAGTGGTCACGCCCATCATCTTGAAGTCTCGCCCCCCCTGCGAAACCGGGAGCGCCAGATAGGCGGGAATCCAGGTGAACAGTCCCCACCAGGCGAACATTCCAAACGTATTCATACTCAGCAGCGCGGCGACATGCGGCCTAGCGGCTCTCCACAGCAGCTTCTTTTCTGTCGCCCTTTGATCCGCGGAAATATCCGGAGCGTTGCGCATGTGTTCCCGCCACAGCGCCGGCTCAGGAACATCGCGCTGGATCCAGACCGTCACCAGAGCTGGAAAAACGCCGACGAAGAACACCATCCGCCAGCTTCCATGCGCGAGAACGATTCCGCTGACCACGGCCGCCAAAGCGTAGCCGATGGCCCAGCTACTCTGCACGATTCCCATCGCGCGGCCGCGCCACGCGCTGGGCCACGTCTCGGCTACCAGCGCCGCTCCCGAGTTCCATTCGCCTCCCATTCCCAAACCGAGCAGGAACCGGAAAACGGCGAGCATGGGGATGGTCGTGGAAAAACCGCAGGCAAACGTGAAGAGCGAGTAGGTCAGAATGCTGTAGCTCAGCATCCGGCGCCGACCCAGCCGGTCCGCCAGCACGCCGAAGAGCAGGCTTCCCAGCGCCGATGCCACTAGCGTAAGCGAGTTCAGGAAACCGGCCGTGCTCTTAGTCATCCCGAACGCGGTCATGAGCGTGGTCAGGACCAGCGAGTAGAGCATGACATCGAACGCATCGAGCATCCAGCCGAGCCCGGCCGCAAGGAGAGTCTTGCGCTGCGCAGAGGTGGTGTTGCCCCACCGGAAAGCAGCGGGCGGTGTGACCGCTAAGGTGGCGCTATGGGCCGCGTTGTCCATCGTACCCACGTTACCTTACATCCAAAGCGATCGCGGGTTCAGCCGCGGCAGCGCGGACATGACGCTGGATCAGGATCCCGAGGACGACGCTGGACGCTAGCGTCAAGGCTCCTGTCGTTACATGTGCAGCGGTGGAAAGTTTGACAGGCAGTGCGTTCTCCTCGCCTACCATCCGCATGGTCAACGCGGCGATACCGAGGAACACTTGCGCGAGTGTGATTCCCATCAGCGCAATCGCGGCCGGCCGCAACGAGCGATGATCCGGAAACTGCTGGGTCACGAACACGCCTACTGCCAGGACCATGAACGCCACAATCATCGCGCTGATAATGTGCGGCGTAACGCTGAGGGAGCGGTGGCGCAAAGCCGCGCCGAGAGTAACTTGGGACAGAACCAGAAGAGGCGTAAGTATCGACAGAGACCGCAAGGACGGCCAGCCCTGATCCTGAACCGGGTCCGGACCCCGTTGCCAGCCCCGCGACGTGAAAACCGCGATCGCGACCAGGCTCGAAAGGAAAAGTTGCGCCAGACAAGCGTGAAGAATCCCGAAGGCGCGGGGAGCTAACTGAAGAACCCCTGGGTTCCCGAAGTTGGCGTCAATGAGGAGCACTGCAAACGCAACCCATCCGAACACCCGCAACCATCTTCGGGGATCCGTTCGCAAGTAACCGGCCAGGACAAAGGTCAGCATCAACATGCCCTCCCCCCCTACGCGATGGAGGGGTTCCGACAAGAATCCGGCCGAGGCCGAGGTGGGCGTCGCCATGAGCGCATTGGTGACAGAAGCTCCGCTAACGATCAGGACCAGTGCGCACGCCGCAAGCAGAACAACATAACGATGCAACCAGGGACTTTCCATGGGATTCTCGACCGGTATCAGGATACCGCGCTTGCTTCCTATAATTACGCAACTACTCCATTAATTACCGCAACTACTCCAACGCAGGTATCATCTAAGGTTAGCGAGGAACCTTATGCCCAAAACTGGCGGCCATGCCGTACAAGAACAAGAAACCAAAGCGATTCACATCCCAAGCGATTTGGACCAACATGGAGTCGTAGAGATCGCCAACGCTCTGCGGCCCCTGCTCGCGGACGTTTTCGCTCTCTATCTGAAGACCAAAAACTTCCACTGGCACATGACCGGGCGTCACTTCCGTGACTACCATCTGCTGCTGGACGAACATGCGGATCAGATCTTCGCCATGACGGACGACATCGCGGAACGGGCGCGGAAAATCGGCGGCTCCACGATTCGATCCATCAGCGAAATCTCCAGTCACCAGCGGCTCAAGGACAACAATGCGGAAGTGGTTCCCGCAAGGGAAATGATGCTGTTGCTTCGGGCCGATAACGTCGAACTCACTGGCTATCTCCGCTCCGTGCATGAGCTGTGCGAGCGGCACAACGACGTTGCGACCGCCAGCATGATCGAGGTTTGGATCGACCAGACGGAGCGCCGGACGTGGTTCCTGTCAGAGGTCGTCAACGATATCTAGAATTTTGTAAGGCGAATTCCTGGGATACTGGCGTTAGATGACGCGGTTGGGGTTCACCTTGCTTCTGGTTGCGGTGTGCGAAGCGCAACCCTTGCGGGTGGAATCCCAATCCAGCGTCAACTACACTACCGCAGCCGATGGATCCAAGAACATTGAGATCCACAACGTGACGTTTGAGTTCACGGGCACGGGGATCGTCGGTCGGCCGTCGAATGAGCGCCTGCTGCTGAGAAAAACGATCCACTCGAAAGGCGATGTGGATGATGTCGGTATCGAGGCGACCGTGACACTCGAGGCATGGCCGCTCGGCGTCGATCTCAAACAAAAGCCTCTTTACACGCTCACCGAGTCGGGGACCGAGGGTCAGACGATCTACCCGGATCTCTTCGTGGTCGACCGGCGGGTGGAAGAGGTCGAGTGGTGGTCGGCGCATAAGCTGGGCAATGGCCAGCATCTCTTCGACACGTATGTGCCGCTGGTTAGCTTTTCCATTTCGCGCGATGTTGAGAACACGCGTTACGCCGGCCTGGAAGTTCCGCCGGATGATGCCAAGGACGCTAGGCTGAAGGAGCCGCACGTGGTCGCCGTCATCTCCTACGCGTCGGCGGATCGAGTGATTTGGGAGGCGCTACTCACCTGTGACGATCCCAAGCAGGCCCAGCTTCTGCGAAGCTATTCCGATTCGACCCGCACACTTTCGGAGGTCGATGCGACGCAGGGTGCTGGCCGTTACTTGAAGCTCACCATCAGTCAGAATTATCCGTCGCCGCCGGGAACGATCGAAGTGCGGGTTCCGATCACGAAGGATGACCTTGATGTGGCCCATGCGCAGCTTCCGCCTCGTCTGCACTTGTCGGCGTGGAAGCGATGATGCTCCGGGTATTCGCGGTACTCGCCGCTCTTGCTCCGATGGCTGCAGCGGCGGACACCTTTTAGCTAGGCTTTTGGAAGATTGCGTCTGCGGTCGTTGCTCCATGGTGGGCCGACGCCCGCCAGAAACCGGATCCAGCTGAGACGCGAGCGCTCATCAGCAAGACCATATCGATCACACCGCGCGCGATCGTGGGTCCGGGCATACTGGCGTGCAAGGCTCCGCGCTACAAGGTCAAGGATTATCCCGCCGACTCGCTTTTTCAGGGCTCGTTCGGCGAGATGCATGACCGTGATAAATCGATCGATCCAGTAAAGGTAGCCGCAAGTCTGGGGTTCCGGGAGCCGAGTTGGAAGACGCTCGAAACCGGTTGCGCCAACGAACTCGACTTCCATTTCATCGATTCGACCACGGCGGCGTTCGAGCTCAACAATTGCGTTTACACCTTGAAGAGGCGAGATTAGAAGCACGACGGTGCGTGTGAAGCAGGTCGATGGCAAGTCTGGCGGATCGGCGCTAAACTGTGGCCATGCCGCAGGCCAACAGACTCAACCTTCCGAGCGCGCCGGTGAAGCAGCAAATCGCCAACAAGGCCGAGTGGAACGAGTCGCGTTCGCCTGATTTGGCAGACTTCTTTACCTTCGGTTACAGCGGCCGGAAGACCGAGGAAATTCTCGGGCTGCTAAAACAGCACGGCGTACGTACTTTGGTGGACATTCGCCGGAACGCCGTCAGCATGTACCGTCCAGAACTGAGCAAGGGTAATCTCGCGCGATTGCTGGATGAAAACGGCATCGGGTACACGCATGTTCCAGGATTAGGGGTGCCGCGTGATATTCGAGCGAAGGCCATCGAGACCGGCACCCGCGATGTAATCTGGACTTGGTACGACGAAAACGTGGTCTCCGGAGTTCTCAACGCTCGCTCTTTCCTGGATGAGTTTGAGGGGCCGATCGCGCTTATGTGCACGGAGATGGACCCGCGCGAATGTCACCGTCACCGTCTGTCGCTCGCGCTTGAGGAGTTGGGGCTGAACGGCTTCGACCTGTGAAGCTGGATGCCCGCAAAAGATGCAAAAAGAGCACTGATCGTTGCTCGTACGTATCCGGTTCCGGCGGATCTAGGCATAGAGTCGTCATGTACTGCAAAGACGATCCGCGCCTTGAAAGCTACCACTTAAAAACAGACGGTATCAGAATCGTTTCGGGACCATGACAACA
Organism: Bryobacteraceae bacterium; assembly: GCA_050015435.1. Taxonomy (GTDB): domain Bacteria; phylum Acidobacteriota; class Terriglobia; order Bryobacterales; family Bryobacteraceae; genus Palsa-187. Next base: position 17,865 of record JBEKBK010000014.1, read on the forward strand.
GAAGATGCCTGGCGGGTGAGAAAGAACGTCGCACTCCCGCTCCTAGCTCACTGCCTGTGCTGCTTAACCAAACAGCGCGATGTGGAGGGTCACCCAACGTTGGGTATTATCCGCCCTGCGTCCATCACACGGCTCAGGATCAGCCCAGCCGATCCCCCAGACTGGACCGAAGCGCAGCTCTCGATGCTCCGGCAACAACACTTTTTCGCCGAAGCCCCTAAGCAGGAGTTGCAGAAAATACCGTTGATCTTTCGTTATGAATTCCGCTGTCCAGAAGACACGTGTCCCGGCCATAGGCTCATGTGCACTGATTGGGAGATCGGCCAATCTTACAGACAGTGGGAAGCCACCTATGGAGACGAGTGGGAGGACAAGTTCAGGCAGCGTTACGAATCCGAAATGATCGACAAGAACGACACTCACTTCTATGTTGGCACCGTCGCCAGTCATCCCAACAGATGGATTATCATCGGGCTATTCTACCCGCCACGAGAAGCTCCGAGCACGCAAGGATTGCTGTTCTAGCGGCGATCTGCCGAGCGTGACCCAAAAAACGTCTACAATGAAGCTAGGGACGTAGTTATGCGCCACATTATAGTGATCCTCCTGTTGGCTAGCTGCTGCGCATTCGGGCAACGCGGGGGCGGGGGGCGTGGACCCGGCGCACGCGGCGGATATCATCCGTACCGCAGCGGCGGTGCAGTGGTCGTTCCCTACCCTGCGTATGTCGGTGGAGGATATTATTCCGGCTATTCCGCGGCGCCTCCGAGCTATGGATACGGCAACGGGTACGGTTACGATCCGTCTTATTACGGAGATCCTGGGTACGGCGCGCCTGCATATGGACCTGATCCATCTCAGCAGTCGCCCATGGTGATCGTGAATCCGAATTACCGTCCCGACAGCGTCAACCCACAGCTACGCGATTATTCCAACACACCTCTTCTCGCGCCGCCCCCCGACTCTCAGGCAACCATTTACCTGATCGCCATGAAAGACCATACGATTTTCCCCGCGGTCGGCTACTGGGTGGAAGGCGATACCCTGAACTACGTCACCAGCGAAGGCGTACGCAACAAGGTTTCCTTAGCGCTAGTGGATCGCGACTTCTCGACGCAGCTGAACAACGAACGCAACGTCGAGTTCAAGCTGCCCCCGGCGAAATAGCTACTCCTGCCGCAGGGCCTCCACCGGATCGATGGTCGCCGCCCGATACGCTGGTACGAAGCTCGCCACCAGCGCGACTATGGTGAGAGTCACGGCGACCACAATGAAAGTCACCGGGTCGGACGCTTTCACGCCGAATAGAAGGCTTGATAGAAAGTGAGTCAGGACTTGCGATCCAGCCAAGCCGATCAAGATGCCTGCGGCTGTAAGCCACAAGCTTTGCCCCAGCACCAGGCGAACCACGTCGAGGCTTCCAGCGCCGAGGGCCATACGAATTCCCACTTCGTGAGCGCGTTGCACCACCGAATACGACATCACACCGTAAGTTCCCACCGCGGCCAACAACAGCGCTATACCCGCGAAGATGGCGAGCAGCAGCATGGAAAGGCGGCGGCGCGCGATCGACTCGGCCATCAGTTCATGCATGGTTCGGATGCGGTAGACAGGCTGGTCCGGATCGAGTGCCAGCACCTGCTTCTGGACGGCGTTGACGAGCGTACGTGGATCGCCCGCAGTGTGGATCGCGATGCTCATGGAATTCAGCGGAAAAGACGTCTGCGCGTGCGGCCAATAAAATTCCACGCGCGATGGCGATTCCATAGTGCGATAACGCACATGCTTCACCACGCCGACGATCGTGCGCCAGGGAGTCGGGGATTCACGCCCGCCCTGCTTGATGCGCTTGCCAATTGGATCGAGGTTTGGCCAATAGGTGTTGGCCATCGTCTCGTCGATGATAGCCACTGGAGCGGCATTCTCGTTATCGCGCTGATCGAAATAGCGGCCGCGCACGAGTTGGATTCCCAGGGCCTCGAAATAACCCGGGAGCACGGGACGCTGATCAGCCTCGGGCATCTTCGCCTGCTCCGGAACGGACTGGGTATCTACCGCAGTGGTGCCGGACCAGCCGGTTCCGGTGAGCGGCAATCCGGTCACGCCGCCTGCCGTATCCACGCCAGGAAGCTGGCGCACGTGGTCGAGCAGCTCGCGATAAAAATTGTGGGCTTGCTCCGGTGTGGAATACTTCTGTTCCGGCAGCGAGATGCGCATGGTCAGGACGCCGTCGGGACGGAACCCAGTGTCGACGTCCTGAAGTTGCAGGAAGCTCCGTATAAGCAATCCCGCGCCGGCCAGCAACACGAGCGACAGCGCCAATTCCGTCACTACCAGAACGCCGCGCAGGCGCTGCGACGCTCCTCCCGACGATCCTCCACGGCCGCCCTCTTTCAGCGTTTCGTGGGTGGCGTGGCCGGCTGAATGAAACGTGGGCGCCAGTCCGAAGAGAATTCCCGTAGCGAGCGAGACCAAGAGCGTGAAGGCAAGCACTCGCGGATCCATGCGCGCCTCGGCGACTCTCGGAAAGCTGGCGGCAGCGACGACGATCAGGGCGCGCTGCGCCCAGAACGCGAGCACCAGCCCGGCGATGCCTCCGGCCACCGCGAGGATCACGCTCTCGGTCAGAAGCTGTCTGGCCAGACGCCATAGCCCGACGCCCAAGGCCTGACGGACGGCGATTTCTCTTTCGCGAGCCGACGCCCGGACCAGCAACAAATTCGCGACGTTGCCGCAGGCGATGAGCAGCACCAGGCCGACGGCGCCCATCAACACCCATAGCGCGGTCTTGATGTCGCCGATTTGTTGTTCGAGCAGCGGAACCAGGATCACCGCGAAGTTCACTTCGCGGTAGTGGTATTGCGGATTCTGTTCGATGATGCGGCTCGATACGGCGGACATATCGGCGCGCGCCTGCGCCAGGGTGAGGCCGGGCTTGATGCGGGCGATCACTTCGAGCTCATGGCTGCCCCGATTGTTGGGGCTGAGATCATTCGCTGAGAATACGAGAGGCGTCCAGACGTCAGCATCAGTAGGAAACTCAAACCACGGAGGAGCCACGCCGACGATCACACAACTCTGACCATTCATGACGAGCTTGCGGCCTGGCACCGACGGGTCCGCTCCGAAGCGCCGCCGCCACAACCCGTCGCTTAGCAGAACGACGTGCTCCTTACCGGGAGTGCCTTCTTCCGGCAGGAATACGCGTCCGATTTGAGCCGGCGCATCCAGAAGCGGAAAGAAACTAGGCGAAACGACTGCGGCGTTGATCCTCTCTGGCGAGCCGGTAACATTTATGTTGTAGCTTTGATTCGAAATTGCCGCTAAGTGCGAGAGGCTGCTGTTCTGCTGAAGGTCGATGAATTCGGGCGCCGAAACAGCATTCTGGTCGTTCGGGATGCCGATACCCGTGAACCGCATCCAGATCTGAACCAGTTGCTCGGGATGGGGGTAAGGCAGCGGCTTCAGAATCACCGCATTCACGACGCTGAAGATGGCGGCATTGGCGCCGATCCCTAGGGCCAGTGCGAATATGGCGATGGCGGTGAATCCCGGACTGCGGCGGAGAATACGCAGGGCGTAGCGGACGTCCTGAAAAATCGATTCCATACTCGCCCATGCTCCTTATAAACTTACGTCACGAACGCTCTTACCACGGTTCTTGGGAAAGGTTACATTCATTGGTTAAATAATCGCGAACTACTGCGCCGAGATCTCCAGTAACTGAGGCAGGAGAGGTAGCGTCGTGTTTCAGCGTGCATGGTTCCATTCTTTTTCTCATCTTTCTGATCACCCTTTCAGCTTCCGCGCAAGTGCCCTTCTCATTAGGAGTGATGGGCGGCGCAAACCTGACCCAGGACTTTCAAAACAAAATCATCGAAGAGCCGCCGTCGGCCTCGATTATTGCCTATTCGACTCCGAAGCGCTGGATCGCCGGCGGGACGGCGGAGGTGCGCCTGCCATTTCATCTCTCGGTTGAGGTCGATGCCCTGTACCACGAGCTGGAGTTCACCCAAGCGGGCATCGAACCGAATGGAGTCCTGAACAGCGTTTCCCCGGCCCCGGTGGTTACCTGGGAGTTTCCCATTCTGGTGAAATACCGTTTCTCATTCCCGCTAGTGAAGCCGTTCATCGACGCGGGACCGGCGTTTCGAAGCGCCGGCAACCTGAACGGCTCCTCGCCTTCGAATCACGGAGTTGCAGTGGGCCTCGGCGTCGAAGCGCACCTCTGGAAGCTGAGGATAGCGCCCCAATTCCGGTATCTGCGGTGGGCGCACGATCAGCACGTCGGGTACTTTCAGCCTTCCACGGTTCCGGACCAAGTGGAGTTTCTAACGGCGATCACTTTTCCGTAGTCCTTGGATTTGGCGACTTAACCATAAGTAAAGAATGGTCTTACCACCGCTCTAAGGAAAAGGGCAACTTAACTTGCCGCCGCAAACATGCCGATAGCTCTTTAGAGCCTTTGCGTAACAAGCAAACCGCCTGCCCCCGTCTTGGTAAAATAGTGGTCTGCCGATCCCACTTTGGTCTTGTCGCGGGGTGCCTCGCGGGTTTGGCACTTTTCGCGACGGTAGTATCCGCAGCACCGCAATCTCTTGAATCGGCTGACTCCGCGGAGGTCGCCGCAGCTTCTGGTTCCCCTCCGGTGGTTGAAGCCCCCTTCGGAAACGTCCTCCAGCCCGTTGAACAAAGATCGCATCCTGGGGGTCATACCCGACTACCAGACGGTCCGTGACAGTACGGTTCCAGTGCCTCCACTGACCCCGGGCCAGAAGTGGGATCTGGCATGGAAGGAGACCGTCGATCCCTTCAATATCGCCAGCGTCTTTTTGGTTGCGGGCTATTCCCAAATTGACAACCAGACGCCGAAGTACGGTGAGGGCGGTGCGGCGTACGGCAAGCGTGTCGGCGCTGCCTTTGTCGATTTCGGCAGCCAGAACTTCTTCAGCGCGGGACTCTTGGCGAACCTGCTGCACCAGGATCCCCGCTACTTCCGCAAAGGGCCGCAAGCCTCATTCATGAAGCGCGTCGGCTATTCAATCAGCCGGCTCGTCGTCACGCCCCGGGACTCGGGGGGTGAAACCTTCAACTCTTCCGGGATCTTCGGCATGATGATGGGCATTGCCGCTTCTAACCTTTACTATCCGCGCGCCAGCGTCAAGCTCTCGGTGAGTGCGCAACGTCTCGACACCAGCCTGTTTGGCAGCGCGATCGGCAACCTGATGTCCGAATTTTGGCCGGATGCTCAACAGAAGTTCTTTCACAAGAAGCCGAAGCAGGCCGGCCCGTAAGCGCCTTTAGCCCGCGTCGTTCGTGGTACAGTAAGGGCGACTTAGTCAATTTGGCATCTTCGCATTAGTCCGGTCCAACCGCCCTCTTCGATCCTGCCCCGATTCACCAAATTGTAGATCAAAGGAAAAAGCATGAAGAATATTTTTGTAGGAAACCTGAGCTTCGGAGCTACCGAAGGCGCAGTGCGGTCTCTGTTCGAGGCGTATGGGAGTGTCGAGCGCGTGAATCTAGTCACGGACCGCGATACGGGCCAAGCGAGAGGGTTCGGATTTGTCGAGATGAGCGTCAATGCGGAAGCGGATCGCGCCATTGCGGAACTGAATGGCCGGGACCTCGACGGCAGAGCGTTGAACGTCAACGAAGCGCGCCCGAAAACGGAGCGCTCGTTCGGCGGTGGTGGTGGCGGCGGCCGCAACAAGCGCTGGTAAGAGTTTGGCCCGCACGAAGACTTCTTCTTGCGGGCCTTTCAGGCTACTTGGAACCGGCGGCCGCTGAGCCGGATGGCGTCAGCACGAAGATCTTCTCCGCTACAGACTCCACTTTTGACCGCGAATAGAAAATTGGAAAATACTTTCCGCGCGCCCACAATTCATACAGGTCGCGATAATGCGGATCGTTCACATCGCCGGATTGGCCGGGGTTATTCAACCCGACCGAGTTGTTCCAATCTTCCGTGTCGATGATGATCTTGAACGAACCGCCCGAGCCCTGGTTATCCGTCCCACCGGTCGCATCAACGGTATAGCTGTCCCCGCCACGCGGAAGATGCCCGACATCGAACTTCGCCTGAAGATCGGGCTTTAGCGCTTGCGACATAGGGCTTAGAATCCGCGCGTAGTGATACGCGCCAAGCTTCCATTTGTCCATCTCCGGACCGAAACTCTTGGTCAGGTCCGCGACCGCTTCCTCCAGGCTCTTGGTGAGAATCGCGTTCCGGCCCGCGATGGGGTCGTCGCCGAATCGCCCATCGGGAGCCTGCATCCAGCTCACGATTCTCGACATCGGCGGCATTCCCATGAAAGGTTGCGCGGCCTTTGGCACCACCACTGCACGGACGTTGGCCATGAGCCGCCGCTGGAACTTTTCATAGATCCCGGCTTCCACCGAATCCTTGTCGAGCACGTCATTCCAACGCAGCAAACGCGCGGCGGCCTGCTGTATCACGGCGTCGGGCAGTTGCAGATCGGCTAACAAGGGAACCAGGCTGCGCGCCGGAATGGAGAGATCGTTGTTCTGCAACTGGACCATATCGGCGACTGAGAATTTATGGCCTGAGCTCAGAAACTCGGATACGCTCTGGGAACGATAAGGGTCGGTCCAGATGTAATGCAGAGCTTCCTTATAAGGCCAGCCCCGCGGAATCTGGTATTCGTTGGATGTGTTGTAAAAACCCTTGTCCGGATTCAGCACATGCGGCAGGGCCTTGATTGCCAGGAACCCATCCCACTCGTAGCGGCCATCGCCGGGGACGGGAACCAATCCGCTCCAATTCGGCCGTTGCGGCGCGATTCCAACGGCTTGGTAACCAATATTGCCGTCGCGGTCCCCCCAGACCATGTTTTCCGCCGGGCTGCGGCTGTAGCTGCACGCATCCACGAACTCCTCCCAGCTATGCGATTGATCCATGCGCAGGCTTGCCAGGTAGGGCGCACCGCCGGTTTCGAGCCACGCCGCGCGGATGACGTACGCTTTGTGATGGGTCTTGTCCTCGAACACTACCGGTCCGTGCCGCGTATACTTCAGCTCCACGGTCACGGGCGCTTCACCCTTCACCGGAATCGACTCACTGATGACCTTCATTGATTCCCATCCACCGCGGTACTTGTACTGCGAAGCGTTCGCCGGATTCGTGTCGTAAACGTAGAGATCCTCAACGTCGGTGCCGAAAATGGTGAGGCCCCAGCCGCCGAACTCATTGTGGCCGATGGAAATTCCGGGCAGCGACGGCTCGCCCCCACCGATCACATCCCAGCCCGGCGCGTTTAAATGGACCCAGTAGCGCAGCGAAGGTGTTTCCTGAACGCGATGCGGATCATTCACCACCAGCGGGTATCCGCTTTCGGTCAGCTTTCCGCCGACTACCCAGTTGTTGCTACCGATATCTTCCCGGCGTTCGCTCAGCTCGATCGGCGACGGAATCTCGATTCCGGAATTGAGCTCGGCAACAGTTTTCGGGTTGCGATATTCGGTGAGCAACTCATCGGGTGTGAATTTGAGCGGAGTGCGATACGCGTGAAACAACTCCAGAATGTCTTTGGAAAGGAGCGATGTGTCGATGGCCGGATCCATTTCCAGATTCGGGTCGGCCGGCTGGAAGTAATCGATATCCTTCACTTTTTCAGCGCCGATGGCTTTGACCGCGAGCGCCATGTTCATCTCTTGATCTACGTTGCCGAGCAATCCATTGAAGCGCGAGATGACCACCGCCGGAGTCCATTTGCCGGGCTTGATGCCGAGCATCTTAAATTCCGACGTTAGCAGCGCGGGGTTCTTCTCGGTTTCGCCGATGTAGGCATTGATGCCGTTCACGAAGGCTCCGATAATGGCTGCGCCGTGCGGATGATACCAATTCAGCTCCTGCGTAAGGTCGCCGCGGAACACGAACAGACGGTTGCCAATGTCACGTTTCACTTCCTTCTTGCCGAGAATCTCAGCCACGGTACCGGTGGCCTGCCGCCTCCACAGTTCCAGTTGGAACAATCGATCTCGAGCAACGTTATAACCCTGCGCGAAGAACAGGTCTGATTCGCTCTTTGCGTAGATATGCGAAATACCCCAGTGATCTTTAATGATCTGAACAGGCTGGCTGACACCTGAGGTAAGTAGAGTTTCCGGAGTAGGAGTTGCTGCATGTGCAACCGCAATGAATAAGGTGAGCGCGAAGCTGAATAGTCGGCAATTGAGTTTCATGAACATGGCCCTTTCCCGGTGACCTCTCTATATCTTCAACGACGTGTCATTCGGACGCAACTGCACGGTAAACCTTTCCAGCGGCCTATCCCGCGATGTGATTGATCCGAAAGGGAGAGCTGCATGGAGATTGACTTGCAATTACAAGGTGAGGACACGATTATGGCCGCCAAGAACATCGCAGCATTCGGAATTTATACGGATCAGATCAGTGCCGGTGAAGCCGCGGACGATCTGAAGCGAGTCGGGTTTCGCAGCACTGACATTTCGATTCTTGTGCCTGATAATGTCGGCACCAAGGATTTCGGTCATGAGAAACGCTCGAAAGCTCCCGAAGGCGCCACGTTAGGCGCGGTAGTCGGTGCGCTTGCGGGCGCAGGCTTGGGGTGGCTCGTATCTGCCGGCACGTTTTCGAGCGTCGCGTGGCTGGATCAATTCAAAGCGCTCGGCGCGCTCGGAGCCGTGCTGAGCGGAATGGGCGCGGTGACCATCCTGGGACTTTTCATCGGCGGGCTGATCGGAAGCGCGTTTCCAATGTATGAGGCGATCCGCTACGAGGGCCGGACTCGCAAGGGCGGGGTGCTGCTCTCCGCGCACTGCGACAATCCGGACTGGACCAGGCGTGCAAAGGAAATGCTGCGCCAGACTGGCGCTAAGCAAATGGGGGTGATGCGCGAAGCCAAAGCGGACTTCGGAGCCAGCGAGAAGCCTATGGCAAGAACGCGAACCGCAGGAGTGCTCGATCACCTGCATCGGGATCGCAGTAGGGAGACAGCGGAACTACACCGGGAAGAACTCGAACCGGATGAGCACGTCGCGGGCGGAACTTCAGGCAGCCCGGCGGATCGCGTGAAACACTAAGAGCACAACTACCGCTCCACCAATCGCGATCAGGACGCTATAGAGATTCAAGCCACTGACGCCCGCCAAGCCCAGGAATTGGGCGAGCCATCCGCCTACAACCGCCCCGACGATCCCCAGGACGATGTCCAGAATAATGCCTTCGCCCGACCGGTTTACGAGTTTACTGCCAACGAAGCCGGCGATTAGTCCAAGAACGATCCAGGCTAGAATCGACATTTTATGCCCTCCTTTTAGGGCAGGAAGCCAGTATACACTTTTTCCACAGATCCGTACAGGTTTCCTAACAAGTTGCCGATACAGCCGGTATGGACGTACCCCTACCGCTAATGTGTTTCCTGCTGGCGTTTGTGGCGGGCTATTTTGCCGGCCGTATCGCCCACCTTCCCAACCGGGAGTAAATTGACGCGAGTAGACTATTTCCCGGCTTCCGCCGCGCGAGCCCCGCTTAAGATATCGGTCAGCGCGTAATTCCCCTCGTGGCAGGCATATTCATAGACCGGCCCTTTGGTGGCGACAAACGGATATTCCAGTGTCCACTGCTTCGTAAAGGTCGCGGGGTCATCCACGGTAGCACGGTAAAGGATCGTGTTGGCATCGACCCTCCGGAAGCGCTCGATAACGTGAAGATCCGGAGACGACCCGCGGAACCTGGTCTGGTCCGTAAAATTGGTGGTGTCGACCACTAGCGTGTCGCCTTCCCAGTGACCGATCGAATCGCCCAACCATTGCCGGACGTTCTTGGGGGTGTGCGTGCCGTTGATCCGGATAATGCGAACGTCATGCACCATCTCAACCATGATCATCACCGCGTCAGGCGTTTGGACGATCTGATAATTGTTGTTGTAGAGAACCGGCAGCATCGGCGGTCCGGACGTCGAGCCGAATCCTAAAAGGCAACGCTCGGAGAGCGGACGGTCCGCAACGCTGTCGAAGCGGTTCCCACCGCGCACGCGTGCAGCGTTCCGCTGCTTCGCCTCGGCGGTGATGGGAGGGATTTTTCCATCGGGAGGGTCGACAATCAGCGATGTTCGCTTGAGTCCGTCGACTCTGGCGAGTTCCGATCCGCGGTCCAGAAACAGGTTGTTGTATGCGCCAACCTCGCCGGAGCCGGTCGCCGCAATCAATGGGGAATCGGACTTGTCAATATCGTTGGTCGCTCGGTCCTTTTGTTCCCAAGCCTTCGCTTCGGCATCGGTGAGCGTCGCCTTGCCCGCTAACGCCGCAGGGCGTTCCAGCGTCGTGATCGTGACGTTGGTCCAGATTCCCTGCAGGTCGGAGTGGCCATCGGGAGTGCGGGGCGCCTGTGCCCCTAGAGGCGCAACCAGACTTGCCAGCGCGCCCGCGAATGCCAGAAAACGATTGCTCATGGTCACTTTCTCTCCCGCTGTCTTCAGGACAGCGCGAGTCGGTTCCATTGTACTCAATATTGCATCACGGCCATGAAACCGAAGTCCATGTGAAACTGCTGGTGGCAGTGGAACAAGGACGGCCCGGGACTCTTTGCCATTACGTCCACTTCCACCGTACTGTGGGTCGGGACAATCAGCACATCCTTTTGGACTCCGGACGATGGCTTACCGGCGTAGCTGACCAGCTCGAACGTATGCCGGTGCAGATGCACTGGATGATCCATCTGGCTGCGATTGTCGAAGACCAGCCGGTTACGGCCCCCAGAGCGCAAGATGATATCGTCGGTGTGCGGGTACGACTTGCCGTTGAGCGCCCACATATAGCCGTCTTTTCCCGGCTCAATCACGATAGGAATGCGAGCGTCCGGTTGAGGGGCCGCCGCGTGGCCGCCAAAGGACGTGTAGTCCCAAACGAATTCGGGCGGCGAATTCCATTGCGGTTCGCCTTTTGTGCCGGCGTACTCGACCACAATTCCCGCGCCGGCTAAACGCTGAAAACTGTCCAACTCGCCAAAAGTCCAGACACCCGGAGTGTTCATCTCGACGATCGCATCCACGCGTTCCCCTTGAGCCAGGTCCAGCACCGGAACGTTCTGAACAACTGATACTGGATTCCCATCGAGGGCGACCACGCTGAACGTATGGCCGGGAAGTGCAAGCCGGTGATACATGGTCGCGCTGGCGTTCAATATTCTGAACAAAACGCGTTGCGATTGTTTTACGCGGATGGGCTCGCCCGCGCCCAACATCTTTCCGTTGATGGAAAAGACGCGGTAGTTCACATCCATGTCGTTATCGGCGGAGAAATAAGGATCCCATTCATGAATGATGATGGGGACTTCCAGATCGTAACGCGCGGGGTCGCTCTTCGGTTCCACCACGACGATTCCGAATTGGCCGGTGTAGGTGCCTTTCAGCAGATTGTGACCCGCCATGGCATGTGTGTGATACCAGCGTGTCCCCGATGGCTGAGGAATGAACGAATACAAGCGATGGTCGTCGTTCTGCACCATCGGCGTGCCTTCCTCATGCGCTCCATCCACCTCGGGAGGAATGTGAAAGCCGTGCCAATGCAGCATCTCCGGATTACGGGTCTGGTTGACGACGTCGACCGTAACGCGCTTGCCCTCCGTCATGCGCAACAAAGGGCCGGGCACCTGGCCGTTATACGCAAGGGTCTTGACTGCGTGTCCGAAGCCGAGATCAACCTCGATTTCGCTAATGCGAACCGTGAAATCTACGTCGGAACGTGGAGCCTGTGACCAGCCGAGCTTAGGAGCCGCTAACCCCAACCCAGCGATGGCGGCGAATTGTCTGCGTGTCATCCTACGGCAGTGTGATCATCCCGGCCATGGTGACATCGTTCTGAAGATCCCAGGTGCGTTCGTACTTCAGAGTAGCGGCGTCGTATACTTCGATCTCGAATCCCGCGCCATAGATATACAGCTTCTTTCCGTCGCCCGACATTCCGAAGCTGAAGCGCGTGCGGCACGAGAGTGGCGCGGTCTGAAGCCTCTGGTTGGTCGCCAAGTCGAAAGACCAGATCTCGCACTGTTTGTTACCGTGGGCTCCGCTGGCGATCACTGTGTACGCGGTCTTCCTACCCGGAGCAACCTGGAGACCGGCCATGCCCGCCGGGGCGGGACCAATCGGTGAAAAGTCGACCTGGCGGTTCGTCAGATTGAAGCGGCCAATCCCGAAAACCCGGTTGTGCACGATCGGGTCGGCGGCATTGAATAGGGAAATATGTTCGCCCGGCTCGCTGATGGAATCCAGAAGGCCGCCGAAGCCGATCGCCTCCATCCCAGGAAGATCCGGCTTCGCCAGATCGATGCGATCCACGACTTTGAAGTCGTCGGGGCTTAGAACGAGCACCGCGTCGCGAAATTGATAAATGTATTTGCCGTCGGGAGATACTTCGAAGTTGCCGCGGCCGAACCCGCCGGCGTTTGCCATTTCATCTTCCTTCGGGATCTCAACCGTTTTACTGATCTTCTGTTGAGTAAGATCGATCACCGTATATTGAAGCTTGCCCACCTCGTAGCGGTCGGCCTGCTTGTCCATTTCCTGGGTGACGGTGTAGAAAAACTTGTCTGTCGGATCGGGCGCTCCGCCGGTAAACCGGTAATGCTTGGTGGCCGTATTCAGCACAAAGTGATTGATCACCTTGTGGGTTGCCACGTCCACCACCTCGATGCCGGCGTGATCGTTGGTCGTGACGTAGATTTTCTTCCCATCCATCGAAAGACGGATGCTGGTTGGAAGACCGGTGGTGAGCTTGATGTGATCGACCACCTGTCCTTTGGACTCGTCGAACACCAGCAGGGAATCCGGATACGCTCCCAGAAACACCGTGGCCGCGGAAGCCATCGCGGACGATAACGTGAGGATAGAGAGAAGCTTTTTCATTGCGTTTACGGATAGATCGCGTCTACGGGAACACCAGATCCAGATTGCGCCAGTCCTTGGTGGCGACCGCGCATTTGCTCGCCCAGTCCGGATAGTTATTCAAATGATCCGGCACCTGCGCCGGCCAGAAGCAGGTAACGTAGCAATCGTAAATGTCCCGCTCCACCGGCTGGCACAGCCCGGCGGTTCCGCCCGCCGAATCCACTTCCCAGCCCGGCGAGAATGCCAGAGAGCATCCCATCGGCACGTGGGGACGGGCTGGCCCGGCCGCGGGCGGGCCCTGGAGCGCCATTACGTCTTCCTTGGCGGAGACGATATTAGCGTCAATGCGGCGGGCCTTCTTATTCAGCGCGCGCAGATGTTTCATGAAGCCTTCCTTTCGGCGAACTTTTCCAAAAACTCAGGATTGTGGGCGCTCAGCGCTCCGTAGATCTTCAGACACGTCTCCGTCCACTCCCGGATCCAATCGCAGTAATGCAGATTCGGGTGCCCGGTGTCTCCGTAGCGCACATACGCCTCGTGGTGACAGCCTCCCGCGCACAGCGGACGCGCCCAGCAGGTGTGGCAGTCATACTTCGTATCGATGTGGCCGCGGTCGAGAAACGCCGACTGCTTCGTCTTATCGAGTCCCGTACTAATATGACCCAGCGAGTGGGTATCGGAATCCACGAAGCGATGGCACGGCGCGATGTCCCCCGACGGACCCACGCCCACCAGTCCCAGCCCCGCTCCGCACGGATGCGATTTATTCACGCCCTGGCACAACTCGGCCAGCGTGTCGCTCACGTTCGTGAACCCGTGCATCTCTCCGCGCAGCGCGTATTCGAGATACTCGTCGGCCAGGACCTTAAACTGCCCGAGCACTCCGTCCATGCCCTGCTCGTTGATCGCGTACAAACGGTCGGGCGATGTTGTAACCGGCGCGAAACCCACCTCGTGAAATCCCAGATCCTGTTTCAGGTGCCGGTAGATTTTCACCACGTCCGTCACGCCCCTGGTCAGCGTCACTCGCGCCGTGATCGGCCGCGTCCGATGATTCGCGATCAGCGCCCGAACCCTAGGTTCGATGATGTCGTAGCTTCCGCGTCCGTTCGCGAATACACGCAGCTTGTCGTGCAGCTCGGGAGGACCGTCCATGCTGACTGTCACGCCGATCCGGTTCTCCGAGAGAAATTCAATGATCGCCGGCGTCAGCAATGTCGCATTGGTCGTAAGGCTGAAGTCGATGGTGCGTCCCTGCCCCGCTGCCTGCTCGTTCGCGTATGTGACCACGTTCTTCAGCAGCGGGAAGTTCATAAGCGTCTCGCCGCCGAAAAACGTGATATGCACCGACTTCCGTCCCGCCGATTGCTCGAGCAGAAAATCCACCGATGCTTTCGCGGTCTCCAAGTCCATGAACTTGGGCTTGCCCTCCGGCGTCGCTACTTTGTCGTCGCCGAACTCGTAGCAGTATTGGCAGGACAGATTGCACTGGTTGGTCAGATTCAGTACGAGGGTCTGCAGCGGAAAGTCCGCGGGTGCGTTCTGCGGTGGTTCTGGCGACGCCTTCCCGGCCACGACTACGCGCGCCTGATACATCTCTTCGAGTAGCTCTTCGGCGTCGTCTGATTGAAGTCCTCGCGCGACTAAATCCGCCAAAAGGTTTTCGTGCCCGGCTTCCCCTTCCGCCAATCGGTCGATCAACTTCGCCGCCGCTTCATCTACTTCGAAGATCGCTCCGGCCGGCACGAGATACAGAAAACGCCGTCCGCCGGCCTTAAAGCCGTGAAACTCTCCCAGGCGGTAAACGCGCTCGTCGGTGGCTGTCATTTCTCCACCTCAGGCTGATCCCACTTAATATAGGTCGGCACCGTAACAACCAGGTACGATTTCCCGATCATCGGTTTGCCGTCCTTCTCTTTCTCGTTCTTGGCCGTCGCCACCACCCAGATGTCCCCGTAGTTGTTCCTGCTGAACTTCCGCTTCGGATTCGGCCCATCCAGCGCCGGCGTGAACAATCCCGTCGGACTCAATGTCCCCACGAAATCCTTGTCGTCGTCCCCGTACACCGCCAGGAACTCCTCCACCGACCAGGTCACATCCACCGGCCCTAATTCCACGTCGTCCGCCGTGTGCAGCTTGCCATCCTCACCCCGCTGATATCCAATCGCTTCAAACTGCTGGTAGCCCTTCGGATGCACATCGCTGCCCAAATGCGCCAGCGCCGATTCCGGCGTCACCTTGATATAGTCCACCTTGTCGTAGACCGCGATCGCTCCTTGCAGCACGCTGCGCCGCATCGAAACATCGCGCTTGCCCAATACAGCCGTGCTTGCCACATCCACTTCTGCCACGATCTCCCCAGGCGTGTGTGAAACAATGCGCTTCACCGTGACTCCCGAGCCGAAGTCCAGATCCCCCGGCACTACCTGCGCCGGAAAAGCATCTCCCAGCAACCGCACCCGGTTGTTCTGCGTTCCCATCTTCAGCGACGCCCGGTCGAGACTGATCAGCGTCGGCTCGGTCGACGCCCGCTCCAGCTTCACATCGAAACCGAACTCTTCATACTCGCCCCAGAACCAACGCCCTTCCGCCCAGCTCTGATCCGGCGCGATCCACATCGCTTCCCGCATGTCCTTCTGCAGATCGTCCGGAGCAGGTCCTGGCGCGCTCGATCCTTTCGATCGTCCCCGCCAGGAATATCCCGCATACACCAACCCGCCGCCCGAACGCACCAGCTTCGACCCATCCTTCACCGACGTCAACGTCACGCGCGTCGTGAATTCATCCTCGGCCGCGCCCGGCTCCACTTGCATCTCGCCGACGTACTTTCCCTTCCCGGGAATGTTCGCCGAGACCAGCCATCGCCCGGCCATCTTCGGAGCTCGCATCCGCGCTCTCCACGCCGCCCATTCCGGCGTGTGCAGCGGTGCAGACTTGCCCAGAAAGTCCACTGCCGCATCCACCGGCAGCGACGGCGGTGTGGCGGAAGCAGCCGCTATCGGCGGCGCGTTTCCTCCGCTCCCGGTATTCAATCCCCGGCGGAACGCCTGATCGGCAGTCGCGTAAAGAGCGACGTGCATGTTCGTCAGCAGCTTCCAATCTTCCTTCGATCGTCGCCACGACATCGCCCGACCAAACGCATGGCACTGCGCACAAGCGCCTTTCACAGTGTCATCCGGGATGTTGGTCTCGTCGATCATCCGGTGCTCCGGCATGTACATCACCGCCTTCGCTTCTTCCGGCGCCAATCCATGATACGTGCTCAGATACTTCACGATCGACCGCGCTTCTTCCGGCGTGATCCGCAGCCCGTTCAATCGCACCATCCGCTTGATCGCTTCTTCCCAGCCTTCCGGGGTCGAGCGCTCAAAGGAAATTCTGCCCATAACACCCTTGGCGTCGCGCGCGTGGCAGGTCCCGCATTTCGAGATCACCAATGGATCGGTTACCGGGATGCCTTCTTCAGGAGGGGCCGGCGCTGGCGCGGCGGCCGCCCCCCTGCGGCCTTGTGCGTGCGCTGGTGCGGTTGCGCAGAATACAGCCGCCACGAACACCATCACCGGTAGTCTTCTCATCCAATTCTCCTTGACACCCTTTCATTTAATCACGATCGAAGCGACCCGAGGCTGACCCGAGACATTCTATGAGAACGTGTTAGCAACTTGGTTTCGTCCGACGGTGACAAGGAGGCTCGCCGCATGGCGAACTCATAGATTCCTCGCAGAGAGGGGTGCAAGGAAATAAGACTCGTCACCTTATATCATCTCTGTACCAGCGACGTCAAATCCGACCGATTCAACATCAGCGCA
This sequence comes from Bryobacteraceae bacterium, assembly GCA_050015435.1. Lineage (GTDB taxonomy): Bacteria > Acidobacteriota > Terriglobia > Bryobacterales > Bryobacteraceae > Palsa-187. Next base: position 34,543 of record JBEKBK010000014.1, read on the forward strand.
TGCGGTCGTCGTTAGAAGTCGAGCCGGAGGGAAAGTTGCCCCACCCGGTTACCGCCGTTTTCCGCAGTCTGTACGGTTTGCGTAACGCCGAAAGCGCTGGGCGAGGAAACGTCCATAGTTGGCGGCTGAATAAAGTTCGGATGGTTCAGGATATTCGTGAAGGTAGCCTCAAATCGCATCCGCAAGTGTTCCCGTATCGGGAAGTTCTTTGATAAGCCGCCAGACACAGTCGTTGTAGGCGGGCCCACACAATTTCCGATACCCTCGTTCCCGATGCGGCCTGCACCCTGCGGCGTCAGAGCGAACGCGTTGAGATTGAACCACCCATTGGGCCCCGGGTTCGAAAGGTTGCAGTTTCCGATCTGGTCGGGCCTTACCGCCGAAGACCGCTCCGCTTCGTTTAGATTCGCCGCGCTATCGGCCGGGTTGCTGTCCCAGGCCGTCATAAAGGGTCCCGTCTGGGCGAGAATAATCGCACTGAGCTGCCATCCCCCCAGCACCCCATTTACGAATCCGTTCGACTTCGCCAAGAATTGTCTGCCGTGTCCAAAGGGAAGCAAGTAGATCCCGGTCGCCAAGAAACGGCTGCGACGTGGCCCTGGGTCGTTGCCCCTTTCGTTGCGCGTGCTGAATCGATCGTTCAATGGTCCGCCAGCCGGACTGCCGTTACCTTGCTCGGCTCCGAATCCAACCGGCCCGTCATTATTGGCGTTGGATAAATCCTTGGCCCAATCATAGGTGGCCTGCATATAAAATCCCGAGGCCAAACGGTGCGAGACCTGGAGCTCCAGATCCTGGTAGTTCCCGAATCCAACATTTGCCAATGTGTAGATCGGGCCCCACTGAGGAAATGGAGCAACACAGGGTCCGTGGGGAGTAGGATGACATTGATTCTGATCGATCTGCACCGGCAACCGGTACGAGTTCTCCCCGATGTAGCTGGCACGCCCGGTCCAAGAACCGAGGAATTGCCGCTCGACCGTTACGTTCCATTGAGCGGACTGGGGATCTTTGTAATCGGTGGTCTGAGCCACGTCAAAGGTGTACGTACCGACGTCGCTGGGGACCAGCCCCCCATTGCCGTAAGCGACACTTGGTAGTCTAAATAGCGGCTGCCCGTTGACGATCGCGTTCACATACGTAGGGGAGTTCGTGCTGGCGGTACCCGTCATTTGATACGCAACGCCACCGAGGGTAGGGACCGTGAACAGACCAATCCCAGCCCGGAACACAGTCTTGTCGTTACTAAAGGGACGGTACGCGATTCCCAGACGCGGGTTGTAGTCGCCAAAGTAGGTCTGCCGCAGACCCTGCGGCAAGCCAGCCTGACTGGCAGTTACCACGGGCGAACAAGGCAAAGCAGGGTTCGGAAGCGGGGTGAGAGAGCAGTCATTGATGGTGTACAAAACCGAAGCCGCGGGCGGCAGCACCTTGGCCGCAATGTTTGGATAGACCATCTCGCCGCCGTTGATCGGCAGGAAATTGGCGATATTCCCATTCTTTTCCGTAAACGGCGGCTGTATTTCCCAGCGCAGGCCGAAGCTGATCGTCAGACTCCTGCTGGCGCGCCATTCGTCCTGCGCATAGGTGGCAAAGTGATTTGAAACTTGGTCGATGGGAGGCCCAATGTCGTAAACCGTATTCGTCGCCGGCAAGCCCAGCAGAAGATTCGCGAATGCGTTGCCGCTGAATCCGCCGTTGAACGTCATCGAGCCAAATTCGTCGGATCCGCCGAAGTTGTTTATGCGGTTGTAATGCACGTCTCGATAATCAATACCCACCTTGATCGTGTGTTTTCCCTTGATCCAGGAAGCATTGTCCGTGTATTGATACGTCACGGAGTTCTGAGGTCCTATGGCGCCGTGTCCAATCCTGCTAAATCCCGTTCCACTGCTGAAATTGAACCCAGGGAACCCGCCTTGATTGCCGGCGTTCGACAGATCCAAGCCGGTCAAACCAAGATTCGCGACGACAGCCGCGCCTTGATAAGGAAAAGACTGGGATGAGTCAAGGAAACTCAAACCAAACCGAAACTCATTGACGATGTGCGAGGTGATCGTATAGCTGTCAGAAATAATGAGATTTTTGTCCGTCTCGTTGTACGTGATCGGGGGTAACGTTTGAGCGATGGAGTTGGCGCGTGAAATCCCCTGATAGGGAATATTCTTCCAGGTCCATCGCCCGAAAAGCTGATTTTTGCTCTTAATATACTGGTCGAGCCTGATATCGTATCCGTTCGTCTCGTTTTGCAGAGGCAATAACGACCGATAATCCCCCGTGGTTGAACCAGAGTTGTAGTTTGGCAGCGGATAGTATG
>JBEKBK010000015.1:0-38510 GCA_050015435.1 Bryobacteraceae bacterium
AGCATCCACACCGGAGCGCGTTCACGGCGTGAATAAAGCCGGCTATATCGAAGAGGTGATCGTGGAGCGCGGCTCGACTCCGGTTGAGGCTGCATACTTCGGCTTCATTACTTCCTCGCGGGAAGAAAGCTTTGAGGAAGCCAGGCAACGTTTGGTCGCCGGCCATTCGGGCGGGTCCATCCGCTATACCGCCGCGGAAGGTTTGTATCGGCCCGGAGAAGTCAAAACGAGCGTGGCTTCAGTTGTAGTGCCGGATCGCGATTCGTTGGATCGGGCGGGTCTCATCCGACAAATCCGTTCGAGATTCTGCCGGGACGGCCTGCTGAAACAGGAGCTTCGAACCACGACCGAGGGGCGCGGATCCGCGCCATCCACCTTTCTATATGCAGTGCGCCGCGCGGTGCTGGCGCGTGCCCCGCGGTTCGAATGCACCTACATTCACCACGGGCGCCAATTCAACCTCCGAACGGACAAGAACCCGGTCGCCCATCCGGAGAACGTCGTTCGCATGGTGGGCCAAGTTCGCGAGCAAGGCACACGATCCGGTGCATCTTTCAAGATCTGGTTTGAAGATGGCCCCGAGCCAGGACTTCCCTTGAGAATCGAATATCAGCCAAGGCCTTATCTACGCATCAATCTCGAGCACGATCCGGCTTCTGACCCCGGAAACGAACGTCAGGAGGAAATATGATTGCAAGCCGCCTGCATATGCTGTGGCGCGATCGCTCCGTGCTTCAGCGCTTCCGCACGGGAGTTTCTCTACACAGTCACACGTTGCATTCCCACGAAGACCTGGGTTTTGTGCCTCAGTACACCGCAAAGGTTCCTTTACTCGGCAGCGCCATTCGTCAGCAACAGCGCCGATACCAGTCGCGCATGGGGCGCAGTCTGGACTTCTCGAAAGCCTACTGGACACCGCCTCTCTCTCCCCGGGAGGCTTACGAGGTCGAACGCCAGCAACTGGAAAACGATCTCGACGTGACGGGACTGGTATCGTTGACGGACCATGACAACATCGAAGCCGGATCGCTGTTAAGCGTCGTCGAACAGATCGGCCCGATTCCGATCTCGGTGGAATGGACCGTGCCTTTCGGTCCGTCGTTCTTTCATATCGGGGTCCACAATCTTCCTCCGCAGCATGCGCGTTCCATGATGAGCGATTTTGCGGCGCATACCCGCCGGCCGTCGCGCGAGCGGCTGGGCGAAGTGCTCACTGCGGTCAACGAATTCGACGAAACGCTGGTGGTTCTGAATCATCCGCTGTGGGACGAAGCGTGCATCGGAGCGGTCGAACACGCGCAACTGCTCGGCCGTTTCCTGGAGCGTCACGGAAAACAGATCCATGCCCTGGAACTCAATGGATTCAGATCGTGGAAGGAGAATGCGGGTGTCCGATGGGTGGCCGAACATTCCGGGCACCCTTTGATTTCCGGGGGCGACCGGCACGGGGCGGAACCGAACGCGATCGTCAATCTGACCAACGCGGCGACATTCCCCGAGTTTGTGTCGGAAGTCCGCGACGACCGGATGAGTGACGTATTGTTCATGCCGCAGTATGACGAACCACTGCGGCTCCGCATTATCGAGACGATGTGGGACATCGTCCGTGACTACCCGGAGAGAGCCTCCGGCCGGCGGCGCTGGAGCGAGCGTGTTTTCTATCAATGGGAAGACGGCGCGGTGCAACCGCTTTCCGCAATTTGGAATGGGAATGAGCCTTGGCCGATCAAATACTTCCTGAACGGTCTGCGCGTCGTGAAGAGCCAGGGACTGCGGAGCGCTTTGCGCGTCGCGCTCGCCGACCCGCAAGGAGCGCGCTTGTGAATCCCAATCCGCGGGTGGCGTTTTTCACCGATTCCTTTCACGAGATCAACGGCGTCGCTCATACCAGCCGCCATTTCGACGCCTTCGTGCGGCGCCGCGGATTACCGTTCCTGAACGTACACGCCGGTCCTGAAACCAACCTCACCGTGGAAGGACCCGTATCCACGCTCGAGCTAAAGCGCGGAAGCGTCGGCTTCTCGCTCGAGAGCGATATGTCCTTCGATCTTCTGTTTCTGCCGAGGTGGTAAAGAAATTTGGCGCTGAACTGATTCACATCACGGGCCCGAGCGACGTCGGCATCCTGGGCGCATACCTGGCTCACGATCTCAAGCTGCCGCTGGTCGCCTCCTGGCATACCAATCTTCACGAATTCGGCGCCCACCGGCTAGGAAAGACTCTTTCGTTCGTTCCGTCGCAGGTTCGCGATTCGATTACCGGGCTTACGGAACATAAGATCATTCTGGCGGCATGCCTTCGGTTCTATCGGTTGGCGCGCGTAATCCTGGCGCCGAATCTGGAACTGGTGGAGATGCTGCACGAACGCACGGGCCGGCCGTCCTACCTGATGCAACGCGGCGTCGACACGATCCTGTTTTGCCCCGAGAAACGAAATCGCCAGGATGAAGTTTTGACGATCGGATACGTGGGGAGACTTTCACCCGAGAAAAGCGTCCGCTTCCTGCGGGAAGTGGAGAATGCGCTGATCGCTGCCGGGGTCGAGAACCATCGTCTGTTAATTGTCGGGGACGGCCATGAGCGCGAATGGCTCGAAGCCAATCTTCGCCGAGCGGAATTCACGGGGGTGCTAGCCGGAGAGGCTCTGGCGACGGCCTACGCCAACATGGATATATTTGCGTTCCCCTCCCATACCGATACGTTCGGCAACGTAGTGCTGGAGGCGATGGCTTCAGGTCTGGTTCCGGTGGTCACCTCGAGCGGAGGGCCGAAGTTCCTGGTGGCCGACGGCGTGACCGGGTTCGTTGCCCAGGATTCAGCGTCCTTTGTGCAGTACGTCGTCCAGCTCGCCAAAGATCACGATCTTCGCGCCAGAATGCGTACGCGCGCACGGGAATTTGCGCTTTGCCGATATTGGCACCGCATCTTCGATCAGGTGTATGACGCTTATCATTATTGCCTGAACGCGACGATTCCCTCACCGTTCCGCGCCCCACATCCGCCGGCCACGCGCAGCCCTTTGCGTGTCGGCTAGGCCTAGGTCAGAATCCTCGCCGACCAACAACACGCCTTTCCGCATCAGCGCGAGCGTCGCTGCCGTGGCCGCGATCGAGTAGCCGATCGAGATCGCCGTGCTCACCGGCATCCGCGGAGTGTGACGAAGCGCATGAAGGAGCAGGTCGCTGGTATGCCAAAGCGCGGCCGGCAAGAAAGAGGCTCCGAACGCCAGCCAGTTCGGCCGTGCACGCCGGTAAGCCTGCGCGAAGGCTCCGCCGAATCCGGCCAGAGCGAATGCCAGGACAAATTCAACCAGCGAAGCGGAGAGCGCCACTAGCGAAGCGGAAAATGTCAATGTCGGGCTTGCGCGGAATGTGGCGCGTAGAAACAGCGCCGCACGGAATACTGCACTCAGCAGCGCACTCTTCCAGTTCCATCGGGCGATCAAATACAGTCCCGGCCTGAGCAGGATGGCCCGGCTGATCGAGGCAGCCGTGTTAACCGAAGCGAGCATGGCTCGGCATGGATTGTTCCGCGAGAATCCGGTGAAGGACTTCTGGAACTTCAAACACGGCGCGATTATTCAAAGCCTCAATGCGGCGCGCCATGTGGTGATACTTCAACGGATCGAGCAGCTCAGCAACTGCTTGCGGCAGATCTTTGATCCGCTTCACTGGAATTCCGACCCCTTGTTCGCGAATCCACTGCACGTTGTAGCGCTCTTGCGCAAGCGTTCTCAGGTCGTCTTGAACGATCACTGGCAGGCGCATGGCCAAGGCCTCGCTAACCGAGCCTGGTCCGGGTTTTCCAATGAAGAAATCGCTGAGCCACATGAAAGACGCGACTTGATCGGTGAAGTCCTGGATGTGAACCGGGAAGGGCAGCTTCAGGGCACGCAGTTCCGCCGCCAACGCTTGGTTACGTCCGCACAGAAATATGAGCTGTGCACGAGCCTTCGATTCTGCCATGCGGCGGGCGATTTCAACCATGGTGCGCGAACCGTAGCCGCCGAACAGCACCAGTCCCGCCGGCAATTCAGGATCAAGCCCAAGCCGCTTGCGCTCAGCGGTCCGGTCGCCGTGCATAGGCTCATAAAAGCTCGGATGCAGGATCATCCCTGAGACGCGCCAGATGCAGTGGGGATCCGCGCCCGTGGATTCCGCCTGACGAACCGCCAATTCCGACCCGCAGATGAAGTGCTGGTCCTGAGGCTCGAACCAGAAATGAGGCGGATAATCCGCGAAGTCCGTAACCAAGGTAACGAAGGGCGTGCCGGACGCTTCTTCCTGCAGACTCTGGTACAGAGCGCGGTTGAAGTGCGGGATGACCGACAGAACCAGATCCGGCCGCAGTTTGCGCCAGCAGTGGCGGAGAATGCGAACCTGCCGCGAATGCAGCAGCCGGATCATGCCGTGCATGATCGGAATCACCTGTGCGGATCCGGCGGTCCAACCGCGCCGCAGCGTCCAGTTGTACAAGTCGCCGCCACGGACGCCGGTCGCCCGGTAAATGGGATCGACCGGTTCCAGAACCTCGTCTACATTCAATGTTTCGACACGCCAGGGACGCCGCTCCCGCTGGATGGTTTCCGCCAACGCCCGCGCGGCCGCGCGATGCCCTCCGCCGGCGTCAAAACAAGCGATTACAAGCCGATGCATGGCCCGGAGCGCAGGAGTCTCATGTACTCATTTAACCGGAGATCGGTCACAATCGTATGTCGGTGATGTTGCAATTTGACATAGAAATGTTTTAGCCCCTATTCCGCCCGCAGCGCTTCCACCGGATCCACTTCGGTGGCTCGCCGCGCCGGAACATAACTGGCCAATGCTGCCGCGGCAATCAGCACGGCGGAGACAAAAGCGTACGTCACCGGATCGAGCGCGGTGATCCCGAACAACAACGACGACATCAGGCGCGTCACCGCGACGGCAACGCCCAACCCTAGCGCCGCGCCGATTCCCGCCAGCAGCAGACCGTCGCGCACGAACATTCTCTGGAGACCTGCCGCCTCCGCGCCAAGAGCGATGCGAATACCAATTTCGCGCGTCCGCTGCGAGACCGCGTAAGCGATTACGCCGTAAATTCCGACAATACCCAACACCAGCGCCATCGCGCCGGCGATCGCCAGCATCACCAGCGTAAAGGAAGTCCGCGCCATGGACTGATCGTAGACGTCCTTTAGGGTCTGGACCGAGTACACCGGCAGATTCGCGTTCACCGACCAGATGGCCTGCCGGGCTTCCGCCAGAAAGCTCTCCGTCGCCGCACGGTTCGTACGGATTACAAAGGAACCGCTGCGATTGGCGCGCACCGGGTCACCCCAAAAAGTGTCCGTGAGTGCCGGCCAGTACGCGAAGGCCGGCGCCTTCTGCTGCATGCCGTCATCGCGGACGTCTCCGGCGACGCCCACAATTTCCCGCCACGGGTCCGCCATACCCTCCCGAATCCGCTTGCCCAGTGCCGCGCCCGGCGTGTTCCACATCTCCCGCGCCATGTTCTCGGAAACAATCGCCACGTGCCGCTTGTCGTAGAGATCAGTCCAGTTGAAGTCGCGGCCCGCGATCAGCGGAGTGCCGAGGGTTTTCAGCAACCCTGGCGTGATGAACCGGTACCTTCGGAGCGGCGGAATCTGCCCAGCCGCATAATCTTTGTCTTCAGCGAAGAGAACATCCGTGGAATTGAACCCTTCAAGCGGTGCGCCATTGGCAAACCCGAGCGAGGCGACGCCTGGAATGGCCGCCAGCTTGTCCATTATGTCGTTTTGCATGCGCATGACTTTTTCCGCGTTAGGGACTTGTGCTTCGGGAATCGAAATGCGCAGCAACTGGACTTCCCCGGGGCGAGTGAATCCCGGCTCGACTTTTCGCAAGGCTTGGAACGTACGAATCATCAGGCCGGAGCCGACCAGGAGTACCAGCGCCAAGCCCACTTGCACGACCACCAGAATATTTCGGGCGCGATGCCGTTCCCGGCCTTGGCTCATCGTGCGGCCGCCGCGCAAAGCGGAAGCCAGGTGTGGTCCCGCGTACTTGATCACTGGAATAAGCCCGAACAATAAACCGGAGAACAGCGAAACCGCCAACGTAAACCCGAGCACCAACGGATCGATTCCTATTTCGTGAAGGCGCGGCAACGTGGCCGGACCCACAGCCACCAACATCCGCAAAGCGGCAAACGCCAGTGCCAAGCCTAAGGCTCCGCCCAGCAGTCCCAATATGATGCTTTCGAGCAGCAGTTCACGCGCGATTCTTCCCCATCCGGCGCCCAGCGCCGCGCGGATCGCCAGTTCCCGCTGCCGGCTCTCGGCGCGCACCAGCAACAGGTTCGCCACGTTCGCGCACGCGATCAACAGCACGAGTCCAATGGTGCCCATCAGAACCCACAGTGTCGCGCCGATATCGCCCACCACTTCCTGCTTCAGAGGCTGAAGCTTCGGACCTAAGCGCGCGTTCGCGAACAGATCGCGAGTGAACCCAGGGGGCGCCGGCCAAGCTTGCAGCCAGATCGGCAGCATCCGCGAAAGATCGGCGTTCGCCTGTCGAAGCGTGACGCCGGGCTTCAGCCGCGCGATGCCCTGGTAGCTGAAATTCCCGAGGAAGATCTTGGCGCGATCGAACCGCTGCGGCAGAATCAGATCCGTATCGATGTTCAGAAACCGGAAATTACGCGGCATGACGCCGATGATCGTGCGCAGGCGTGAATCGACGGTCAGATTGCGCCCCATCACGGTCGCGTCTCCGCCGAAGCGCCGCTGCCAATAGCCGAAGCTCAGCATCACCGTATCCGGTGTGCCGGGAGTGTCGTCAGCTTGGGAAAACCAGCGTCCCACCACGGGCTGCACGCCCAAGGCTTGCAGCGTCCCGTAGGTGACGAACAGCGCTTGAACCCGTTCTGGTTCGGCCAGGCCGGTGACGCTCGCCCGGCCATCGGACCAGAGCCCGACATCCTGAAACGTTTGGCTTTCCTCGCGATAGGTGAAGTACATCGTAGGCGAGCAGTTGATTCGGTCGCCGAATCCAAGTAGCCCGGGTGCGGTGTGCCAAATCCCCACCAGAGCCTCCGCGTGCGGATACGGCAACGGTTTGATCAACACGCCGTTGATGACGCTGAAGATGGCAGTGTTCGCTCCTATGCCCAACGCCAGCGTGATCAATGTGATGGCGGTAAATACGGGAGCCCGCCCGAGCCGCCGCAAGACGTGTTTCACCGAGTTCATGGAGAGTAGTACGCGGCCCAGGGCCCGCGGGTTCGCAGAAAATCGCGCGGCCTAGCGTGTATCATTCTCTTGTGATACGTCGGTTTTACGTTCATAATTTCCGGTGCCTGGAGAACTTCGAGTTGCCTATCTCAGGCCAGTCGTCTGTGCTGCTGATCGGAAAAAACGGTTCGGGCAAGACGACGGTTGGGTTTGCACTGGAGATCCTACAGAAAATCGCGCGAGGGACGAACCGCGTGGGTGACCTGGTTAATCCAAAGGATCTCACCCGCGGCCGCGCCGACGTCCCTATGCGTTTTGAGATCGAGGTCGAGCTGGAATCCGAAATTTACGGGTACGCCATCACTTTTGATCTACCGACCGGATTCAAAGAACTTCGTGTACTGGATGAGAGGCTTGAGTTTGGCAGCAAGCTCATCTACGTCCGAGAGGAACTAGGGACGCTCGTACCCGAGCACGGTCCAGGCCTTCGAACCGTTCAAGGCAATTTACCGATCGCCCGACACCTCGTGGCTCTTCCAATTATTCAGCAACAGTCCAAAGACGATCCTTTGTTCATTTTCAAGCGATGGCTGGCGCACATGCTCATTCTTCGGCCAATCCCTAGCCTGATTTCGGGAGACTCTAGCGAAGAAACGCTGGAGCCGAATCCTCCGGTCACTAACTTTGCCGCATGGTTTTCCGGTCTCCTGGCGCAAGTGCCATCCGCTTATTCCAAAATTGACCAGTACCTTAAACAACTGATGCCCGATCTCAACGACATCAAGAACCCCCTGGTAGGTAGGGACTTTAAGAGCCTAATCGTCCAGTTTTCCACGGACCAGGGAAGCGTAAACTTACCGTTCGAAGATCTGTCTGACGGCGAAAAATGCTTCATGATATGCGCCGTGGTTCTTGCCGCGAACAGTGCCTATGGCCCGGTGCTCTGTTTCTGGGATGAACCCGACAATTATCTTGCTATTTCGGAGGTTCAAAACTTTGTGATGGCGCTCCGCAAAGCTTTTCGATCGGGTGGTCAGTTTATCGCGACATCACACAACTCCGAGGCGATCCGCGCTTTTTCCGATGAGAACACGTTAGTGCTTTACCGGAGAAACCACCTTGAGCCAACGATTATTCGTAAACTCGAGGGACTCCACGTCACGGGGGACCTTGTCGGTGCGCTGGTTCGCGGCGAGGTGGAACCCGACGACGGGCCGTGAGCCTCAACAATCATCAGCCGCACGTCTTGGTGCTTCCTGAAGATGAAGCGAACCGCCAATTGGCGAACGAATTCAAGTTGAATCTAGATCAGTCTGTTCATACGAGAATTCATGTGGACCGCGAGGCGGGTGGTTGGATTAAGGCTCTGGACCGTTTTGAGTCAGAACACGTCGTCCGAATGCATCGTTATCCCAATCGCTTTATGGTGCTGGTGATCGATTTCGACGGCAGCGAGCGAAGGCGTAACGACGTGACGAGCAGGATTCCTGAGGAGCTCAGAGATCGAGTCTTCGTTCTCGGCGCCTTGCGTGAACCGGAGGACCTCAAGCCGGTTCTCGGCTCTTACGAAAGAATCGGCTCGGCGCTGGCGAAGGATTGCCGCGAAGAAACGGATACTACCTGGAACCACGAGCTCCTTCGCCACAATGCAGGTGAGCTCGCCCGCTTACGCCGTCACGTACGTCCGATCTTGTTCCCGCTCTAAACCGCTCAGTGTGGTCAGGCGTGCGTGCCACAAAAACACGGTGTATGATGACTGGGAAACTGGGTTCCAGGGAGGCTGAAATGAACGGACGTATTTTAACTGGCGCGGCCGCAATAGCGCTCTGCTTGGTTCTTACCTCGACGCCAGAATTCTCTCTGGCTCAGTCCGAGGGGGCACAATCACCAGGCTGGTTCATCCAAGGATCAACCCCCGACCCAGGTGGACGAGCAGTTGTCGGCCCAGGCGGACGAGTCATCTCAACCCCCGCTGCGGGTGGCGGGCTAATGGCCGCCTGCTCCGACGACATCGCGAAATACTGCGCCGGCCAAACCGGTGCGGGCGCTCGCGCGTGCCTCACGCAGAATTCGGCCAAACTTTCGACGCAGTGCAAGGCCGCGGTTTCCGCGCCTCCGGCCCCCGCTGCTGTGGGTAATCCGGGATGCCATCATTCGCCGGTTTGCGGGAATCGGCTGGACGGCCCGCGCTCGACCTTGCAGCGCGTAGAATGGAAACAAACGATGGGGTACACCTACGCTTACCCGGTTGATTTGCCGGAGGGCGGCGGTGGTGTTTCGGCGGTCCAAATCGATTCAAAGGGAAACATGTGGGTTTTCCAGCGCAACGCCGCGGGGAAACCGCAGTTATTTGAGTTCGGCCCGGATCGCAAGCGTATCCGCACCATCGGCGATGACGTGATCGGCCACCAGTACAAGGCGCACGGCATGGCAATCGACGCCGAAAACAATGTCTGGATCTGCGACGCGGATGGCGCCACCGTGATGAAGCTAAGTCCTGACGGAAAGCTCCTGATGACCCTCGGCGTCAGGGGGAAAAGAGGCGATTGGGATGAAGCCAAGGGACAAAGGCTCCTCTGGCAGCCTCTGGAAATCGCATTCGCTCCGAATGGCGATATCTACATCGGCCAGGGTCATGCGAACGAAAGCCCCAATGACACTGAGTCAGACGATCCAACCAACAACCTAGGCGCCGCACGCGTGATACGCCTCGATAAGACCGGCAAATTTATCCAACAATGGTACGGCAACAGTATCGGGCAAGGGAAATTCAGCATGGTCCATGGCATAGCCGTGGATCCCAGGAATGGCAATGTGTGGCTGGCTGACCGCGAGGAATATCGGCTCGTCGTCTATACCGGCGATGGGAAATTCATCAAAACGGTGCAAATGAGAAACCTCATGTGCGCCGTCACTTTTGCCCCGCACGGCGACCTATGGGTGGCGAGCGGTCAGGATGGCCAGCTTTTGAAGATCGACCAGAATGGCAACGTACTCGGCGCCGTGGGTAACGGATCGGGCACCGGGGAAGGCCAGTTCATCGAATCCAACTACATCACCTGGGATAAACAAGGCAACATGTATACCGGCGACACCAGCGTTGGACGGGTCACCGAAATGGTTGCGCATTCACGTTAATTAACGTTTATGCACGGCTAAAATTGTTTTCAAAACGCGGCCGACACCGGCGCCTCATGACGAGATGTACAATGAAGCGTCTGGATAAGCTTATGCCCTATTCAAGTGGTCGTCAATTTGTTCAACTTCCGGGCCCCACCAACGTGCCCGAACGTATCCTGCGCGCCACCTCAAGGCCGACGATCGATCATCGCGGCCCCGAGTTTGGTCGCTTGGGACTGGAGGTCTTAGAGGGGATGAAGGAGGTCTTCCAAACCTCCGGAAAGGTCGTCATTTACCCGTCCTCCGGAACCGGAGCATGGGAAGGCGCAATGGCGAATACCCTTTCGCCCGGCGACAAGATCGTGATGTTCGATATCGGCCAGTTCTCCGCACTGTGGATACAGATGGCGGTGAATCTTGGCCTGGATGTCGACGTCGTTCCCGGCGACTGGCGCCACGGCGTCGATCCGCACGTAGTAGAAGCCAAGCTTAGCGACGATCACGATCACAAGATTAAAGCCGTGGCCATGGTGCACAACGAAACGTCCTCGGGCGTCACCAGTTCGGTCCGTGCGGTTCGTGAAGCCATCGATAGCACACGGCATCCAGCGCTGCTGCTGGTGGACGCCATCTCATCGCTTGCCTCCATCGATTACCGTCACGACGAATGGGGCGTGGATGTGACCATCAGCGGATCTCAAAAAGGCTTGATGCTGCCGCCCGGTCTCGGTTTTAACGCGATCAGCGAAAAGGCGCTGGCGGCGTCCAAATCGGCCCGGCTGCCGAGATCGTATTGGGATTGGAAGCCGATGCTCGCGATGAACGCCACCGGGTACTTCCCTTACACGCCCGCTACTAATCTGCTGTACGGTTTGCGGGAATCGTTGCAGATGCTGCGCGAGGAAGGGTTGCAGAACGTCTTTAAGCGTCACGAACGTCATGGCGAGGCGACCAGGCGGGCGGTACGCGCCTGGAATCTGGAAAACGTGGCGCTCAATCCGCAGGAATACAGCAATTCGGTGACTGCAATCTATACGCCGGCTGGTCACTCGGCAGACGAGCTCCGCCAGGTAATTTTAGAGCGGTTCAACATGCCGTTGGGCGCCGGCCTCGGTAGGCTACAGAATAAAGCTTTCCGAATCGGGCACCTGGGTGACTTCAACGACTTGATGCTCGCTGGAACGCTCGCAGGCGTTGAGATGGGGTTGGAGCTCGCCGGAGTTCCCCATCGCAAGGGCGGAATCGCGGCGGGACTCGATTACTTGACGGAATCGCTCGAAGGCGTGGCTTCGCGCGTTTCGGTCTAGGCTTTATTTCGATGATCTGGTCGATTTCTTCATGCTTTGAACGTCGTTTCCATGAAGGCCGCCTGATACTCGGCCTCGCAAGTCTGACGAACGAACAGGAGTAACAGCATGAACACGAATACCACGATTGGAACGGCGGCGATGCTCATAGATCCCCAAAAAATTGACGCAGGCCGAACTGGAGCAGGCACGATTATACCTGGAGCAGACCGGAAATTACGTCGTCGGAGCCACCAAAGGTTTGTCTGACGCGCAATGGCATTTCAAACCAGCGCCGGAGTGTTGGTCGATCGCGGAACTGGTTGAGCACATGGTCGCTGTTCAGGAGCTTGTACTGGGACCGATACGGGAACAACTCGCCCAGACGCCGGCATCGCCCGTGCATCCGGACTACGAGCAAGTGGATGGAATCGTCCTGCATCAGTTTCACGGCCGGCAGAACAAATTTCAGGCTCCCGCGGTCTTACGGCCGACCGGACAGCAAGCGCCCGCCGCCGCATGCGAGCGTCTGGTGAAGAATTGTGGACGGCTTACCGAGTACCTTGAATCGACGCCTGACCTACGTCATCATTTGCGGGAATCGCCGCCGCTCAAGGCGATCACCAAGGGCGCATTCCAACTCATGGACGGCTACCAATGGGTGCTTACCGCGGCTGCGCACACCGAACGCCACACGAAGCAGATTCTCGAGGTGAAAGCGGACGCCCGCTTCCCGGAGAATTAATTTCTCGCATAATACCCTTTGCGAGCCTCCACTTTGAATCCTTTGGGCTGGACCTCCACCTGTAACTTGCGGAAGCTGCCATCGCGGGTAGTGTTGGTCGACACGTAACCGAGCGAGTACTGGCTGCGAAGTTCCTCCTGGATCGTTTCGAAGATGGCGGAGAGCGGCGTCTCGGGCGTCACCGGAAACATGCGGCCCCCGGTCGGCTCGGAGAGACTCTGCAGATAGGAGCAGCCGGGTACGCGCGGGTCGCGGTAACAGATTCCGTAGACGATGGTGTTCGCCGATTGGACCGCCCGGATGGCCGCCTCGATCGGCTGACGGCTCCCGATGTCCGTACCGTCGGAAATCACGAGCATCGCTTTCCGGCCTGGAACAGTTTGAAACTTACCACGGGCGGTCGATTCTACGGCGTCGTATAGCAGGGTTGCTGGCGCTGGTCCGCCATCTTTCGGAACACCGCGAAAAGGCACGGCGTGCAGCTTTTCAAGCGTGGCCAGAAGCAACGAGGGCGAGTCCGTGAAATCCTGCCACAACACGACGGTGCTGGAGAAGCCGACCAGCAGAGCCTGATCCTGAGGCCGCAGGACCTGTTTCAGGAAGCGCTCCGCAGTGTCCTTCTCGGCCTGGACCAATTGCCGCACGCTGCCGCTGACGTCGATCAGGAGGCCAAGGGTCAGAGGCAGGTCGGTCTCCCGCGCGAAGTAACGGACCTGCTGGGATTTGCCATCCTCACGGATCGTGAAGTTCTGCTTGTCCAGATCTTTGACCAGCACACCCTTCCGGTCGCGGACCGTGCAGAGCACATTCACTACGTCAACGTCCACCTTGATTGACTCCTGTGGGTCGGCCGGCGCATTGCTCGGAGCATTGCCCTGAGCTTGGGCGCAGCCGCTGACGGCGAGCAAGAGGTAGATGCCGGCGAGGATTTTCATGGCTCCGCGATCCGACTTCATGATCTCGCCTCCATGATCTCAGCTTTATCCATATTGCGCTTCCGTAATGAGAATCATAGACTACGTAGGGGGGACACAAACCAGTGCAACTGAAACGCTTTCGATCGCTAGCCAGCTTGGCGGTCATTCTCGCCGCCGGCATCGGAGCTGCAAATGCTCAACAGAACAACCAGAAGAAGGGCCCTGCGGGACCGCCGATGACCATGACGATTGCGGCCTTTAAAGATGGCTCCGAGACGCCCGTCAAGTATTCATGCAGCAATGCGCCGAGTGGAGTCTCTCCCGAGATTCAGTGGGAAAACCCGCCAGCCGGCACGGCGAGCTTCGCGATTCTTCTGCACGATCCGGAGCCGCATCCTCAAAAGAGTATGTACGATAACACGCATTGGCTCATATGGGACCTTCCTGCTACCATGCGCTCACTGCCCGAGGGTGTACCGGCTACTGGAGAACTCGCAAACGGCGCGCATCAGGCCAAAGGACCGCGCGGAGACTTCGGATATTTCGGTCCCTGCGCGCCCCCAGGACCGGTCCATCACTACACGTTCGAACTCTACGCCCTTGATACAAAACTTGGTTTGCCTGCGGGTTCCAGCCGCGGTGACGTGATGAAGGCGATGGACGGGCACATCCTGGCTGCGGCCATTTATATCACGCTCTTCCATCGCTAGGCGAGCGGCTTCTTAAGAAAGCCGTAAGCGGCACACGACGCCGACGTCGTCGCAGTACCACATATTGCCTTCCCAAATCGTCATGCCGTGCGGCAGCGGATCGGTGTCCGAGAGCTGGATCTTCTCGACCATTTCGCCGGTTTCCGGATCGTGTTTGAAAAACGCATTCAGATTCGAATCCGCGACCCAGAGATATTTGCCCTCCCATCCGATGCCGTGCGGGCGGTTCCCCGCAGTGGGAAACTTGGTTTGAACCACCCATGTTTTCGGATCCAGGCAGTACACGGTACGGGCAGGTGGGACGGCCATCCACAATTTTCCATCCCTCCATTCCTGTCCGTGCGCGCCGGTTCCGGGCGCCATAGCGCCTTGAATCTGGCCCGCCTGGAATCCTCCGACCTGCTTCGCCGCCCCGGATTGCGGCCGCGGCGGATTCGGGCGCGCAAGCGGGCTGCTGCGCGCCTTGGGATCACCCACCATGTTGTAAATCACTCCCGCGCCGGGTGTGAAATGACGTTCGAGCGCCTTGCCCGTGTGGGCGTCGACGCGCACGATCTCGCGATTATAAGTGGACCCGATCCAGAGCGTGTTGCCGTCGAAGGTGATCCCGCTCGACCGGTCGGTTTCGGTCTCAAAGGACCGCAGCACGTCACCTTTGTAATTCACCAGGTAGGCCTTGTTGCCGGCACCTTGATCGATTATCCACAAACCGTCCGAAGTCGCCTGCAACCCGTTGGGCTTGGGGTCGTCACCGGGCGATTTGAACACGATCTCGACTTTACCGAGCTTTCGTGTTGGGATTTTGTTGAGATCCAGAGAGAGTGCGCTGGCGGCGGGGGCCGCGGCGGCGACCGTGAGAAATGTTCTGCGGTTCATTCCGGGTGGCTTTCCTTTCGACGTGGGCACGAAAGCCCTTGTAATGGATGATAAGAGGATTGCTTTTCGCAAACAAGGGTGCCCTGTTTCATGGGCTTGCTGTAGAATGGGAAGGAATGCGCGCGTACTCTCCTGTATCGGCGGAGTGCTTCCGTCGTTAGGAATTTAGCGCCACCCTAGCTCAGTTGGTAGAGCGGCTGATTTGAAGGCTGCCAAAGGGCTTCTATCTCAAGCGCGGTTTCGTTTATTTTTCGTTCCGCGTGAAGGGCGAAAAATTCACCTATGCAACCTGCTTCAAGATGACCTTGCCTCTCCGGTCTTCTCCTTTTGGAATTAATGTCGAATACCTTCGCCGCGAGGATGGAGCCAAAGCGGTCCGGGAAGCCAGGGCGGTATTTGGGCAGCTTCCAGCCCGTCTCCACCACCGGCGCGGTTGTCAACGACGGGTACCTGACCCGCACCATGACCATCACTGCCAGCACGAGGTACCCCTCGGACTGCTCCCTCTGCCCGCAGGATCCGACCACACCTTCGCTGAAATCTAAAATCGATCCGACCAAGGTCCAGCCGTCCGAGTCGATTCCGCTGGTCGCCCCGGAGCAGTGCTCACGCCGCGCCTGAACCAGGTCGATCTGAGCTTTAAGAGGACGTTCCACTCCAAGGAACGCTTCGTTTTAGAACCCGAAGCACAGATCTTCAACTTCTTCAATAGCAATGCGGCCGTACCCCAATCGACGACGGTGTCGACCACGGTTACTCCGTTCCTGCCGCAATCCGCGTGCACTTCAGGGTCGGCGGCGAACTGCGGTCTCGGCGGTGCCGTGACAACGATTACGAACCCGCGGCTGCTGAAGCTCGCGTTATTGTTCCGCTTCTAACTTTCGATGCGCTTGTCTTGAAGCGGGTGGAGCACTGCTCTACCCGCTTTTTTCTTTCTGGCCGTAGCTATAATTGTTCTTCTTATGGCGAGAAGGTCCCGCGCCAACCGCATCGCATCCTCCGCGCCAGCTGCTCCTGCCCCTACTGCGCCAGCGGAAAACGCGTTTGGTGACGTCGCGGGGGCTATCCTGCTTCTTTTGGTAACACTCCTCGCTTACCTGCCGGCTCTTAACGGCAGGCTCATCATGGATGATGCCCGGCACATCACCCGGCCGGAGCTGCGCTCCCTACATGGTTTGTGGCGAACCTGGTTTGATCTGGGCGCTACCGCGCAATATTATCCCTTTCTGCATAGCGCGTTTTGGGTCGAACACCAGCTCTGGGGCGATTCGGTTCTCGGCTATCACCTGTTGAACGTATTACTGCACGGCGTCTGCGCGAGCCTGGTGGTGATGATCGTCCGTCGCCTGGCTTTACCGGGGGCTTGGCTGGCGGGCTTGATTTTCGCGCTCCACCCGGTCTGCGTCAATTCCGTCGCCTGGATCGCCGAACAAAAGAGCACGCTCTCGGCCGTGTTGTACTTGGCCGCAGGTCTGGCCTATTTGAATTTTGACCAGACCAGGCGCAGATGGCAGTATTTCCTGGCACTGGGTCTGTTCGTTCTTGCTTTGCTGAGCAAGACCGTCACGGCGACGCTGCCGGCCGCGCTGCTGGTGGTCTTCTGGTGGAAGCGTGGGAAGCTCGATCTCAAGCGGGATGTGCAACTATTGCTGCCCTGGATTGCCGTGGGCGCGTGCGCCGGTTTGTTCACCGCCTGGGTGGAGCGAAGATTAGTCGGCGCCGAAGGTCCGGACTTCGCGCTCACGCTCCTGGACCGCTGCTTGGTGGCTGGGCGTGTGATCTGGTTTTACTTCCTCAAGGTCGTCTGGCCCGTGGACCTGATGTTCATCTATCCGCACTGGAAGATCGACGCCGGGATGTGGTGGCAATATCTGTTCCCCCTGGGAGTGATCGCGGTCGCATTTGGATTCTGGCGGTTGGCGAAGCGTAATCGCGGTCCGCTCGCCGCTTTTCTGTTCTTTGTAGGCACGCTGGTCCCGGTCCTCGGATTTCTCAATGTTTATCCGTTCATCTATTCCTACGTATCCGACCACTTTCAGTACCTCGCGATGTTGGGCGTGATCATTCCGCTCGCATCCATGCTTAGCAGGTGGCGATATGCTCCGTGGCCGGCAGGCGTAATCGTGACTGTACTGGCGTTGCTGACCTGGCGCGAGGCGGGCGTATACAAGGACCCCGTGACTCTGTATAGCGACACATTAAACCGCAATCCTGGTGCTTGGGTGGCGCACAATAACTTGGGCGTGTACTTCCTGGATGTACCAGGGCAGCTCCCGGCTGCCGTAAGCCATCTGGAAGCGGCGCTGCAGATCAAGCCTGATTCAGCGGAAGTGCATCACAACCTCGGAGGAGCGCTCTCGAAAGTGCCCGGCCGTCTGCCGGAAGCAATTTCCGAGTTTGAAGCCGTTGTCCGCTTGAAGCCGCAGTCGCCTGATGCCCACGACGATTTGGGTAAGGAACTGGCCAAGCTGCCTGACCGCCTGCCCCAATCCATTGCCGAATTCCAAACGGCCGCGCAGCTTGATCCGAATGATGCGGATGCGCACAGCAACCTCGGGGTCGCGCTATCGCACATACCTGGCAAGATGCCCGAGGCAATCGCTCAATTCGAGACCGCTTTGCGGATGAATCCGGATTTGACGGAAGCGCACATCGGTCTCGGAAGAGCGCTCGCGAGCATGGGACGATGGCCGGAGGCGACTACGCTTTTTGAAACGGCGGTGCAACTTGATCCCGCCTCGGCGGAGGCACACAATAATCTAGGAGGCGCGCTGACGAACCTGGGCCGATTGCCGGAAGCCACCTCACATTTCGAAGCCGCGCTGCGGCTCCAGCCGGCTTTGCCGGAAGCTCACATGAACCTCGGAAACCTATTTTCCAGGGCGGGCCAATGGCCCGAAGCAGTGCGTGAGTATGAAGCGGTATTGCGGTTGGCTCCGGCGTATCCCGAAGCCGAGGATAATCTTGGGGTCGCCCTATTGAACATTCCGAGCCGGTCGAGCGAGGCGATCCGCCACTTCGAAGCCGCGCTCCGGAGCGATCCTCAGTCAGCGGAAGCGCATGCAAACCTCGGCAGCAGTTTGGCGAATGCCGGCCGCCTGCCGGAAGCGATCAGTCAGCTTGAGGCCGCACTGCGGATAAGGCCCGATTTTCCGGAAGCACGGCAACTCCTGGACAGCATGCGTGCGGTCCGCCATTAGACGGCTGCACAAAATCCAGAACGGTCCAGTGCAGCAGTTTGTGAGGCGGACGCCCCCGTCCGCGCCGGACCCTTTGGTCCAGCTTATCGCTGTGATCAAAAGGCGGGGTCCGCCCCACTAGAACTTGAACTGCAGAGCGAGCCGCAACATCCGCGATACTCTCGGAGGGACCGTCAAGCCTTATTTGGCGGGTGGGCCAGGTGGCACCGCATCGGTAATCGAGAATGGGTGTCGTAGCGGCGCCACTCGTAACGTTGCAAGTAACGTTACGAAAGTAGCCAAAAGATAAGTAGCCTGCGCCCCGAGGAGTCGCTACCTTTAATAAGGAGAGAGGGTCGATGCATTACGTGAAGATCAGAAATAGAATATCGAGCGTGGGTCTGCTTTTGCTGGCCTTTGCCGCGGCTCCAATTTTCGGACAAAATCCCGTAGTTGAGTTGTTCCCGAATCCGGCGGGCGATGGCAGCTTGCAGCCCCAATGGTCTACAGCCCCAGACGGTAGCGCGGTGCTCAGTTGGGTCGAACCTCTGAAGGACGGGTCTTACTCTCTTCGCTACGCGGTCCGCCGTGGCGCCGCGTGGTCGGACGCCCACACGGTGGTGGCGAATCGCCGCTTTTTCAGGCATCCTGCCGAGGCTCCGGAGGTAATTGCCATCGATGACGGGCACTGGCTGGCGCACTGGGTCGAAATGCCGAACGAGTCGAGTGATGCTGAGTATTTGTACGTTTCCTCCTCCACCGACGGTGTGCATTGGACCGCTCCCCTGATGGCTCACCGCGATCGCAGCCCGGTCCAACACGGCTTGGCATCCATGATCGGAACCGGCAACGGAGAAGCCTCCTTGATCTGGCTGGAAACGCCCAAAGGCGAGGACGGTCCGGCGTACCTGATGCGAACGGTGGTCAGCATGGCGGGCAAGGAAGTTCGGGAGGAGCGGCTGGATCCGGACGTATGCTCATGCTGTCCCACGGCAGTCGCCAAGACGTCAAAGGGTCTGTTGGTCGCGTATCGGGACCACACTCCCGACGACATCCGCGATATTTCCGTGATTCGTTTCGAAGGGGGGCACTGGTCGCAGCCGAAGAATATTTACGCGGACAATTGGCAGTTGGACGCCTGCCCCATCAATGCGGCGTCGGTCGCCGCCAAGGGCGATCATGTGGCCATCGCCTGGTTTACCGGGGCGCAAGATTCTCCAAGAGTCAAAGTGGTCTTCTCGGACGACAGCGGCTCGACTTTCAGCAAGCCATCCGTAGCCAGCACCGGACACGCTCTTGGGTATACGTCCGTGGTTCTCAATGACGATGGCGGTGCGACGGTCTCCTGGTTGGAAACGAAGGATGATGGTGCCCGAATCCTGGCCCGGCAGATCACTTCTACTGGCGCGCCCGGGCCGGTGGCCGAAGTCGCGAATGGTACAAGGGCGGCATTAGGATATCCTCGTCTTTTTCGCTCGGCAAACGGGACTTTCATCGCCTGGGGAAGTTCCAAGGTGCAGACCGCGCGCCTGCAAAAGTGAGCCCAGGGCGAAGTAAGCTGAAGGAAGGAAGCTCCATGAAAGCCAAGCTAGCGGCCCTTCTCGTCGTCGCAATCGCGCCCGTCATGGCGCATCATTCGTTCGCGGCCGAATTCGACGGCGCAAAGGAAGTGACCATTAGCGGCAAGGTCCTCCGGGTGGACTGGGTCAATCCGCATGCCGCGCTTCACATCGCTGTGACCAACTCCGACGGCAAAGTTGAGGAATGGAATTGCGAGATGCCTCCGCCCGGCCGGTTGGCGCACGCCGGCTGGAGAGCAGACATGGTGAAGGCGGGGGACCAGATTAGTGTTTCGGGCTTCCTTGCAAGAAATGGCGCTCACATCATGTGGACTCAAAGCGTCGTGTTTCCGGATGGTTCACGGATCTCGGTGCGTCCAGCCCGCTAGGCCGGCAACAATATAGTTGACAGACTAGGTCTGGGTTGGCGGCGAGTCGATTTTGCGCTCCGCTGCGTGCAATATCGCCTGCCTCCTCGTCGTCGCCTTTTCGTCTATGCGGAGTAGCGGCACAGGGATATAATGCGCGGTGCCATCGGCGCAACGCTGTAAAGAAGCGTAGAGAGTTAGACCTTGCCGCTGTAGCTCTTCAACGAGAAAGAGATCCTCGTGCGATCCCCCAATGTAGTAAACCAGGTCGTCCGTTGTTATAGCACGACGCAAGAAGAGATATGCAGGCAATTCAGTGTCAAGCCTTGGGACGTCGTCCTTGATCACAGTTGGTTTGTCATCGGAGGCTGCACTTGCTAGTGGCTCTCCCTCGGTTATCATGTTTTCTCCACGCCGGAAAAGTCCGATTTCCTGTTGCTTTTATCGCCAGCGAAGATGAGGTCGATGATTCACTACGTTTACAAGCGTTTCCATACATCAAGCATGTCTTAAAACTATAGTCCGTCAAAATGCCTTAATTCGGGCGATAAGGCGTTAAGCGAGGCGGGTGAAAATCTGGCTCGAGCAGCCACGCCGAACGATCCGGATAATAGCTGCGAAGCTTATCATCTTCCGCCGAGCCCAGATCGCGAGCCCACACAATGCGGCTGCCGTCGATGTCGGCAGCGTTATAAACCCACTCCTGAAAGGCGTGCGGCGGCCAGTAGCGTACGAACACCAGTTGCCTTCCCGGAATCCCGGAAAGTTGCCCGGCGATCGCAATCCGCCCGTCGGGATCACCCTGATTGATCGCGTCCCAAGTCTCGTAACTAATCAGCTCCTTTGAAAACGCCTGGCTGGCCGCCAAATGAAGTCCATACCAGAACACAAAATGCGCGAGGCATAAATAGACGATCAGCCGCGCGGCGTCGCTGCCCGCGATCCATCCCGGCCAGTTCCAGCGGCTGAGTTGCTCCAATCCTGCGACGCTCATTAGAACGAAGAGGCACGTTGCGGCCGCGATGTAATGAGAATAGAAATATGGATAAAAATTGGAACCGAGGGCGAAGATAAATACCGAAATCAACACCCACACGAAACGGTATTCCCCCAGCTTCCAAAGAAACGCGGGCAGTGCCAGGTACAGAGGAACCAGAAAGAAGAAGCGATAAAAGCGAGCTCTCGTTCCGAGACGGGTCAGATAGGTCCGGAACGTGTCTGTATCCTTGCCGTGAACTTGTGCCTGTAATTCGTAATCGAGGCCTTGTTCTCTGGTCAGGTCGCGGTGAGGAACGGGATTCGGTTGGAACGTGAACGCGGCAGGCACTCCGTACTGATAGCGGCTGAGCGCATTCGGAAGCACGGTCCAATTTCCAGTCACCTGTTTGTTGTGAAGCAGTGTCAACAGAGCGCCTGGCAGGACGGCCAGCACCAGCACCGGCGTGACTTTCGCCAGTCTTCTTAACTGATCCGTTTGGCGGATGATCGGCGCAAAGAACGCGGCAACACTCATCAGCAGCAGGACCGACTCGTATGGACGCGTCAGGATCTGCAGGCTGATTCCGAGCCCCAGCAGAGCTGCGTCACGGGTGCGCCACTCGCTAAGAAGGCGGGGCACGGCGCCAAACACCAGGCAACCCGCCATTGCGGAGACCGCGCCACCCCAGTAGCTGTTCATCCACTGATTGAGAGGGCCGAACTCGAGACCGGCCAGCAGCCCGCCGAGCAGCGCCCAGCCAGGGGTGGTCCATGTGCGCAACATCCAATAGCACAGCGCGCAGAAAGTTCCCACGGAGAGCAGAACCCCCGCCCAAGGATGACCAAAGACCATACGGCCCAGGGCCAACACGATGCCCTGGCCAATCGGGAAGACCGAGCTGTAACTGGGCTCCTGAAGGACGAAAAATGTTTCGAAGAACTGATGCAGCGGATGCACCGGATTCGCCAAGCGTCCGTGCAGCAATGTGTCGGCGATGAGCAGGTAGCTGAAGTCGTCCGCGACGCCGGGAGAAGGGGCGGGGGAGTGAGGCAGAAGCAGCAGCCGGAGCGCAATCGGCAGGATGCCGACGAGGAGCATGCACCATCCGGTTCTCTCCGCGAGCTTTCTAGCATTTGTTTCGATCCAAGCCCGCCAGGTTATCGCAATCAAAACGAGCACGGCCGCGAGCGCCAGCTCGATAAAATCGCTAGGCCCGAAGCCGATTGGATTCACCAGCGGACGGAATGACCGGAAGATCTGAAAAAGGAACATTAAGGCGTCGATCCGTCGGAATCCGCGTCGTAGCGAGTCATTTTCGGTGTCCTCGAATCCGGCTCCAGAAGCCACACCGTACGATCGGGATAATAGTTTCGAAGTTTTATGTTTTCCGCTGGGCCCAAGTCACGGGCCCACACGACGCGCGCCTCGTCGATCGCCGCTTCGTTGTAAACCCACTCGTCCTGGAAAATGTGACGCGGGGAATAACGAACGAAAACCAATTGCTTGCCAGGGGCGCTCGCGAGTTCCTGGTTGACGAAGAGTCGCCGCTCAGGATTCTGATGATTGATGGTGTCCCAGGTCTCATATGCCATCATCGACCTCGAAAAGTCCTCGCTCTCGAAAAGATGAAGGCTGTACCAGAACAAGAAATGTGCTCCACACAGGAACACGATCAGCCGGGTCGCTTCCCGCCCCACGGGCCGGCCACGAAAGCTCCAGTGGCTCATTACCTCCAGTCCCCTCACGCTCATGAAAATGAGCAGACATGCCACCGCCGCGATGTAGTGAAACTGGAATGCCGGAAAGAAATTGACTCCCAAAGCGAACAACAGAACGGTGAAAAGAACCCACGCGGAACGGTAATCACGGACAGTCACGACAAAACATAGGAGAGCTAAGTAAAGTGAGGCGAGAAAAAAGAAACGATAATACCGGACGCGATATTCAAGCCGGGTCCAATAGCTGCCCAAGGTTTCCGCATGCCCTCCCCGGAACGAGATTTGCATCCGGTAGTCGAGCTGCTGCTGGGGCGTGAGCTCACGATGGGGCACCGGATCAGGCTGAAACGTAAGCGCGGCCGGAACGCCGTACTGATACTGGCTCACGACGTAAGGTAAGGTGGTCCAGCTTCCGGTCACTTGCTTGTTCTGAAGTAGTGTCAGACCTATTGCAGGCAGAACGGTCACTATGATCACAGGCGCGACTTGCGCAAGTTTTCGAAGTTGTTCCGGCTTGCGCAACAGGGGAATGAAAAATAAAACTACGCTGAGCAGCAAAAAAATGGACTCGTACTGGCGGGTGAGCAGGTGAATTCCGAGGCCAACTCCTAATACAGCAGCATCGCTCTTGCGGCCATGGGCAACTAGCCTCGGCAACGCTCCGTAGACCAGACAGCCGGCCGTTGCAGCCACGCCGCCGCCCCAATAACCATTCATCCACTGATTGAGAGCGCCGAATTCGATCACAGCCAGCAACCCGCCCACCAGCGCCCATCCCGGTGTCGTCCAAGCCCGAAGCATCCAGTAACATAACGAACAGAAAGCAGCCATGGAGAGGATCACACCGGCCCACGGATGGCCGAAAATCATCCGGCCAAATGCCAGCGCCAGCCCCGGGCCGATCGGGTAAATGGAGCTGTAGGTCGGCTCCTGAAGTACAAAGAAGGTCTCAAAGAATTGGTGGAAAGGATGCGGCGGATTTGCCAATCGAAAATGGCGCAGAGTGTCCGCGACCAGCAGGTGACCGAATTCGTCATAAATATCCGGCGACGGCGCCGGGTGATGACGGAGAAGCGCGAGTCGAAGCGCGACCGGCAAGATCGCCAGCGCGAGCATGCACCAGCCGGTTCGTTCGGCTAGTTTCCCGAAACGGCGCTGAACTCCGGGCCGCACCAGAGCGAATGCAACCAGCAGCGCGGCCAGAGTAAATTCGAGGAAGTCGCTCGCGCCGAACCCGATCGGATTTTCGAACGGAAAGAACGAGCTGAACAAAAGGCGGATCATCCAACTGTCTCATTCTCCCAGACCACCTGTGGGACGGACGCCCGCGTCCGCGCCGGCCCCCCTGGTCCGGCTCTACTGGCGCAGACGAAGGCCGACGTGGGCGTCCGGCGCGGTCCAGGGGATCCGCCCCACCTCACGCTAAGCGTTTTCGGATTTCAGACGCACTACACTAGAAACAATGCCTTTGCTCGATCAGATTCAGAAAGACATGACGGTGGCCATGAAGGCCAGCGACCAGGCGCGGCTAGATGCATTGCGTATGATCAAGACCGCGCTGAAAAAGCACGAGGTCGACACGATGAAGGCGCTGGATGAGCCCACCGAGCTTCAGATTTTAAGCACCCTCATCAAGCAGCGCCGCGAATCCGCCGAGATGTTTCGCAAGGGAAATCGTCCGGAGCTGGCTGAGCGGGAAGAGAACGAGTTGAAGCTGATCGAGTCCTATATGCCGTCCGCGCCCACGGATGCGGAGATGGAAGCAGCGATCGCCGCCGCGATGTCGGAAACTGGCGTTACCGCGCTCAAACAGATGGGCGCGGTGATGAAGGCAGCTCAGGCCAAGCTTGCGGGCAAGCGGGTGGATGGCAAAGCGTTGAGTGAACGCGTGCGTGCGAAACTGAGTTAAGTCTGCTTTCGCTTCGGCGCTTGACTCCTTCGGCGGAGCGCGCTATAACTTTCGAGTCTTTCAATTTGATGTCAGAATCCGGAACACAAATCGCTGCCGACTCCACCGAGACCTTGCGTTCCATTGCCCACGAGCTGCGTCAACCGCTCGGCACCATCGAATCGATCGCATATTATCTGAGTCTGGTGTTGCCGCGTGACGGCGGAAGAATTCAGGAGCAGCTCGCTCAGCTTCAGCGTCTGGTCGAACAGTCGAACTGGATTCTGACCAGCGGTCTGCAACTGGCCGATCCGCCGCCCATGTGTCCGGTGCTTATGAGCCTCGAGGAGCTGGTCACGCATCAAGCTTCGACGCGAATTTCGCCGCCCGATAAACTTCTGCGGCTGGAGTTGGAGGGCGATCTGCCGTTGGTCACCCTCGATCCCGCTCTCGGTGGTGCACTGATCGAAAATCTATTCATGTTGTTTTGCCAACTGGCGACCGAGGCGCATCCGGTGACCTTACGGACCGCGCTCGCGGAAAAAGGGGTCAGGCTCGAGATCTCCACGACGGCGCCCGGATTTCGGTCCGAAAGCACGCTCGGTGCAGGCGCGGTGCTCAGTCTTCGCAGTGCGCGCGGAATCGTGGAGGCGCACGGTGGATCGCTTGAATTAAGCATCGACCCCGCGGCGGGGATTCGGCTGAACGTAATGTTACGATAAAAAGAATTCCCTGCACATGGTCCATGCGGTTCCGGATATCCTTTCTCGAATTGTCGATCATAAGCGCGCGGCGCTTGTGCAGGAATCGTCAAAACGGGCCGAGTTTGAACAGAGGGCGATCGCCAGGACCGAGTTTCGAGATTTCAGAATCGCTCTGACCTCGCGGCAACCCGCCATCATTGCGGAGATCAAGAAGGCGTCGCCGAGCAAGGGCACGCTTTCTGAATCCTTCCATCCGGAGAGGCTGGCTGAGGCTTACTCGAAAGGCGGGGCCGCCGCGTTGAGCGTCCTGACCGATCGGGAGTTCTTCCAGGGCAGTCTTGGAGACCTCGGAACGGCGCGGGCAGCGGTTGAGATCCCAGTCCTTCGGAAGGACTTCACCATCGATGATTTTCACGTGATTGAAGCCGCAGCCCACGGCGCGGACGCGATCCTGTTGATCGCCGCTGTGTTGAACGAAGCCTCCCTTCGGCGCTTCCGGGAATTGGCGGCGCAGTTCAAGATGGCTGCGATCGTCGAGGTCCACGACGACACCGACTTGGATGTGGCACTCGCTTCCGGCGCTGCGATCATCGGCGTCAATAACCGGAACCTTCACACCTTCGAGGTTAATCTGCGAACTTCGCTCGAGTTGATCGCGAAAATTCCAGCCGGCATAGTGAGCATCAGTGAGAGTGGGATTCACTCGAGCGCGGACGTCCAGCGTCTTACCGCCGCCGGGTATCAAGCTTTGCTGGTGGGCGAACACCTCATGCAGTCCGCAGACCCGGCCGCCGCGTTGCGCGCCCTGCTAGCGTCATGATTATAAAAGTCTGCGGCATCACTCGGCGGGAAGACGCACTGGCGGCGGTGGAGGCGGGCGCTTCAGCGCTGGGGTTTATATTTTATCGGCTCAGCCCCCGTTATGTGACCGTCGAACGAGCCGCTGAATTGGGTGCGGATCTCGCCGTCTTGAAAGTCGGCGTGTTTGTGGACGAAGCGCCGGAGACGATCGCGGGCGTAATGCGAACCGCCCGCCTGGACATCGCGCAAATCTACGGCGGTACTGCGCCTCTCGGCGCGAGAGTGTGGCGAGCCTTTCGTGGTCCGGCTACTCCGCCGCTAGGGGATGCGGAAGCCGTTCTCCTCGATAGCCCGCAAACCGGAGTCCCTTTCGACTGGCGTGTGGCTCGCGGCGTCGCCGAAAGAGTCATCATCGCAGGCGGGCTCGACGCCTTGAATGTCGGTGAAGCGATCCGCATCGCGGAGCCCTGGGGAGTGGATGCGAGCTCGCGCCTTGAATCATCTCCCGGAATCAAAGATCACGCCAGGGTGCGGGGTTTCGTCCAAGCGGCTCTAGCCGCGTGCGAGGTTCACAAATAAAAAGTATGTTGCCTTCTTCCCAACCCGACGCCACCGGACATTTCGGTCCGTACGGCGGACGATTTGTTCCTGAAGTTTTGATGGCGCCCCTCGAAGAGCTCGAGCGCGCATACCTCGAAGCGCGCGCGGATCCTCAGTTCCGGTCCGAACTGGACGATCTCTTGACGCACTACGCGGGACGGCCCACACCGCTCTACTTCGCGCGACGGCTAAGTGAGACGCTGGGCGGCGCGAAAATTTATATCAAGCGCGAAGATCTGCTGCATACGGGTGCGCACAAGATCAACAATTGCCTGGGCCAGGCGCTGCTCGCGCGCCGCATGGGCAAACGCCGCATCATCGCGGAAACCGGCGCGGGTCAGCACGGCGTTGCGACGGCCACGGTGTGCGCGTTGTTCGGCCTCGAATGCATCGTGTACATGGGCGAAGAGGATATGCGGCGCCAGCGCTTGAACGTATTCCGGATGCGTTTGCTCGGCGCAAAGGTAGTCGGGGTCGCCAATGGAAGCCGTACGCTCAAAGACGCCATCAGCGAGGCCATGCGCGATTGGGTGACGAACGTCAGCTCAACCCATTACCTGCTGGGCTCAGCTCTGGGCGCGCATCCATATCCCATGATGGTTCGGGATTTTCACCGCGTGATCGGTGAGGAAACGCGAGCGGAAATTCTGAAACGCGAGCATCGCTTGCCGGATTCGATTTTCGCCTGCGTCGGCGGAGGCAGCAACGCAATCGGTATGTTCCACGCGTTTCTCGGCGACGAATCCGTCAAGTTGATTGGGGTCGAGGCGGGTGGGAAAAGCGCCCGTCTCGGAGAACACGCCGCGCGCTTCTCCGGCGGAAGTCCCGGCGTATTGCACGGCGCGCACAGCTATCTGTTGCAGGATTCCGACGGCCAGGTTGCCCTGACTCATTCGGTTTCGGCTGGGCTCGACTATGCGCTGGTCGGTCCGGAGCACGCGTGGTTGCATGATCGCCATCGGGCGGAGTACACCTCGGTGGAGGACACTGAGGCTCTCGCGGCGGCGTTGAAACTGGCCCGCACCGAGGGCATCATCCCGGCGCTTGAATCGGCGCATGCCGTGGCCGAGGCGATTCGCAGAGCGCCGGCCGCGCGTGGTGAACTGTTCGTCATCAATCTGTCAGGCCGTGGCGATAAAGACACCGACATTTATCGCGAAAACCTTCCCGAACTCGATGAACCCGACTCGCATCCAAGCCGTATTTAACGGCTCCTCCAAACATAAAGCGCTGATCGCGTATATCACCGCGGGCGATCCTTCGCCGGATCGAACGCCTGCGCTGGTCGCCGCACTGGAGCGTGGCGGAGTGGATTTGATCGAGCTGGGCGTGCCCTTCTCTGATCCTATTGCCGACGGACCGGTGATCCAGCGCGGCGCGGACCGGGCGTTGAAGGCGGGAACGACGGTGACGAAGGTTCTTGAAATCGCCAGGCGAGTGCGTGAGACTTCACAGATCCCGCTACTGCTGTTTACCTACTTGAATCCAGTATTGCGGTACGGTCTGGAGGCGCTTGCCCGGGACGCGAAGGCCGCCGGAATCGACGGCTGCCTGCTCACCGACGTCAGCGTGGAGGAGGCCGCGCCCTACGTGGCGGCGATGCGCTCGGTTGGTCTGGATACGGTTTTCCTCGCCGCTCCCACCTCCACGCCGCAGCGTCTGAAGCTGGTAGCTGAATATTCCACGGGCTTTGTCTATCTCGTTTCCCGAACCGGCGTCACCGGCGAGCAAGTGGCGCTCTCCGATGCTCTGGGACCGCTGGTGAAAGCAGTGCGCGGATCGACAAATTTGCCGCTCGCCGCGGGATTCGGCATATCCACTCCCGAGCAAGCCTCCGCCGTCGCCCGGATAACGGATGGAGTCGTGGTGGGCAGCGCCTTCGTCAGGATCATCGAGAAAGCACAAGCCGCCGATACCATCGAGGAGCGGCTCGAGCGCTTCGCTCGCGAACTGCGACAAGGAATGGACCAATGATCTCCGAAAATGCATCTCAGGCGTTAGCCCGGTTTCGCGGCGAGATCGACGCGATCGACCTCGAATTGCTCGCTCTGTTGAACCGCCGCAGCCGGGTGGTTGAGGAGATCGGGCGGATCAAGGAGTCTCTCGAATTGCCTGTGTATGAGCCCAAACGCGAGGACGACGTGATTCACAACGTCACCGCCAACAACACGGGTCCGCTCACGCCGGACGCGCTGCAACGAATCTTCGAGCGCATCATCGATGAGATGCGCAGTCTTCAGAAAATGCGCCGGCAGAAGCAAGGGGAAAAAGAATGTTAGTGGTAATGCAGCAGGGCGCGAGCGACCAACAGATTCAAGCGGTGATCGATCGTCTGGTGAAGGACGGTTTCACGGTCCATCGCTCGACCGGAGTCCTGCATACGGTGCTCGGGGGCGTGGGTCCTGTGGACGAACTCGATCCGGCGGATTTCGAGGCGATGGACGGCGTGAAGGAATGCCATCGCATTGTCTCGCCGTACAAGCTCGCGAGTCGCCATTTCCGCCCGCAAGGCACGGTCGTCAAGATTGGGAAAGTAGAAATTGGTGGGCCGAAGATCGTGGTCATGGCGGGTCCGTGCAGCGTCGAAAATCGCGATCAGATCGAGCAGGTCGCGGAGATTGTAGCTGCTCAGGGAGCCCAGGTCCTGCGCGGAGGCGCGTTCAAGCCGCGCTCGTCGCCCTATAGTTTCCAGGGCATGGGTAAAGAAGGTCTGCAACTCATGCGTGAGGCCGCGGACCGCAACGGCCTGCTGGTGGTGAGCGAGGTGATGGACCAGACGCAGCTCCCCCTGCTGTGCGAGTACGCGGACATTCTTCAAATCGGGGCGCGGAATATGCAGAACTTCAATCTGCTGCGCGAGGCCGGCAAGGTGCGCAAGCCCGTTGTTCTCAAACGCGGTATCTCAGCCACCATGGAAGAGCTTCTGCTGGCCGCCGAATACCTTATGAGCGGCGGAAATTATGAGGTGATCCTGTGTGAGCGCGGCATTCGCACGTTTGAGACATACACGCGAAACACCATGGATATTTCGGCCATTCCGGTTGCTAAGAAGCTATCGCATCTTCCGATCTTGGGCGACCCGTCGCACGGCACTGGCCGGCGTGATTTAGTGCTGCCCATGGCTCGCGCGGCGATCGCGGCGGGCGCCGATGGGTTGCTCGTCGAAGTTCACTCTGATCCGGATCATGCCGTGAGCGACGGCGCGCAAACCCTCACTCCGCCACAATTTGCCGAAATGATGCAGCAGGTGCGCGCCATCGCAGCGGCTGTGGGCAGGGCGGCGTGAATGTCGTCACGATTGTTGGTGTAGGTCTCATCGGCGGATCCTTCGGGCTCGCGCTGCGTAAAGCGGGCTTCGCGGGAAAGATCATCGGCGTCAGTTCGCCGCAGACCACGCAAGCGGCTCTTAGCCTGGGCGCAATCGACGTAGCACTGCCCCTCGCGGAAGCAGCAGCGCAATCCGACCTCATCTACCTTGCACAGCCGATCGAACGCATCCTCGAGACGATCGAGCTGATCGATGAGGATGTCCGGCCCGGTACTCTGATCACTGATGCCGGCAGCACTAAGGCACAGATCGTCGAGCGTGCGGAAAAGAATATCCGGCGTGGCCGATTCATCGGGGGACATCCGATGGCAGGCAAGGAATCGCGCGGAGTAGGTGCGGCTGACGCGGACCTGTTTTGCGGCCGGCCGTACGTGCTTACGTCGTCCGATCCTGAACTGGAACGTTGGGTTCAAGCCATGGGCGCCCGCGTCGTGATTCTCGATGCCAAGGAACACGACCGCCTCGTGGCCCTTACGTCGCACCTGCCTCAACTGATTTCTACCGCGTTGGCCGCATCCATTTCGGAGGAGTCCGGCGCCGAGCGCGTGGCGGGTCCCGCGGCGCTCGACCTGACCCGTCTGGCGCTCAGCCCTTATGAAATCTGGCGCGACATCTTCGCCACCAATGCCGGGCCGATCGACGCCGCGCTGGGTGTTTTCATTGACCGGCTGGAAAGGTTGCGGAGAACCCTGCGCGATCCGGTGATCGAGAGCGAGTTCAATCTCGGCGCTGCCTCGGCCTTGCGTCTGCGGGAAGGGATTAAAAAATGAAGGAACTCCTGACCGAGACTGCCGCGCGGGCGATGCGATATATTGCCGAAATTACAAAGCGTAGAGTCGCTCCCCGCCCGGAAGAGTTGGCGTCTTTGGATGCTTTAGCCGGGCCGCTCCCGGATGAAGGGTGTGATCCCTCCACGCTTATAGCCTTGCTCGATGACGCCGGATCGCCGGCCACGGTGGCCACCACCGGCGGACGCTACTTCGGATTCGTTACCGGCGGAACGCTCCCGGCTGCGCTCGCTGCCAATTGGCTCGCCGGGGCATGGGATCAGAATGCAGCTCTGAAGGCGATGTCTCCAGTAGGGGCGAAGATCGAGGAGATAGCCTCGTCGTGGTTGTGCGACGTGCTTGGATTGCCAGAATCCTGTGGCGTAGGGTTCGTCACCGGCGCGACCATGGCGAACTTCACGGCGCTCGCTGCGGCCCGGCATGCCATTCTTGCGCGAGCCGGTTGGGATGTCGAGGACCGCGGCCTGTTCGGAGCTCCCGAAATCAAGGTCGTTGTGGGCGGCGAAGTTCACGCCGCGCTTTTGAAAGCTCTCTCTATGATCGGTTTCGGGCGGACTCGTGTCGTTACCGTTCCCGCCGATGACCAGGGCCGTATGAGAACTGATTCGTTGCCTGCCGTGGATGACCGAACCCTCATCTGCATGCAGGCCGGCAACGTGAACAGCGGAGCGTTCGATCCTGCAACCGAGATTTGCGCGCATGCGCACCGCTCCGGCGCGTGGGTGCACGTCGACGGTGCCTTCGGAATGTGGGCCGCGGTGGCTCCTGCCCGCAGGCATCTTGTGACCGGCGTCGACCAAGCCGACTCCTGGGCGACGGATTGTCACAAGTGGCTCAACGTCCCGTTCGATTCTGGGCTAGCCATCGTGCGCGAACCGGAGAACCTGCGCGCCGCCATGGCGGTTCGTGCCGCGTACCTCCAAATCGCCGACTCGCGGGAGCCCTCGCACCACACGCCTGAGGCGTCCCGCCGCGCCCGCGGCATCGAGGTGTGGGCGGCGTTACGATCCTTGGGTCGCACGGGATTGGCCGATATGATCGAGCGAAACTGTGCGCTGGCCACGCGTTTCGCCGAGGGACTGCGCCGCGCCGGATTCACCATCCTGAACGATGTGGCCCTGAACCAGGTACTCGTATCCTTCGGCGATGCCGAAAACACGCGCCGCGTCATCCGCGATGTTCAAAACGAAGGAACTTGCTGGTGCGGCGGTACGGAATGGCATGGGCATGTGGCGATGCGGATCAGCGTTTCTTCGTGGGCTACGACGGAAGCGGACGTTGACGCCAGCCTGGCGGCGATGATCCGAATCGCGGGCTCCGGGAAACCATCCCGCGCAGAGTGCATCTAACGTATGGAGAAGTCTCTTTATGGACCAATTCAACTTGTCCCACAGCGCTTGGCTCGAGGATCTTCGACGAAACCGGGGATGGATTCTTACCGCCGGCTGTCTGGCCATCCTGTTAGGTATGTTTGCTATCGTTTACACGGTCGTGGCGACTCTGGTTTCGGTGATCTTTCTGGGCGCGCTCCTGATTGTAGCGGGCGTGTTCGAGGCAGGATACGCCTTGCGGCATTATCATCACCGGATGCATCTGCTCCTGTATACGTTCGAGGCGCTCGTCGCGATCGTTGCGGGTTTGTTGCTCTTACGAAGTCCGGAAAGAGGCGCCATCGTCATCACGCTCCTGTTGGCGACCTACTTCGTCATCGTGGGAATCTTCCGGATCATCACGGCGCTCGCCCTGCAGCTTCCGAACTGGGGATGGACGGTTTTGAATGGCGTCATCACTCTGGCTCTCGGAATCATCGTCTGGGGCGGCTGGCCGATTTCCGGCCTGTGGGTTCTCGGCCTGTTCATCGGTATCAATCTGCTGTTCAGCGGTTGGGCGCAGGTCATGCTGGCGCTCGCATTGCGTGGCCATCGGTTTGAGCCCGCACACGCCTCCTGAGTCTTGATCTGGTCGGCTCTCCTTCATCCGGTGCATAATTGAGCATGCACTGGAATCGTAGGAAATTATTTCAGCTAGCCGGGGCTGCCGCTTTAGCCGGCGCGAGCCGGGCCAAGGCCCAGAGGACGCCCGCCAAATCGTTCGACTTCGTCCAGGTGGACGTCTTCACGACGAATCCTCTGGAAGGTAACCCGCTGTGCGTTTTCCCGCAGGCTCAGAATTTGAGCGATGACCAGATGATGGCCATTACACGCGAGCTGAACCACTCTGAGACGACGTTCATCCAGCCATCGGCCGGAAAGGGGGATGCCGTAGTCCGCATCTTCACTCTGCGCGGAGAAGTCCCGTTCGCGGGGCATCCGACCCTTGGAACCGCATTCGTCATGGCGCAGACTCGCCCTGGAAAGACGTCTCTGCTACTGGAGGAGAAGGTCGGCCCGATTCCTGTGACCCTGGCGAAGCGCGATAACGGCCTCTACTTGGAGATGAAACAAAATGATCCAACCTTCGGGCCTAAGTACGACGACTCGGAGGCGCTCGCCAAAGCTCTCGGCCTTACAGTGGACGAGCTGGACCGCCGCTACACGGCGCAAGTCGTCTCCACCGGGTCTCCTTTCCTGATTGTTCCGCTGAAAAGCGCACGGACGCTGGAGCGTCTGACTCCGGAATCGCGCCTTTCCCCCAGTGACCGGCAACGGCTTGGCGCGGGGCCGTACTATTTGGTCACCGGGGAAGATGACATCGAAGCGCGCCTGCTTAACGGAGCTTCGGAAGATCCGGCGACTGGAAGTGCCGCCGGCTGCGCCGCGTCGTTTATGGTGCAGTACGGCAACCGCAAACCTGATACCCAGTTCACGATTCATCAGGGCCGTTTCGTAAAGCGTCCCAGTATGATCTACGCTTCCGCATCCCTTCAGGATGGTCGGGTTTCGAATGTGCGCGTGGGCGGCTATGTCGTGGAAGTAATGCGCGGAAAACTCGAACTCTAACCCCGCCATCGGCGTTCATTAGTCGCCAATAATGAAGCTATCAATGCAGGCCTCCGTCTCCATTTCCACGGAGCCTGGTTAGAATGCCAAAAAAGGCCAACACCGGCCGGCCACAGATAAACACAGATTGAAAAGAATTGCCTTATCGGCGTTCATCTGCGGCTAAAGATTGTTTTGCTCGGCTTTTCAGCATCGTGCTAGCGGGGATTTGCGTCGTTCAGCAAGGGCTTCGTCCATTGGGCGAGTCTTGCCCTCGGCAATTTCCCGTTCCAGATCTGCCAACAAGGGCGTTCCACCGCGACCCGGCGAGAAATCACGCTCGATTTGTCCGTCCCAGGCTTCCCAGTCACGTTCGCTGAGGCATCTTCCCAAGATCGTCCTGCTCTTCCAACGCCAGCCTTAGAATCGCTGCCCCGGCGCACGGGACTGCTGTTTTTCACGTCCCGCCTCCCGCTCTGTGCGAATCTTCTCGTACTCGATCTGCTGGTCGGGATTGAGCATGGCGCGAATTTTTTCGGTCTGCTCTTCGTGAATCTTCTGATACGCCGGTTTCATTTTCTGCCGGGTATCTTCCACGCGGGTGCGGGTTTCGTCCATGATCGCGCTGAGCTGGCCCACTTGCGCGTCGCTCAGCTTCAACCGGGATTGATATTCGGAGATTACTCGCTTGCGAAACTCTTCGGGGTTCCTGGTCGTCTTGGCGCTCACCGACGAAACCGTGTACAGCCGATGCCCGAGCGCACCCAATACGGCGCCGCTGGCGAACACTAATCCGACGTAAACCACGATCGCGGCGCGGGAAAGCTTCATTTGATGTCACCGTTCAGAATGTCGACGTAGGTGTTCGGAAGATCGGCTGCCAAAACATCCACATAGGACGCCGAATCCAATTCCAGATTTTGCAGGTGCGGGATCACAATCACTCCCAGCACGATCGCCA
This sequence comes from Bryobacteraceae bacterium, assembly GCA_050015435.1. Lineage (GTDB taxonomy): Bacteria > Acidobacteriota > Terriglobia > Bryobacterales > Bryobacteraceae > Palsa-187. Next base: position 34,641 of record JBEKBK010000015.1, read on the forward strand.
GAGCCACAGTCGCGAGCACGCAGCCTTGAACGACACGTCGGAAAGTGAACGCCATCGCCAGGCGCTGTGCTTCGATTTTTTGCCACATTCTGGGCATAAAGTCGGCGCTCGGATCAGGGTCCGGACAAGCATTCCGGTATTCGACCCATACCGCGTCGAGCTTGTCGTTCATACCGTCCATAGTATACCTCCCGAGCTTTACCCGCCTTCGGATCCTTTAGATTCTAAAGCTTTTAGTACCCTTTGGCGAGCTCGAAACAGCCTCACCTTCAGGGCATTCTCATTCACTCGATAAATCTTCTCGAGTTCCTTGAGCGACAATCCTTCCACTTCCTTCAACATCAGGAGAATCCGGTCTTCCTCTGAGACCCTTTCTAAAAGCGATTGCACCAACTCCCGGATTCTCGTCCGTCTTTTATCTTCTTCGTCCCGCTTTCCTCCAGCCCCCGCATCCGCCAGCATCACCTGCTGCTCGCTCAGATCCGACATCCGGCTTTCCTGCCGACGCCGCTGGCGCCTTAAGTAGTCATACGCCGCGTTGACTGTCAAACGATACAGCCAAGGTTCAAATACCTCCGGTGTCCGCAATTGATCGAGCGAATAGTAAAGACGGATAAAGACTTCCTGTCCAACGTCTTCCACGTCCTCAGGCCGGCCGATGAGACGCGCGATAGTCCCCAGGATCCTTTTCCGATATGCTTGAACGATCTGGTTGAAAGCACTATCGTCACCACTTCGAGCCCGCTCGATGAGTTCGAACTCAACCAGCATGGCCACCGCCCGCCTTCTCAGGGCAGCGCCCAGGCGTGATCAAAGCCCAATGTATCCAATGAGAGAGGCGCACCAGTTCATAGCTAGGTTACAACATCTGTGCCGTTCGGCTAAGATCCGAGGCTGCCGAACGTGATGGGTAGAAACATCAGTGTCTTCAATGTGATACAAGGACGCGTCCGGCTCGCGTGCTAGAATTGCAGTTCCATGGATTTTCTTGAGGGCCTGAACCCCAGGCAACGTGAGGCGGTTCAGCACGTGGAAGGCCCCCTCCTGGTACTAGCAGGTGCCGGAAGCGGCAAGACCCGGGCCATCACCCATCGGATCGCCCATCTGGTTAGCGCCCATCGGGTCCCAGGGTGGGCAGTCCTGGCCGTAACGTTCACCAATAAGGCGGCCGGTGAAATGCGGGATCGCGTCCTGGCCTTACTATCGGGCGTCGAAACGAGCAGCTCGCCCACCGTCGCTACGTTTCACTCCTTTTGCGTGCGGCTGCTTCGACGCGAGGGAGCTCCGCTGGCCACTTTGCGGCCCGGCTTTACTACTCGCTTCAACATCTACGACGATGACGACCAGATCTCGATCCTGAAAACGGTCTATAAGCAATTGGGTCTGGACGACAAGTTCATGCAGCATCGCGCCGCCCTCTCGCGGATCAGCCACGCCAAGAGCCACAAGAAGAGCCCGGTCGATATCGCCCGCTCCGCCACCGACCCGATCACTGAGCGCCTCGCCGTGGTTTACGAGCGTTACCAGGCCCGCTTGCACGAATCCAACGCACTCGACTTCGATGACCTTCTGCTCGAGACCGTCCGGCTCCTGCAACATGACGAACCAACCCGCACTCGAATAAGCCAGCGCTACGAATTCCTCATGGTCGACGAGTATCAGGACACCAATCGAAGCCAGTATGAGCTGATGCGTCTGCTGGCCGGCGAACGTAAGAATGTCTGCGTGGTCGGCGACGAGGATCAGTCCATCTACGGGTGGCGCGGGGCGAACATCCGCAACATCCTGGACTTTGAACGCGACTTTCCGGGCGCGGTCACCATCCGGCTGGAGCAAAACTATCGCTCCACCAGCACCATCCTGGAAGCAGCCAGCGCCGTGGTGGCGCACAACACGGAACGGATCGGCAAAAATCTTTGGACCGAATCCGGTGCGGGAGAAAAGATTACTCTCTACGAAGCGCCGGATGCGGAAAACGAAGCGCTGTTCATCGCCGATGCGATCGAGAACCGGCTGGCCCGCAATCCGAAGGACCGCGTCGCGGTGCTGTACCGGACCAACGCCCAATCCCGCCAGATCGAAGAAGCTCTTCGCCGGTACGGGCGAAAATACGTGGTGGTCGGGGGCTTCAGTTTTTATCAGCGCGCCGAAGTGAAGGACCTGCTCGCGTATTTAAAGGTCCTGGTAAGCCCGCAAGACTCGATCAGCCTTTTGCGCATTATCAACACGCCGGCCAGGGGCATTGGCCGCACCACCGTGGAACAGATCGAGCAATACACGCTCACGCACAGCCTCTCGCTGTGGACCGCGCTCGAGCGGATGCTCGAAGAGCATGTGTTTCCCGCTCGCGCTGAAGCCGCGCTCTCGGCATTTCACCGGATGATGGGAGATCTGGCTGCCGGCATCGACTCCCGCCCTGCCGCGGACACCCTCCGCGCCCTTCTCGAAGACACAGGTTACCGGAAAATGCTCGAGGAAGAGGGCACTGAGGAAGCGCGCACACGCCTGGCCAACCTGGACGAATTGTTGAACGCCGCCGCGGATGCTTCTGAGCGCGGCGAAACGATCCGTGATTTTCTGGACCACGCCGCCCTGGTTTCCGACGCCGATTCGGCGGACGAACGCGCGCCCATCTCCTTGCTGACCATGCACAACGCCAAGGGCCTGGAATTCCCCATCGTGTTCATCGCAGGCTTGGAGGAGGGGCTCTTCCCGCACAGCCGTTCGCTCGATACCGAAGCCGCCATGGAAGAAGAGAGGCGCTTGTTCTACGTCGCCATGACCCGCGCGGAAACCAAGCTGCATCTCAGTTGGGCGCGATCCCGCCGCCGCTTCGGAGGCGGCCAGCCGGAACCATCCATTTCATCGCGATTCCTCACGGAAGTCCCGCGCGCCTTGGTGGAGGCCGTGCGCGGCGACCGGGGCCATGTGGATCTTTCGGCTGAGCGCTATGAGGTCCGCGAAACGGCCAAGCGAAACCTCTATACTGGTAAGACTTATAATTCGGTCGATAACATTCGGCAGTTCTTCGCGGACCGGGGAATGCCGGCGCCGCAGGGTTTAGACGTTCCGAGGCAGCCTTCGGGGTCGCAGCCGGTTCCAGCGCCAGTCGCGCGGAACATGGCGGCGCCCAAGAAGAAATTGGGGCCGGGCTCATTTGTCGAGCACGCCAAGTATGGCCGTGGCACGGTGCTGCGCCTGGAGGGTTCGGGCGACGATACCAAACTTACGGTAAGTTTCCCCGGCTACGGCTTGAAGAAACTGATCGCGAAATACGCGGGAATCAAGGTTGAATGAACACTCACAAGGTCACGGATAAAGACGAACGAAAAAAGCTGAAGCGTGCCGCACGCAAGAAGGCCGCGCCCAAAGCCAAGCGGGCCGCGGATGTCGCGCGCGGCTCGACTAAACGCAAAGTGAAGAAGATGGTCAAGGGCCAGCGGAAGCGTTAACCGGCCCGCGTCTAGCGGCATGGCGTCCCTGTTCCGGACCAAGAGCATCGATGAGCTGATTGCGTCGTCCGAAGAACCGGAGCGGCGTCTTCGGAAGACTCTCGGTCCGTGGAGCCTGACGTTCCTGGGGATCGGCGCGGTCATCGGGTCGGGGATCTTCACGGTCACTGGAACCGCCACCACGGGCAAGGTCGAGCAGATCAAGTCGATTTTTCACGCGACGATTCTCGACCTGGTCATGCACGGCGGCGCCGCGGCCTCCGCTTTGGGACGTCCCGGGGCCGGTCCCGCGATCAGTCTATCGTTCGTTCTGGTGGCCGTGGCCTGCCTGTTCGCAGCGCTCTGTTACGCGGAACTCGCGTCGATGATTCCGATTGCGGGCTCGGCCTACACTTATGCGCACGCGATCCTGGGCGAG
>JBEKBK010000016.1:0-39002 GCA_050015435.1 Bryobacteraceae bacterium
GAGGAGCTGCATCGCTTGTCCAAACAGCACGATGTGGCGGTCGTCTCCGTATGCGCCGATTATTTCATGGATCGGCCGATCGTGAAAGCCGGGAGCCGCGAGCTTATCGAAATCGTGGATAGGCTTGAATGGCTGGTGCGCAGGTGCCGGACCGCCGGAATTGAGCGGATGGTGATTCCGTTCGTCGATCAGTCCCAAATCCGCACCGAAGAGGATGCGGCTCTGGCGATAGAGGTTTTGATGTCCGCCTTGCCCAGCGCCAAAGCGAACTCAGTCGAGCTTCATCTGGAGACCTCGCTCGCGCCCGCGCCCTTCGCGGCTTTCCTGGAACGGCTGCCAAGCCCTTGGATAAAAGTGAACTACGATTCCGGAAATAGCTCCTCGCTCGGATCCGATCCCAAGGAAGAATTTGCCGCCTATGGGTCGCGGATTGGAAGCGTGCACGTAAAGGATCGGATTCGCGGGGGAGGAACGGTCCCCTTGGGCACCGGCGACGCCGACCTCCCAACCGTATTCCGCGAGCTCGCCAGGGTTGGATACACCGGCGACTACGTTCTGCAGGTCGCGCGCGGCCAGAACGGCGATGAGGTGAATTGGGCGAGGCATAACCGGGAACAAGTCCTGGCGCTGCTCAGTCAGGCGTCCGAGCAGGCCGCACGGAGGCAGGCATGAAGGCTCTCCTGGTTGGATTAGGCGGGGTCGGCCAGCGGCACGCTAGAAATCTGCGCTCGATTCTGAAGAGAATCGACCTGATCGCCTATCGTGTTCGCGGCCTCAAGCACGTGGTGACACCAAAGCTTGAAGCAGACGCGACCGCAGACGTTGAAGAATCTCTCGGCATTCGCAGTTTTGTGGATCTGGACGCCGCGCTGGCCGAGAAACCGGATATCACCTTCATTTGCAATCCGAGCAGCCTGCACGTTTCCGTCGCCATTGCTTGCGCCGAGGCCGGAAGCGATCTTTTTATCGAAAAGCCTCTCTCTCATTCCATCCAGGGGGTGGAAAGACTGATCCGGACGGTGGATCGAACCCGGCGCGTCGCCATGGTTGGATACCAGCTTAGATTTCACCCGTGCGTGATCAAGCTTGCATCCATCCTTGCCAGCGGCCGTCTTGGACATCTTCTGTCTGTGAGAGTGACGGTCGGAGAGTATCTTCCCAAGTGGCACCCGTATGAAGATTATCGGGAGTCCTATGCAGCGAAGGCAGCGCTCGGCGGGGGCGTCATCCTGACTCAAATTCACGAATTCGATTATCTATATTCTCTATTCGGCCTTCCCTCGAGGATCTTTGGTATCGGAGGCCATTGGAGCCACCTGGAAGTAGACGTGGAGGACACGGCGAGCATCCTCATGGAAGCGTCCTTCGAGAATCGTTCCTTGCCGATTCATATCCATCAGGACTACATACAGAGCCCGGCCAGCCGGCAGTGCGAGGTGATTGGAGACCGCGGCAAGGTGATCCTGGACTTCCCTTCCCTTAACGTCACGATTCAGGATTTCGCAGGCGCTGAGGCGGTCGTCTACTCCTATCCGGACTTCGACCGGAATCAACTGTTTATCGACGAGGTACGCCACTTCTTGGCTTGCGTCGAGAATCGAACCGAGCCGATCGTGAATGTGCGCGACGGACTGCAAAGCCTCCGTATGGCGCTTGCAGCTAAGGAATCGATTGCGACTGGCAGATCCGTGGAACTAGGGGCCCGGGTTGCCGAATTGGCAACGGCCTGAGTCATGCCGAACCTTTTCGACCTGACTGGACGGGTCGCGATCATCACGGGAGGCGCGGGGCTGTTGGGCGAACAACACGCCCGAGTGATTGCCCAAGCGGGAGGCATCCCGGTTCTGGTAGACATCTGCTCCGATCGCGCGGGAGCAAAGGCGCGTGCAATTTCGGAGGAATTCGGGGTATCTGCCTGCGCCATCACCGCGAATATCGCAGACCGCAACGACGTCGAGCGTATTCTTCACCAAACGCTGGAACAGCATGGCCGCGTGGATATCCTCATCAACAACGCCGCCAACAATCCGCGCGTGGAGCAATCGAGCGAAGTGAACTTTTCGCGGTTCGAGAACTTTCCAGTGAAGCAGTGGACGGATGATCTCTCGGTCGGATTGACGGGCGCTTTCTTATGTTCCCAGGTGATCGGCTCTGAAATGGCCCGGCGGCGGAAGGGAGTCATCGTGAACGTGGCGTCCGACCTCGCCCTCATCGGTCCGGACCAGCGCCTTTACCGGCAAGAGGGATTGCCCGACCACTTGCAGCCAGTCAAGCCGGTAACTTATTCGGTCGTCAAATCAGGCTTAATTGGCCTCACTCGTTATCTTGCGACTTATTGGGCAGATCACGGCGTTCGCGTCAATGCGATCTCGCCAGGCGGCGTCTACAATGGCCAGCCGGAAGGCTTTTTGAGCAAGCTTTCTTCGCTGATTCCCTTGGGGCGAATGGCGAATGTCGATGAATATCAAGGCGCGATGCTGTTCCTGTGTTCCGATGCGTCCTCGTATATGACTGGTTCAAATCTCGTGGTCGACGGAGGAAGAACATGTTGGTGACGCACTCGATCATTGAGAATTTATTGGCTGAGAGCGTTCACGAGGCTCGCCAGCGGGAGCATAACGCCTTCGATAAACTGGCTGGCAATCCGGGAGGAAGTTTAGTTCTATTTGGAGCGGGCGGCTTGGGTCGCCGATGCCTCGCCGGCTTACGCAGCCACGGAATTGAGCCGATCACGTTCGCGGACAACAATCCCAAGCTATGGGGCAAGCAGGTCGAAGGGCTTCAGGTACTTGATCCGCGCAAGGCCGCCGGGTGCTTCGGCAGAACCTCGGCGTTTGTGATCACTATCTGGGGCGCTTTGTCGGCGGACCGTATGAGCGATCGCGAAATGCAACTGCGATCGCTGGGGTGCACAACCGTGATCCCGTTTGCTCCTTTGTTCTGGAAATATCCCGAACATGTATTGCCGCATTATGCCGCGGACTTGCCTCACCATGTCATTGAGAAAGCGGATGACGTGTTCCGCGGCTTTGATTTGTGGGCCGATGAGGAATCGAGGCGCGAATATATCGCGCAATTAAAATGGCGCTTGTTCTTTGACTTCGATGCCATGGCGCCTCCGCAACGCCAGAACATCTACTTTCCGCCTGGTCTGGTTGAACTTCGGTCCGATGAAGTCTTTGTGGATTGCGGGGCTTTCGATGGAGACACCCTCGATTTGTTTCTTCGCAAGTCGAAGTTTGCGTTCGGTCGAGCGTTTGCGTTCGAACCTGATCCGGCCAACTTCGCGCGGCTCTCAGACGCGGTCGCCTTTCAATCCAGTCAGGTCAGGACTCGAATCGAAATCAAGCGGGCCGCCGTTGGGGAACGGGACGGTACCGTACGGTTCTCTGCTGAGGGCACAGCTTCATCGTCAGTCGGAAAAGGTGATGTTGAGGTCGAATGTGTCACGCTCGATCACCATGTTCGCGATTTCAATCCGACCATCATCAAGATGGATATCGAAGGAGCCGAGCCAGACGCGCTCCGAGGCGCTGCCACATTGATTCGCGAGAAGTCGCCGCTGCTCGCGATCTCCTGCTATCACCAGCAGGACCATCTATGGTCCATTCCTCTGCTGATCCAGTCGCTGAATCCGGATTATCGGTTTTACTTGCGTCCGCATGATCTGGAGGGATGGGACCTGGTCTGTTATGCGATCCCTAACCAGCGATGAGAACCATTCAGGCAGCAAGGGACGGCAACCCGTCTACAGTCTTTGATCGCGCAGCCGGGAAATACGATGGGTTCGTGATCGCCGGGGCATCGGGGTTGATTGCTGAACGCACGGTGAGCGGCCTGTCGAATCTCGGAATCCGTCCCGTCGCCTTCGCAGACAACAACAATGCTCTCCAGAACACGACTCGGGATGGCGTTCCCGTACTGTCGCCGGCGGAGGCAATCTGCAAGCACCCGAATGCCGTGTTTGTCGCGGCAATCTTCACCCACACGCCGCTCAGCCGGCAACTCTCAGAGCTCGGCGCTTCGCGTGTGGTTTCCTACGCCGCGCTCTTCCACAAGTTTCCGAACGTCTTCCTTCCCTATTTCGCAGTGGACCACCCGTCCGTGATTGCGGACCAAGCGACACTGGTCACGGATGCGGCAGAAATCTGGTCGGACGAAGAGTCGCGAACGCTTTACAGCTCGATTCTGAACTGGTTTGTGACGTTAGATTCCGATTCTGTTCCGGCGCCGTTGCCCGCCAGTGCGACCTACATCCCCGAACTCATGGAGCTTCGCAAGGACGAGGTGTTCGTGGATTTCGGTGCGTTCGATGGAGACACCGCTAGGCATTTCGCCAGGGCTTCGCACGGGCGATATCGACAGATCATCGCGTTGGAGCCCGATCCTCAGACGTTTCAGAAGCTGTCAAGCTGCGTAGGAGAAATCGACCGGGTTACCGCGCTGAACGCCGCCGCGGGCGCTGCGCGAGGAAGCATGTCTTTCGTGGCTGGTGGATTGGCGTCGTCTCACGCTGCCTGCGCTGGCGCCGCGGGACTTTCAGCTCCCGGCAAGCTGGTTGAGGTTGATGTCATCCGAATCGACGATCTGAGCCCCCGACCCACTTACGTCAAGATGGATGTGGAAGGCTTTGAGCAGGAAGCACTGGCAGGTGCTCGCGGACTCCTCGCGGCCGGAGAAACCGCGTTCGCGGTTACCCTCTATCACCGAATGAGCGATTTGTGGCAGATCCCTCTTTACATTCACGAAGCCGCCCCGAATCTGAAACTATTCCTGCGCCACTACGCCGAGGACTGGGCCGAGACGATATGTTACGCGGTTCCTATGGATCGCGTTCGACAAACTTAAAATAGCGATAGGTCCACGGTTTCGCCCATTGCTTTGTACCCGGCGTCGCTGGGGTGCACATGATCGCCGCTATCGTAACGCAGGAGCATCCTTGCCGGATGGCTGGGATCCCGTACCGCCTTATCGAAATCGATCACCGCATCAAAAGCCTTGCTGGTGCGAATCCACTGGTTGACTGACTGGCGGGAGACTTCTCGTTCCGGCGTAAAATGCCCGGGTGCCGTGGCTCCCTCAAACGGAAGCAAGGTTCCACCAAAAATTCGAATCCCCTTCTCGTGGGCGCGAGCGATCAGTATTTGAAGACCCGAGATGATTTCCGTGGCACTGACGGTCTCAGAGAATGGAGCCGCCACACCAGGGTGACCGAGATCGTTAATGCCCTCCAGCACGATGACGTACTTCACGCCCGGCTGAGCCAGCACATCGCGATCAAAACGCCCCAGTGCGCTCGCCCCAAACTCAGGCCCTGAGGGTCCCGCGCCGTCGTGCAGGATTCGATTTCCGCCAATGCCTGCGTTCACCACGGCGAGCGGCCGCCGATTCTGCCCGAGCAACCTCTCCGCAAGGACGTTGGGCCAACGGCGGTTAGAGTCCATCGCGGATGCGGCACCGTCGGTAATGGAGTCGCCCAGGGCCACAATCGCGCCCTCCGCCTCGCCGCCGGCTACTTCGACACCGGCCAGAAACGGCCAAGACGCGATCGTGTCGTTCGGCCACATCACGCTGGAACCGGTACGATCGCCATCTGCCACGTAGGAGGTCTGGCGCGCCGACCAATGCACGCTGGTTGCCGACGTGGCGGCAGCTAGATAGATGCTGACCGCGAGATCCTGGAGCGGGGTCAAATTGAGACCAACCGGATCGCTTAAAACGAACTTGCCCCGCGGAATTGACGTCGACAGCTGCCCGTTGAATCTAAGTGCACGGTCTGTACTCGGCCGGATGATCGAGCCCAACGCACAAACTGCAACGTGACCGGCGCCAATGACGAGAGGCTGATTCCCGAAAGCGTTGGAGAAACGAACTCGCACGGAGCTCCCACCGACGGTAGTATGTACAATTTCACGCACCGTCTGGTTGCTGAAAATTGGAGGATTCGCTGCAGAACCCGCCATGCTTGCCGACCAGGTGGCAACCCAGTGCGGATCCGAACCGGCGGCAATACCCGCCAGCCAGAACCAAATCAATCTCAAGTCCCCGCTCCCGTTAGAACCGGAGCCTCGGCGGAAAGGGAAGGAGCTAAGAATCGCGGCTCAAAGCGGCCCTTCATGCGAAGGAAACGCTGTTCGAACAGGGTGTAGCTTGTCTTCGCGGCCAAAAACGAGACAGCAATCAGGCCCGCAACGAATGGAATCGAAGTCCAGGGATTGACTCCCAGCCCTAACGCCTGATGGAGAAAGAAATCCGCCGTCAGTAAGATCGGCACATGCAAAACATACATTCCATAGCTATATTTGCCCGTTGCTTTCAAGGCCTCGGCTCCCATGACCCTTTGGGCGATCGATCCGCTCCCTTGGCCCAGGAAGACCCGAAGTAGAAGGGCAGCATAGCCTACGGCGAGAAATGAAAACTCGGCTGTTTCTGTATAGATCCCCGCGACTCGTAACTCCTTCTGAACGACATCCACCCAGAGAACCACGGCGCCTGAAAGAATCATCGCCGGGATCAACCACGGCCGGACGCGCTCTACCATTGATTCGCTGCGCACGATGACTGCACAAGACGCCCCTGCCAGTAAGGTATCCATCCTCGCAAATGTATTGCGGGCGATGGCTTGAGAAGGCCCATATGTAGCCACAAGCCCTATTCGCAGCAAAAGCGCGAACACGCAGCCTGCCAGCGTAAACCTCAATCGAAAGCGTTTCGGAACGAGCCAGATACACAACGGCCAAATCAAGTAAAACTGCTCCTCTACAGCTAGGCTCCAGAAATGGCCCGCTACGTTCGGTTGCCATCCGTCCTTGATCAAGATCAACCAATTGCTCAAGTAGAGGTAATAGTAGATCTGCGTCGGATGCAGCGCCACGATGACCAGCAGGGTCAAGACCGCGTAGTACAACGGGAATATTCTCAAGATGCGGCGTGCGTAGAAAGACGAAAAATAGTTCTGCGCGTCCCTGGTATCGATCAGAATTCCGGTGATGAGAAACCCCGATAGCACGAAGAACAGGTCCACTCCACTCCACCCTGTATAGAAAATTCCCTTAACCGTGTCGGCCATCCAGGAGCCGCCTGGAAGAAGGAATTCGAAGTGGTGCAGCATGACGATAAGAATCGCGATGCCACGCAGGCCGTCCAGCGCCGCCACGTGGTGTCCCGATAGACGCCCGGTCGATCCCGTCGCTGCCGGCATGCCCCCTTTATCGTCGGAAAATCACCGGTCAATTAGTTCGAAACGGGCGCATGTTCCACGTGGAATCGTCCGATGTATTAGCAATGACGGCCGATCGGATCCAAGCCTGGACGCATCGGCTCGCCAACCACGTTCCCGCCGGCGAATTGGGACGCTACTTGCTGGTCGGCGTGTGGAATACGCTATTCGGCTATTCCACGTTCGCGGCGCTGGTGTTCATCCTCGATCCCGTTCTCGCCCACGGCTACGTCCTGGCCAACGTTCTTTCCGGTCTGGTGAACATTACCGTCGCTTTTCTCGGCTATAAGTGGTTTGTCTTTAAAACTAAGGGAAATTACTTACGGGAGTGGGCGCGCGCCGTTGCCGTTTATAGTACTGGCATCGCGGTGGGCACAATCTGTCTGCCGGCAGTGGTACAGACGCTTCGCTATGGCGCTGGGCTGGGCCGGTCGGCTCCCTACATAGCGGGCGCTCTGCTCACCGGCGTGGGGGTGATCTTGAGCTTTTTCGGGCACAAGCGATTCACGTTTCGTGAACCGGCTTAAGCGTGAACCAGCTCGGCGGCCTTCGCCAGCAGGAGGGAATCCACCAGCTCACGAACCGCGCCATTTCCTCCCGGTTTTTTCGCGATAAATGCCGCCGCTTTCAAAACCTCGGGAACGGCACTGGCAGGGGCAGCGGCGAGCCCGGCAATTCGCATCGCTTCCAGATCATTCACGTCGTCGCCCATGAAACAGACCTCTCTCAGCGCCAGCCCTCGCCTTTCCGCAAACGAGCGCAAGGCGCGGGCTTTGTCCTTGCAGTTCTTTTCCACGGCAGTGATGCCCATCTTGGACGCGAAACGAGCCACCAGTGGGCTGTCCTCACCGGTGATCAAGGCCACGATCAAGCCGGACTTCTTCGCGAGCGAAATGCCCATCACGTCGGCGAAGCAAAAGCGCTTCCATTCTTCGCCGTTCGGTCCCCACCAGAATCCGCCATCCGTGAGCACTCCGTCCACGTCTAGCGCAAGAGCTTTTATATTTCTCATGCCGTAACGATGCCGACGCGCCGCAGTTTCTTGATGATGGGCTGTTCGCGCTCGAAAACCCGCTTCACGCCATCACCCATCGATTGTTCCACCAGCCGGATGTCGCGCACGATTCGCGATATCCCATTCGGCTCGAGCGAGGCCGCGTGATCCGAGCCTTCCATGGAGCGATCCATCGTGATGTGGCGTTCCACACAGCACGCCCCCAGAACTGTAGCCGCGACAGTGGAGGCGATGCCGGTTTCATGACCGGAATAGCCCACCGGCACGGAGTAGTGCTCTTTCATCACCGGGATGGCGCGCAGGTTTAACTCCTCGTAATATGCGGGGTACGTGCTGCACGCATGCAGGAGAATCAGGTCTTCCTTGCCGAGCACTTCCACGGCGTGATCGATCTGCTCGATGGTGCTCATTCCCGTGGAAAGGATGATCGGTTTGCCCGTGGCGCGGGTATGCCGGAGCAAATGATCGTCGGTCAGCGAGGCGGATGCGATCTTGTAACAAGGAACATTGAACTTCTTGATAAAATCGACGGACTTCTCATCCCAGCAGGATGCGAACCAGGCGATCTTACTGGCGCGGCAGTAGGCGTCAATTTCCTGGAAGTCGTAATAGTCGAGCTCCAGGCCGTACTTCAGGTCGCCGTTGGTGGTTCCGAATTGGCTATCGCGCGGACGTGCCAGTTCCTCGGCGGAATAGACCACGTCGACCGTCCGTTTTTGGAATTTAACCGCGTCGCAACCCGCTGCAACCGCGACGCTGACCAGCCGCTTGGCCAAATCCACACTGCCGTTGTGGTTGATCCCGATTTCGGCAATGATGTAGCACGGCTGGGAATCGCCCACTGCCCTGTTCCCGATCTTGACTGACTTGGATGCATCCATATCAGAAAGATCGGCAGGCTTTGGGGTGGTCTTTAACCTGAACTTGCGGGCGAAAGAAGTTAGAGTCTACCGTTCTTCGCCTTGGCAGTGAGGCGGTACGCGCTCATGCGGACGGGTGTTGCTTCTTCCAGCCCTCTTTGAACTGCCACATCTCAGCGTGAATGCTCTCCCCGTCAGTCAACTGGCCGCTTTGCATTCATCCCAGCCCCCTCGAATCTTGGCTTGCATCTGGTCGCGGTTGTCAGCCAGCCAATCTTCTTCGGCCGCAAGAAATTCAAGAGCGCGCTCTATGACCTCCTCAGCGCTGGAGAATGCACGGAAAAACCCCCGCGCTGAAGGCCGGTTGCCGAGTCTCTAGGACGCGGACGGCGGGAGTGGTGAACGGATCTACAAAAACGTTCGGCTGATTGGCACGGACATGGACAGGTTGATCACATTGGCGGACGCGCTGTTGTTCTACGTCCAGGTAGCGAGGCTGCGCACGCGCCCGGTCACGATCTGCGCAGCTAAGGGCGGCTTCACCCTGACCTGGCGCAGGTACGCGCCTGCGTTGTTCCGCAACAGCGATCCGTTCTCGAATGTCGTACCCGCAAGATCGTTATAGCATCTGATCGAAATCGCCATCCGATTGGGGACGATCAACGTTAGTCCGTCGCCAGGTTCCAAGTGCTTTCCAGGAATTGCATCCCAATACTCGAGCGTCCTCTCCGCTCTGACGGCTTCCTGATGGCTCCGTTAATTATCTAGAGCGACATCAAACTTCATGCCCCGCAAGACGTTTTTATTTCCGCCAACAGTTTCGACGATCGCATAGTCGAACCGCACAGACCCGCTTTGCACCTCACCGCAAACAAACTCATTAGGACCGTTTTCGATCAGCACGTGATGCGGGTCGGGCACATCCACGGTGATAGGCCCGGTCGCCGTGAGCACGCGGAAGCCTATCAGTTTGTCCGCATCGCACAATACTTCTGTGAGCTGGCCCTTCGAGCGGAGCATCCGATCGGAGGGTTCGACAAAAGGATTCCAGTCTGTGGTGCCAAGGTCCACGCGAGTGGTAGTCATTCGGGTTCGACCCTCGGAATCGTGGACCATTTGCGTTTTCAAATCCGTCGTGGCGAAGTACGCCAATTGGCGGGCGTGTTCCCGGTCCTGTTCCGTCGAGGCTTCACTGAGTGCTTCCTGCGCCGCAGCAACCGCCTCGTCACGTTTGCCGAGTTCCAGCGAGGCATACGCTAAAGCAGTCCAATATCCAAAGGCCCGCGAACCGTGTGGAACCGCCATCGCCCGCAGTTGATCAACAGTCGCCTGGTAGTTCCCCGCATTGCTTTCGAGCAGCGCAAGTTTGAACCGGGCATCGTCAAAGCTCGGGCGTATCGCGATCGCATGCATGAGGGCGGCTCTAACATCTGCTTGGGGCGCTCCGGAGTCTTCCGCGGTTAGAGCGTAGCGGAAACATAGGTCAGCATCCTTCAACCCATCCTCTAGCGCCTGGTGCCATTCGCGGAGAGCTTCAGCCCGGTCGCCTTTGCTGAAGGCGATGTTTCCTAAAGCGGCGTGTACATCGGGATCGTGGGGTGCTCGACGGGCGATTTCCACGTACTGGTTGCGGGCGCGGTCAAGATTCCCAGTGACCACCAGGAGATCCGACAGCATGGCAGACGATTGAGTATCGGTAAGCGCCAGGGGGGATATTGTTGCTGACTCAGGGATTTGGCTTTGCACGACCAGTGGGTTTCGTTTGCGGGTGAACCAACTGGCCAGGTCTTGCCCCACGGCATCAAGCGACTTGCCATAAACCTTAGCGAACGCCTCGTGGCTTAAGCTTCCGGCGTTTAGCTCGGTGATGAATTCGGCCAGACCTGCGCGGTATTCAGGCGACGTCATCAGCATGTCGGCCAACAACCAACTTTGCGCGTAGAAGGCATCTAAGTCCTGGCTTGAAGCTGGTTCAAGCCGGAAATCCAGAAGTTCGGCCAGCGGAATCCATTTCTTCCGCCGTAGATTTAGCGTACGCGCCGGAAGGTCACCGCCTATTTCGTAACCGCTGTTGACGATCCTCAGTGTCGATAAGTATTCTGCCAAGCCTTCGCCCAACCAACTGGGAATAGTTAATCCAACGGCGTGCAAAGCAAAGTGGGCGTATTCGTGCGCCGCCATGGCGAAGTGTCGCGGTTCGAGCGAAGGCATGACGATGTAATTACGATGACCATCTCCGGCGTAATAAGCGTCGGCGGTGGAACGCAATTGAAACTGGCGATACTCCTGTGTCGATCGGAAGCCGATGACGCGCAGAACCGGGAGATCTGCGGGCGGCACGATTCCCGGAACAAAACCACCGTGAACGAAGATGGTGCGTAGTCGTTCAAACCACAAGAGCGCCCGTTGCCGGGCTTCATCGCCTGTCTGGGAGTAGATTTCGACGTGCGAATTGGTTACGCCGATCCATTGGCCCTGTCCCTGCGCTGCCAGGACGCCGAGCAAAAGAACAGAAAGCGCGAATCTGCATGCCGCCTTTACCAAAGTCAACCTATCTACCTATTTTGCTCGAAACGGGGTAAGGGCGCTTGAAGTCCCACCGTCCACACGACATTGGAATCCGAGCGATGCGGACCCGGTCGCCCCGTCATGATCACGATGGTCGCAGCCAGGAGGGTGGACAGCACGTACCGGACATGCGGCGTGGCCCCGTTCGAGACCGGGCCGGTCCCGCGCGGGATGGCCATGGTGGGATTAGTCGAAGAAGACTACTTCGGCTCCCTGACGGGGCGAATGGGCACTCCGTTATGCACGCCTGACGGAGGTCCCGACGATACGACCATTGGTACGGGCTGCCCAAGATGCGTCGTCTATTCGCCACGGCGCTGACGACGAGCCGCTCACGGACAGCGTACCCACGACTGGTGGTGGCACAGTTCCCGACGTAGGCATCGGCCGGGTTGTAGATGATTCTGTAGTCGTTGAATCCTCGTCAATCTATCAACTTCAACATCGTATGGTCGAAAAACAAGAACAAAGACCGCGCCCTCGTTGAGGTGGTGGCATCGCTGGACCACGACTGCGTGCTTGATGGCGTACGTCTGGGTGGATTAGAGCCGGTTAGCCAACGCTGCGCTCGGTGTGCGGTGGGAGACACGAGTTGAGAAGCCGATAATACCAATGCGTCTTCCTCCCGTCACGTCGCGAACCAGGCCGAGCTAGCGCGCCAGGATGGCCGCCGGGCTATGTGGGATTTGAAAGACCGTGAATGTTTCCTCAACCAGGTGCTCCTGGTCCCCCTTCGTTCGCCCGCAGGCGACCTATCGTGGCTGGATCGCCGCGCCTTCGAGAGAAGCGCTCATCGCACTGCGGCCCAACTGCGAGAGACAGGTGCGGCGAGAGTATCTAATAAGCCGACTCCAGTTCACGGAGCTTTCCGCTAGCAGTCTGCCCACTCAGTCGCCCCAGCGCTCACCCCGGTCCAGCGCCGTAGATCAGAACTCAAGCCAGGGCTCATGTACAAGTATCCGCGCCAACTCGGTTTCAGCGCGGGTTCGACTTGCGGTACGCCGAAATAGAGGCCAATCATTAGTGGCTGCCGTGAGTATCGCGACGGCCAAGAATATCCAGATATTTAATTCCCAGTCTCGCATGGAGTAAGCTCAGTTACTTGCAAGTTATCTTCATAATGTTCACCGCGGGTATCCGGCCTCAGGGTCGCGCCCGCCTTTGTGGCGCGCTGGCGACCGTGAAAATTACGGATCACACGCGGTGGATGCGAGCCGCCAAATGAGCATCGGCAGCCGGATTCTCGCACGCCTCTGGCATCTTCCGGCACCCTACACCCGTGACATCGTCGAGCACCACGACATTCGGATATCCATGTCCGACGGTGTCGAATTGCTCGCTGACCGCTATTTCCCCCGGGGCGGCGAGGCCGTTCCCGTTATTCTGATTCGCAGCCCCTACGGCCGCGCCTATCAATTCCGGGACCTTGCCCTCATTCTCGCTGAACGCGGCTTTCAAGTCTTGCTGCAGAGTTGCCGGGGGACCAGCGGTTCCGGGGGATCTCTGAACCCGATGTTTCAGGAGGAACAGGATGGCGCTGATAGTATCGAATGGCTTGGCCGGCAACCTTGGTACTGCGGCAGGCTTGCGCTTCTAGGCACCAGTTATCTCGGGAATGCCGCGTGGGCCGCAGTCCAGATCGCCGGCCCCAAAATCGCCGCCATGGTGCTGTGTGCGACTCTGTCCGACGCAAGCGCAGAAACCTTTGCCTTCGAAGGATTCACCTTGGAAGGATGCCTCGCCTGGACCCTCCAGCTCATTCAGCCGCAGCCCGCCGCTACAGTGCCGTCGCTGCTTCGCGTATGGTTGCCTCAAGAGGAGGATGAATCGCCTGGTCTCCCTGCCTTGCAATCGTTGCCATTGCGAGATGCAGACCAGTCCGCTATAGGTCACCACATCACTTGGTGGCAGGACTGGGTCAACCACGCCGAGCCTGACGATCCATTCTGGAAGCCCCTCAATTTTGCTGCTGGCGTCGCGGCGGCTCCCCCCACCGCCATGATCGCCGGCTGGCATG
The DNA here is from genome assembly GCA_050015435.1 of Bryobacteraceae bacterium. Taxonomy (GTDB): domain Bacteria; phylum Acidobacteriota; class Terriglobia; order Bryobacterales; family Bryobacteraceae; genus Palsa-187. The sequence continues at coordinate 13,680 of JBEKBK010000016.1, forward strand.
ACATCTTTCTCCCTTGGCAAATCAAAGACTATGCAAACCTGCAGGCCGCCCGATGCCCTGCGTTTCTCACGATTGGACCCTGGGCGCATTCTGCCCTCGAAGCCTGGGGAGAGGGCGTGCGCCAGGCTCTGTCCCTATTTCACGCGCACCTTCTGGGTCAGCCTGCGCCACCACGTGCGCCCGTGCGCCTCTATGTGTTGGGCGCCGAAGAGTGGCGCGATTATGACTCCTGGCCTCCCTCAGACTGTACTCCGGTGGCATTCTATCTATCTGCGGGAGGCAGCTTGTCCACGACACGACCCGACCCCAGCGAAAGTAGTTGTTACACGTACGACCCAGCTGATCCAACACCTGCGGTACATGGGCCAAGGCTCAGCACTGTCCGTCCGACAGGCGACATGGCCCGACTGGAAAGCCGTTCGGACGTCCTGCTGTTTACGTCTGAACCCTTGACCGCCAGCCTCGAAGTCATCGGCCCTGTGTCCGCGGAGTTGTTTTTTTGCTCCAACCTAGAGCACACCGATTTTTTTCTGGTCCTCTGTGACGTCGCTCCAAACGGGCGATCCACGAACGTCTGCGACGGCTACATCCGCGTTCGTCCCCATCGTCCCAGCGCGCTAACCGATGGAACGCGGCAGGTGCACATCGAATTCTGGCCCACCGCTTACCGGTACCGTCAGGGCCACCGCTTGCGCATGATCGTCGCGAGCGGTGCGCATCCGCGCTACGCCCGCAACCTCGGTTCCGGTGAGCCTCTGGCTGACGCCGTGACCTTTCGCGTCGCACACCAACAGATCCTTCACGATCCCCAGCATCCTTCGCGAATCCTACTGCCGATTGGCAGACAGAGTGTTCCCCGCTGAAGAATCGGCGCCGAACCATCGATTTACGATTCAGCAAATTCTGGTGATGGCGTGCGCTGGGACTTCTTTTCCGGCTCCTCAGTAAGTGTCGCCCCGGTCAAAAGCAACGTGCTGGCCACCGAGACTGCGTTTTCGAGTGCTACCCGAACCACCCTGGTGGCGTCGATGATGCCGGCTTCGATCAGGTCCACGTACTTTCCGGTGGAAGCGTCCAGTCCGCTTTCCACCGCAGGATCGCATCGGTCCACCACAACTCCGCTGTCGAGCGCCGAGTTTTTGGCAATTTGGCGGGTGGGTGCGTCGAGGGCTCTCTTGAGAATTCGCAGCCCAGTCTTTTCGTCCTCTTGACACTTGGCTTCCTCGGCGTCGACCGCATCAATCGCGCGCAGTAGGGCTAATCCGGCGCCGGACTGCAGGACACCTTCCGCGATCGCGGTCTTGGTCGCACTGATCGCGTCCTCGAAGGCTTCCTTGAGCTTCTTGGCTTCAGACTCGGACGTGCTCCGACGCGAATCACCGCAACTCCACCGGTCAATTTCGCCAGCCGTTCCCGTAGTTTCTCCTTGTCGTAGTCGGAGGTTGTTTTTTCAATTTGCTTGCGCAGTTCCCGGCAACGCCCGTCGATGGCGGACTTGGCGCCAGCCCCGCTCACGATCGTCGTTGTGTCCTTGTCAAATCACCACCCGTTTGGCTTTGCCTAGCTGCTCCATGGTTACGTTCTTCAGCTTGATCCCGAGTTCCTCGGCGATGAGTTGACCACCGGTCAGGATGGCAATGTCCTGGAGCATGGACTTGCGCCGGTCCCCAAAGCCAGGGCTTTGACGGCCGCGCAAGGGAGTGTTCCCCGTATTTTGTTCAAAACCAGCGTCACCAGACCGTCGGCCTCGACGTCCTCGGAGATAATCAGCAAGGGTTTGCCTGCCCGTACGATCTTGCGCCCTAACCAGTCGCCACCATGTTGCCGACGGTTGAGTTGTGCACAGAGATCGTGGCTACCTGCGCCTTCTCACGCTGGCTGGTTACGGGTCGGTACATGGCCCGGATGGAATCCACGGCTGCCTTGAGACCCCGTGCGAGTCCCCGCTTCAAATCGACGGCGCTGGCGCCGGCGGCCACGTTCCGAATTCCCTCGGTCAGAATAGCGTGCGCCAGCAGCGTGGACGTCGTCGTGCCGTCGCCCACGGCTTCTCCTGTCCTTTCGGCCGCTTCGCGAATCATTTGTGCTCCGAGGTTCTCCGCTGGGTCCTTGAGTTCGACCTCCTTGGCGATGGTGACTCCGTCATCGCAGACGATGGGCCGGCCGAATTTCTTCTCGATCAGCACACACCTGGACTTCGGTCCAAGCGTCACGCGCACGGCATCGGCGAGGACGCTGGCCCCTCGCACAATACTTTGATGGGCTTCGCCGTGAAATTGAAACTGTTTGGCTGGCATGGTTCACTCTACACATACATGCACTCGACGTTCCATCGGCGGGACGGACTTCGTCCCCTAAAACTGCTTGCATTCATTCCCGGTAGTTGAACGATTCCCTTTCCCGTGAGTCTGCCTCGCTGCGCCCTACTGCAGGATCGGAAGCCGCGTTTGCTCAAGTGCAACACACACGCGCAGCTCGCGTTCCCGCCTGTCGCCGGACGGCAGCCCGGCGACCTCTTCAAAACGGCGTGCTCTAGCGACATTCAACCTGAGCCCCACGGTGGGCTACGGGAACTCTTTCTCCGCGCAGTTGAGATGCCAAGTTGGCTCTCAAGTTGCACCGCGATAACTAAAGGATTGGCCATGCTCAACGCTACTTTTCCCATAGTTACCGACTTGGTTCGCGACGCTGCTCATCCTCTGACTGGAGTCATCTCCGATTACGACCCCTTGCTCGAATTCATCGGTGATGCGCGCTTCGTTCTGCTAGGCGAGGCCTCCCACGGAACGCACGAGTTCTATCGGCAGCGGGCTCAGATCACGAAGCGTCTGATCCAGGAAAAGGGGTTCACCGCCGTAGCGGTTGAGGCGGACTGGCCGGACGCATATCGCGTCAATCGTTATGTGCGAGGTCACGGCGCCGATACAGACGCGGTTGAAGCCCTGGCCGGATTCAAGCGCTTCCCGGCGTGGATGTGGCGCAATGCGGACGTCCTGGATTTCATCGGGTGGCTCCGCTTCCACAACGACCCGCTTCCAGCCGGTGCTAACAAGACCGGATTCTATGGACTCGACCTCTATAGCCTGCATGCTTCCATTGAGGCGGTCTTGAACTATTTGGATAAGGTCGATCCGGAGGGAGCCCAGCGGGCGCGCCATCGGTATGCCTGTTTCGAGCACTTCGGGGAAGACCCTCAGGAATATGGCTATGCCGCCGGACTAGGGCTGAGCCACACCTGCGAATCCGAGGTGATTTCTCAGTTGATCGATCTGCGGAGGCGCGCCGCGGAATATGCGCGCCGGGACGGATGCGTGGCTGCGGACGATTTCTTTTACGCCGAACAGAATGCGCGTCTGGTAAAGAACGCGGAACATTACTACCGCACCATGTTTCGTGGCCGGATTTCTTCCTGGAATTTCCGCGACACACATATGGCGGAGACGCTCGATTCGCTGGTCGAACACTTTGCCCTCCAGAAGCATGGGGCAAAAGTGGTGGTGTGGGCTCACAACTCCCATTTAGGCGACGCACGCGCCACCCAAATGGGACGAGCAGGCGAGTGGAACGTCGGGCAATTGGTGCGTCAAAAGTACGGCCGTGATTGTGTCCTGGTGGGTTTCACCACGCACACCGGGACGGTCACGGCAGCCTCGAACTGGGGCGGCCCAGCGGAGCGGAAACGGGTTCGTCCAGCTATGCCGGGAAGCTATGAATCGCTATTTCACGCCGCCGCCATCCCCGCATTCTTACTTGCCCTGCCCCGCGGCGCGCATGTGGCAAACGGGCTAAGCGAGCCCATGCTGGAGCGTGCCATAGGAGTCATCTATCTGCCGGAATCCGAACTCGCCAGCCATTATTTCCACGCTTCCATCTCAGATCAATTCGACGCGGTTATTCACTTCGACCAGACTCGGGCCGTCGAGCCTTTGGAGCGAACCGGGGAATGGGATGTAGGCGAGCCGGCTGAGACATTTCCTTCCGGAGTGTAGGGACATGAACAAGATCTCAGGCGGCTTGCGCGGCGAGTCGGGCGAGGGCCAGCCGGGTGGCGTCCTCCCCGGCCGCAATCATTCGCTCGATTGCCACAGGACCGGGCAAATAACCTGCAAGAGGAACCTTCGGGTGAACCAGGAGGTCGGTGTTACAGACGGCCGAGTGGTAATGCGAAGGGTAAGTTCGGCTGGCCCGGGGATGATGAGGATCAATGCCGAACCCGCGCAGTAACGAGCTGATTTCCCAGACGTCGGAGCCGACGATGAAATCCGCGCCCATCGCCCGGCACGCTTCGGACGGAAGAACACAAGCGATCCCGCCATCTTTGAGCCGCTTTCCTTCGCGACTAACCGGCCGGCGGATGCCTCGCAAGGCGCAGCTGGCACTGATCGCGGACGCGAGTTTACCGTTCGTAATGATCACCGTTCGCTTCACCGGCAGTTCGTCGCGGTGACCGCAAACGGAAGCTTCAGATCAGCGAAGGTGGCCGGGAGATGCTCCTCACAAAAGCACTCCAGCGTCTCGCCATGCAGCAGTTTGGGCCAGAATGTCTTGCCAGCTATTGATGCGATTTCGCTCCACTCCATGCCTGCGGCGAGCATCGCGCCGATTAGACTGCCGGCGCTGGTTCCGGTAATCACAGCCGGCCTGATGCCAGCTTCCGATAGAACTTTGATGACGCCGATATGGGCCAGCCCTCGTACGGAACCGCCGCTGAGAGCCAATCCAACGCGGCGAGACCGCAACTGATGCAACTCGAACATCCATTTTTATTATAAAAGGGCCGCCGGATTTCGTGGCGGAGATCGCCCGGCTGACCGCGTTGCATCGGCACTCCAAAACGATTTCTTCCGCGGCATTTCACAAAGTTGGAAGGAACCGCCTCACGCGGACGATTGATGGCGCACTCGAGTTCATCAGACGATTCTTGCCTCCGATCCACTCGATCGCAGTGAGATTCCTGGCCCTTTTGCTATACGGATACGCACGTGCGGTCAGGGCGACAGCGGAGATCATTACCGTGGGGAATTACCGGTGGCCGGACGTTCCCAAAGGGTCCGTGCTCGCCATTTGGCACGGAAGCGCACCTTCGTTGCTGGTGGCGTTCACTGCCCGGAGGCCGAGCATGCCCGTGAAACTTATGGTCTCGGGCGACCCCAGAGGCGATTGTGTTGCGGTGTTCTGCCAGTGACTCCTGGCCATTGGCTCCGACGCGCACAGCATCGCGCAACTTGACCAAATCCGGTATGGAGTCTTCCAGGCGCGACGAGGCTGGATCGAGGCGCGATCGGTGGTTAACGCCCGGCCTTGGGCCAGGCTGAGCCGCTGGCTTGAACACCGCGCGGAACCGATCCTCCGCAGCTTTGGGTCATAGCACCCAGCAGACGCTTGTTGCTCTCCAAATGCTCCATGCGAGCGGGTCAAGTCATTCAGTAAAAAGAAGTCGTAAGCCCACCAGAGGTGGTATGGAGAATGCACAAAAGAGTCATCAGAGGATGGATGTTTCGACGGGCCGGTGACACGAATAGGTTCGGCCCATCAGTCTGAGGAACGTGGTTCTATCAAGAAGTGGAGAGTCGCAAATGACGCTTAAGAATAGGTTTGTAACGGAAGTTTATATTCGTCTCAGCGGTGAGGAAGAGTTCACCTGCACGACTCGATTTGCAGGATTTCCCGTCTCCGTGCGGCGCGTCCGCCTCACGAAGCCCCGGACTCCTTCACGTATTGAGGAGTTGCAGCCAGAGTCTTCCGTGCGGCGAACGGATTACCGCATTGAGGCGCGCCGGCAAGGCGAAGGTTAAGCAGCGTGTGTGGCGAACCACAGACTTGAGCATGCACTCGAACCCGGAGGTCGAAAACGGAGCTTCCGGTTCCGCCTGGTTTCCATACGATGCAGAAGACTCTCCTTGTGTGCTGGATGTTCGCCGGGTTAATGCCGGCACGCGCAGCGGAGTTGAAGCCCGAGACAGCCGCTTCCTTCGACCGATATATTCATGGCTTTGAAGCACGGATGGACGAGGACGCACGCGACAATCGATTCCTGGTCGTGGATCACTTACCCGCCGTACCTCGCCACGAAGCGTATGGTCAACTTCAACGAGGTCAGTTCTATCTCGAAGAATCCGATCACCCGGCGCACATTCCAAGCGGTTTGATTCACCATTGGGCGGGAGTGACTTTCATACCTGAGGCTACACTTTCTGAAGTACTGGCCGTGTTCCAGGATTATGATAACTACCGGAACATTTTCAAGCCGCTAGTTCGTCAGTCGGCGCTGATCGAACACCGCGGAAATGAATCTAAGATTTATCTTCAGCTCTTCTATAAGTCTTTGGTTACGGTCGCCCTAAACGCTCATTTCGAGGTTAGCGACAAACAGTTTGTGGCAACCAGGCGTCAGTCCGCATGCCGTTCGACAAGCATTGCTGAACTCGCGAACCTGGGAAAGCCGGACGAATACGAGCGCCCCCCCGGGGACGATCATGGATACCTGTGGCGGCTCTACAGCTACTGGCGCTTCGAAGAAAAGGATGGAGGCGTATATGTCCAAAATGAATCGGTCGCGTTGAGCCGAAGTGTTCCGGCGATATTCGCTTGGCTGGTCAATCCTTTGGTTAAAAGCATTCCTCGCGACATTCTAATCCACCTTTTGACAGCCACACGAAATGCTGTCACGAAGTCGGGAACGTCGGCGCGGCTGACGCGCCAATAGAGAGCGCAAACGTTCGTATTCAGCATGGCATCAGGTGTGCTGTATCGGTGGTAGAGCCGGCATGGCTGGAAAAAACAAGGATTTTTATGAACACGTCCGTCACGACATTTATTAGGCATTCCTGTTGGGCATTGGTTCTTATTGTGCCCGCCTGGAGCCAAACGCCGGGCCCGCCGCAGCCGGGCAGCATCAATTACGTGGAAGGCCAGGCTTCCATCGGAACGAACTCACTCACTCCTGGCTCGATCGGCTCGGTTGTACTCGCGAAGGATCAAATCCTCACTACCCAAGCCGGAAAAGTGGAGGTCCTGCTGACTCCGGGCGTTTTCCTGAGAGTGGCGGAGAACAGCTCGGTGAAGATGGTTTCGCCGGAGTTGGCGAACACTAAGATCGAGCTGCAAAAAGGCCGAGCGCTCGTAGAAGTGATTCAGATTCGCAATGAAAACGATACTCGGATCGATCAGAACGGGGCGAGCACCAAACTGTTGAAGAGCGGCCTATATGACTTCGATGCAGACCACGCGCAGGTGCGCGTGTTTAAAGGCAAGGCGGAGGTGTACATCGGAAGTCAAAAGGTCACGCTAACGGAAAGGCGCGAGGTCACGCTGAACGCTTCCGGCGTAAAGCCGAAGTCGCAAGGTTTTGAGCCCAGGCAGTTTCAAGACGAGTTCTACCGTTGGTGCGGTTTGCGGTCGGGGTATCTCTCGGAAGCAAGCGTCGATGCGGCGCGCGTCCACATTGGCGCAGGACCCGGTTGGTATGGCCCTGCCTGGGTAGGCTTTGGCTGGTACTGGGATCCCTGGTTTGGGGTCTACACGTTTCTCCCTGCGGAAGGAATCTTCTACGGCGCATTCGGCTGGGGCTTCTACTCGCCGATTGCGGTTTACCGTTCACCGTTCCTTTTTCGTCCCGGCTATCCTCACCGGTTCGAAGAGTTTCATTATCCCTATGGGCATGGCTTTGCACCTCCTGGAAGGGGAGGAGAGCGCCGATGATGCGCGCCTCCGCGTCGATGCGGCCCGGCTTGGCCTGGGGCGGGTAACGCAGGCCCGTGAGCTGCATACCCCACTTCAGGGAATGGTCATGTCCGGCCGCTGGCGCGAAAATTGCTGAACGTCAGGTGAACAATTAGCTCACCCCGCAGAATTACTCCTGGCAGGAGAAAGGACAGATATGAAGAGAGCGAATGCAGCACTTCTTTCCGCACTGGTGATTGGTGCATTGGCTGGGGCTTGGATCGCGACCAGAGCGAATCGCGCACCGCTCGGTATTCTCACGCCGGCGGCTTCATTCGTATCAGCCGACAGCGGCGGGGATGTTGCCGGCCAAGTCTCTTTCCTCAACGGCTTTACTCCAGTGGCGAAGAGAGTCTTGCCGGCGGTGGTTAACATTGCCTCCTCTAAAATCATCCGCTCCTCGGACCAGGGAGGCTCTTCGCCGTTCTTCTCGGATCCTTTTTTCCGCCAGTTCTTTGGAGATCAGTTCTCCCGCCAGTTCCAGGTGCCTCGCGAGGAGCGTCAACGGAGCCTCGGCTCGGGCGTCATCATCAATGCCGACGGGTATGTGCTGACCAATCATCACGTCGTCGACGGAGCCGACGAGATCAAAATCTCGTTGAGCGATAAGCGTGAGTTCAAAGGCCGTATCGTGGGAACCGATTCGAAGACCGATGTGGCACTGGTGAAGATCGAATCCAAAGGCCTGCCCGTGATCCCCTTTGGCGACTCCTCGAAGGTTCAAGTGGGTGAGTTTGCGCTGGCGGTCGGGAACCCGTTTGGAATCGGCCAGACGGTCACGATGGGAATCATCAGTGCTACGGGTCGGGGAGGCCTTGGAATCGAGGACTACGAAGATTTCATTCAGACCGATGCTGCCGTCAATCCTGGAAATTCCGGAGGCGCACTGGTGAACGTGCGCGGTGAGTTGGTCGGGATCAATACGGCGATTGTTTCCGGGGGCGGAGGCGGCAACCAGGGCGTCGGCTTCGCCGTTCCCGTAAACATGGCTCGTGGGGTGATGGAAGAGATCCAGAAGCATGGCAAGGTGATACGGGGCTGGCTAGGAGTTTCCATCCAGTCAATCACACCGGAGATCGCCAAAGCCTTTGGGCTGACTGGACAACCCCGCGGCGCGCTGGTGACGGACGTGACTCCGAAGAGTCCAGCCGAACGCAGCGGCGTCCGCAAGGAGACATCATCCTGAATCTGAATGGAACGCCGGTCAGCGACAGCCAGGAGTTGCGGCTGAAAATATCGATGATGGCGCCGGGAGCGATCGTGAAGCTGAAGCTCTTGCGGGACCGCCAGGAAAGCGAGGTCGCCGTAACTTTGGCAGAGTCGCCTGCGAGTCCGCAGAGCGAAACAGGCCCATCCGGGCAATCCGCTCCGGGACCGCGCCTGGGCATTTCCGTCGACCAAATTACCCCGCAAATTGCGCGGCAGCTTGGTCTTCCGTCGGATACAAGAGGCGTGGTCGTGACCGACGTCACGCCCGGTAGCGCAGCCGAGGAGGGAGGCGTCCAGCGGGGTGACATCATCGAGGAAGTAGATCGAAAAGCCATCGCGACCACGGACCAGTTTCAACGCGCCATCCGGCAATCCGGAAATCAGTCAGTTCTGCTGTTGATCAACCGCGGCGGTAACCACGTATACACGGTCCTATCGCCTCGATGAGACCGGCCGCTCGTCGTAACATCGGATCAGCTCAATTCGGCGGCTGGGAGAAATGCTTCTGCTAACGCCACTGGCGTCGACTGAGTTGGTTCGAGCGCAGGAAGGACAACCATCGCAGGAGCAAACCCGGGAAGCCAAGCAAGCAACGCGCCTGGAGCCGCCGCCTCTGCTCAGGTGGGAGGACTACCAAGGGCCGTTCAAGGAGCTGGCCGGAACCCTTGACCGGAAGATAGAGCGTAAATCGGCACAGCCACCACACTACAAACCGGGAGTGGTGTCGTTCCTTTCCGCCGGCTTCAACGCAGGCTTGGATCAAGCCGCAACCCAGGATCCAACCTTCGGGCAGGGCGCCGCAGGTTATGGCAAACGCTTTGGCGCTGACTTCGCCGGGCAGACCGCATCGAGGTTTTTCGGGGATTTCGCTTACCCGACCATCTTTTCGGAGGACCCACGTTATTATCGGCTCGGCCACGACAGCGCACGAAGTCGCATTCTCCACGCGGCCGAGCATACGCTTGTGAGTCACCGGGATAACGGCAAGCACATGTTCAATTTCACCGAATGGATTCCCTTCCGAGGCATCGCGAGGTGACCAGGAAAGCGTCCGCACTGTTCACTGATCTCTACGAGCTCACCATGGCGCAGGCGTATGCAGCCGAACACATGGATCAAATGGCGGTCTTTGAGCTTGCATTTCGGAAGATGCCTCGAAACCGCAACTACATCGTTGCTGCAGGGATCGGGGATGTTCTGGATTTTCTCTCGGACTTCCGCCTCGATGACCAAGAGTTGGACTACCTGCGCCAGAGCCACCTGTTCTCAGAGGTGTTTCTCAGCCGGCTGAAGGATCTCCGATTCACCGGCGACGTTCATGCGCTATCTGAAGGAACTCTTGTCTTTCCCAACGAACCCATCGTCCAGGTGGTGGCTCCCATTCTGGAAGCGCAACTGATGGAAACCTTCATATTGAATCAGATCCACTTCCAGAGCCTGGCGGCCGCTAAAGCCGCGCGCGTGGTCGAAGCCGCAAAAGGACGCAGCATTGTGGAGTTCGGTTCGCGGCGCGCCCACGGGACCGACGCAGCCGTCAAGGTTGCGCGAGCTACTTACCTCGCGGGAGGAGTTGGGACGTCGAATGTGCTGGCCGGTCGAATCTACGGGATTCCTATTTTCGGCACAATGGCTCACAGCTATATACAGGCTCACGACAGCGAGGCTAGCTCGTTCGAGGCGTTTGCCCGGCTATATCCCGAGACCACACTTCTAGTGGATACGTATGACACGCTTGAAGGTGTCCGCAAGGTGATCGATCTCAGCCGGAAGCTCGGAGACCGGTTCCGTGTGCGGGCCGTGCGTCTCGATTCCGGCGATCTGGGCGCCCTCGCCTCAGACGCGCGCAAACTCCTGGATGAAGCCGGCCTCAAGGAAGTTACGATTTTCGCGTCCAGCAACCTTGATGAATACGAGATCCAACGGCTTGTGAATTCGGGCGCTCCCATCGAGGCTTTTGGTGTGGGAACCAAGTTGGCGGTGATGGACGATGCTTCGCATCTCGATATGGCATACAAACTAGTGGAGTACGCAGGCCAAGGGCGTCTGAAACTGTCCGCCCGCAAAGTGTTGCACCCCGGCCGGAAACAAATATTCCGGCAAGTCGAGAATGGACGCATGGTGCGCGACGTGATCGGGAGATACGACGAGCAGTTACCGGGCGAGCCACTTTTGCAGCCAATGATGCGAGGTGGAGTATCGATTGTGCAGATCGATCTTGAAGAATCCCGTCGACACTTCCAGAATGAGTTAGCGCGCTTGCCGGATCGCCTTCGAGAACTTGGTTCATCCCCTGCGCTGTACACGCCCGCATTTAGCGAACGTTTACAACATGATCTTGAAAGGATTCAGCGGGTTCTGGCGCGCCCATGAGTGCATCCAATTCCGCGCGTTCAAGGGTCTCCTTGCGAATCAACTCTCGCGAGACTCGCTCAAGTGGCTCGCGGCGCTTCAGCAAGATTTCGGTCACGCGCTTATGGGTGTCGTCCACCATGCGCCGCGACTCATCATCGATTTTCTCCGCCGTCCGCTCGCTATAGTTGCGCTCTTCCATATCGAAAGGCGACTTCAGGAACTGTCCCGCCAAGGACCGGCCATAAGTCAACGGCCCAAGCGGCTCACTCATACCGAATCGAGTCACCATCTGGCGCACCAGTGCGCTGGCGCGTTCCAGATCATCCGCAGCTCCCGTGGACACGACCCCGCCATAATGGATCTCCTCCGCCGTCCGTCCGCCGAGGAGCACCGCAATCTGGTCCTCCAGTTGCGGTTGTGTCATTAGATAACGCTCCTGGGTAGGTAACTGCAAGGTATAGCCCAGCGCGCCAATGGAGCGCGGAATGATCGAGACGCGGTGCAACGGGTCCGCATGTTTTACCGTCAGCGCCACTAATGCGTGCCCCGCCTCGTGAACCGCAACCCGCTCTTTCTCCTCCGGACTCATCACACGGCTCTTCTTTTCCAGTCCAAGCATCACCCGGTCGACAGCTTCTTCCAGGTCACGCATTTCGACCAGTTCTCCACCACGGCGAACGGCCAGCAGCGCCGCCTCGTTAGTGATGTTCGCGAGGTCGGCTCCCACCATACCGGGCGTCCGAGCCGCGATGGTTTCAAGATCGATGTTCTCTGCCGTGTGGATCTTCCGGGCGTGCACCTTCAAGATGGCGACGCGGTCCTTGAGGTCCGGGCGATCTACCAGCACCTGGCGGTCAAACCGGCCCGCGCGAAGCAGGGCCGCATCCAGCACCTCGGGAGTGTTGGTGGCCGCCATGATGATCACGCCTTCCGAGGAATCGAAACCGTCGATTTCGGCCAGCAACTGATTCAAGGTTTGCTCCCGTTCGTCATTGCTGAACCCGATTGCCCTTCCCGAAGTCCGGGATTTTCCAATCGCGTCGAGTTCGTCGATAAATACAATGCACGGCGCCTTTTGCTTGGCCTGCTCGAACAGGTCACGAACTCGGGCTGCACCGACACCCACGAACATCTCGACGAACTCCGATCCCGAGATAGAAAAGAACGAGACACGAGCCTCACCGGCAACCGCTTTCGCCAGCAGCGTCTTGCCCGTCCCAGGAGGGCCCACGAGTAGAACCCCCTTGGGAATCCGGCCGCCGAGTTTTTGGTATTTTGCGGGCTGACGCAAGAAGTCGACGACTTCCTCCAGCTCCAACTTGGCTTCGTCCACTCCGGCGACGTCTTCGAAGGTGATTTGCATGCGGGTGGATTCGTCGTGGATCTTGGCACGGTTCTTGCCGAAGGTCAGGGGACCGCTTCCTTGGGCGATACGGCGCATGCCGACACCGTAGATCATCACGATGAACAGCAATGGAAAGACCCAACTCAGAACGTTCCAGATCCACGACGCCTGCTCGATGTGCCCCCCGAACTTTACGGGGTGAGCCTCCAGCTCCTTTAGAAGCAGCGATTCGTCGACTCCGGGTAAACGCGTCGCTGTAATGGTGGATTCGCGAGCCGGCTTCGACTTGGAGGGTTCGCTCTTGAGGACGCCAATCAGCTCCCGCTCCGTGATCTGTACATCCGTCAAATGGTCCGCACGAAGCTCGGTGAGGAACTCGCTATAGGAAACCCGCTTAGGGCCAGTGTTCTCGGCGAACCGGCTGGTTACGTAAAGCAGGACCGCGATCGCGAGGAGATTCAATCCGGTGAAAATCCAACGGTGCTTCTGTTGCCGGTCCATTCCAGATGTGTTGATGCAGGTGGTTGGCCAAATGATCGCGACACCGTGAGGGCCCTATGCATGCTCGATTGGGGCTGGGGGTATCGATATGCGTGATGAACAGTTGAATTCACCTGACACAATCTGCTCGCGCTGTGGAGCGGAGGCGACTTGGCGCTTTCTCGATGAGGAGAAACAGTTCGTCGAGATCGTATGCCCCGACTGCGGGCGATTTGAAGTGCCATGCGCCGAGTTCGAAAATGCAGAGTTCGACATTGCGCAAAGTGACGAGACGCGAGCGTGAACTGCGAAATGCCTCAGCGCTTGAGCCAAAGCGCGCACTCGATCTGATTCGTTCCTTAGTTGGCCTGCAGGAGCGGCTGGGCTCCTTATAGTCCGCAAATGGTCCGCAACATAGTCATCGGAACGCTAACGGCCTATTACTTGCTCAGGTAAGTAGCGTATGCCAAGCCACGTAAGCAAAGAATGCTTGTGTTCGGAGCGAGTGTCCATCATCTGCTCCGATGTGGATGGCTGGTGGCACACTGTTCGGGGGAATCTAGAAGAGATCGAGGAGGGGAGCGCCCTGGTCCTCGCCGAAGGGCCGATCCGTTCCGGCAAGAAAGTTCGCATCTGTTGTGGAAACAAGCAGTTAAGAGGAATGGCCGAAGCTTGTGTACATGACGATGTATTGGGATTTTTCGTCGAAGTGCGGTTCGACTCAGATTCCCAATGGTCTGAACGATGGCTTAAGCCCAGCCATTTGCTGAGGCTGCCTTCGAAAGCCCCATTCCGGGCAACGGGCTAGCGGGGGCGGGTCTTTTGGACCCAAGGTGCGTTTCGCGTCGGGCTTAATGCCCCTAAATCGTGATTTGGGACGCCAAGACTTTTATTCGCCAGCCTAGAGCGGAATTCTCGCCATGCTTAGCTTCAAACACATTCTGTTCCCGGTTGACCTATCCGAGCAGTGCGCGACAGTGGCACCGTTCGTACAAGCTTGGGCAACGCACTTCAGGTCACGAGTTACCCTGCTGAACGCACTGGAAATGCCGCCCGTATACTACGCCGAATCGACCGCTTTTATCGGGTCGGTGAACGTTGAGGCGATGCTGGAAGAACGGAGACGGCGGCTGGAATCCTTCGCCCCAGAATCATTCCGCAATTTAGAGGTCCAAAAGATCGTAAGAATGGGTGTGACTACCATGACGATCCTGGATTTTGTTCGCTGCGAGGGTGTCGACCTGATCATGATGCCGACTCACGGCTATGGTCCGTTCCGACGCTTCCTGCTCGGCTCGGTTGCAGCCAAGGTGCTTCATGATGCCGGGTGTCCCGTGTGGACCAGTGTCCACGCGCAGCAACCCGCATCTGCATCGTCTCCGACCGATTGCCGGAGCGTCTTATGCGCAGTCGATCTCACGGCCAAGAGCGTCGGCGTTATCCAATGGGCGAAACAACTGGCGGATTCGTATGGCGCCACGCTCCGATTGGTCCACGCTGTCGCTGGATGGCCGGAGGCGAACGAGGTCGCAGCAGCGGACGAATTCCGGACTTCTGTATTTGACTTCGCCAGCAAAGAGATCGAGAAACTTCAACAGCAAAGCCGGCACGAGCGCTGAAGTCCGGCTCCGCGGTGGCGAAGTCGCTCCCGTGGTGCACCGGGCGGCACTTGATTTTAACGCCGACCTGGTCGTGATCGGCCGTGGTGTTTTGCAAGAACCGCTCGGACGCCTGCGGACCTACGCATACGCGATTATTCGGGATTCCCCCTGCCCTGTCTTGAGTACGTAAACTTTCCGGTCCCGGTCGATTCTCGGCAGGATCATGCTTATGTGCGGGAGAATCATTCCACGATGAAGCTGCGGGTGGACTGCTATTCGGGAGGCAAGGCCGATAAGCGTCCCGTGCGCTTTTACCTGGACGAACATGCTTACTCTGTTGTGTTGAAGAAGTCATCGACCGGTGGTATGGCCCCAGCGGTTCGTTTTTCAAGGTCCGCGCCGATGACGGCCATTTCTATATTCTGCGTCAGCACTAAGGCATTTCGGGAAATAAGTAAATCTTGAATCGTTTCGCGAAGTCAAAGAGCGAAGCAGAAGAGGTAGTGGATGATCCTGTTTACGTTCGAAGCCTACCAGGCCATGGCGGAGGCGCTCGAGAAAGCCACGGGCCTGGCGCCGGGGCGATTCCGGGCAACGCGCTTTGAGAACGGAGAGCTGCATATTGATATCCAAACGCCAGTTGAGAATGAAGACTGCTTCGTCCTCGGCTCCGTTGCTCCGCCGGATGCGCAACTCTTCTCGGCTTTGCTGCTTGCCCACACCCTCAAGAAGGAACGTGCCCGCCGCGTGATCGCGATTTTTCCATACCTCGCATAGCCCGGGGAAAGCTTGGCGACAGCGTGGGCGGGCGCGCTCGCAAAAGCTTCCGGAATTGACCAGGTGATTACAATTGACGTTCACAGCGAAAGAGCCAGGCAGCTATTTCCGGTTCCAGTAGTCACGCATTCTCCGGCGGAACTCTTTGCCGGCGCTTTGAATCAGTTTGGCTTGAACGAAGCAACCTTCGTCGCTCCAGACGAAGGGGCGCGTTGCCGTTGCCAGGCAGTCAAGACGGCGGCGGGTCTTGGCGAGGGCGACATCGCTTATTTTGAAAAACACCGCTCTGCTACGGGCATCACGCAGATTGGGCCCATCGGACAAGTCGGCCGCCGGCGGTGTTGATTGACGATATTCTCGACACCGGAGGCACGCTCGTATCCGCATGCGAAAAGCTTACGAACGCCGGGGTTGAGGAGATCAGCGTTATGGTGACGCACGGCCTGTTCACCGGCGACCGTTGGAAGAAGTTATGGCAGCTGGGGGTAAAGCGGATTCTCTGCACGGATTCAGTCCCGCTCCGTCCCGGCGTCGACGGGAACAACATCGTAAGACTATCAGTCGCTCCTCTTCTCGAGCGAGAACTATGTTTGCTAGCCCCGGGGAAAAGGACTTGGGTCTTTAGGAATTATTCGCGCTTATTCAACCGGAGTGACTATGCTTGTGCCGGATCAGGCCCGTGTACGCCCGGTGGCGCTGCTCCGTCGCTTCCTGCTGATCTCTTCTTAGAGCTTCATACTCATCCATGTCGGAAACGCCGCCAAATCGCTCGTGAGTCATCAGGTAACAACGCAAGCCTGTTTCGGCCTTGTCCGCGGCCACCATCGCCTCGAGCAGAAAGCGCTCCAAGCGGTCGCATTCGTTGCAGTTCATGACTTGATCCTCTCTTGTTCGGAACAAGACTCATTGGGCAATCCACCTGCCAGTCACCACGTTGCTAATGGGGATTGATCGGTGGCACCGGGGGCTGAGCCAAGGGCCAATCCCTTGCCGCTTTTTTCCGGCAGTCTTCGCACATCATCTCATCAGGCTCCATAACTTCACGCTCGCATTTTGGACCGTGCCCGTGCGCTATGTTCGTACATCTACAAGTGGCCACAAATCACCATCCCATGGTTTCTGCAATTTGAACGTGCAAGTGGCTAGCCATTCGAGACAGCGTCGCCGCCGCGGTAATGGTATCTTGCAGTGAACCTCGCTGAGAGGTTTTGCACATGGCTCTCAAAAAAGCAGTTCCAAAATCCCGCAGGCCGCGAGCTAAGAACGGCATCCAGCGCAAAAAGGCGGCTTCGGTTGACGACACCCAAAGTCCACGCCCAGGACTCTCATTCCCCGTCGTTGCGATCGGCGCTTCGGCAGGGGGTCTGGCGGCGTTCACTGAACTGCTGAACGCCCTGCCGTCCGATTCCGGGATGGCTTTCGTGCTGATCCAGCACTTGGAGCCCAAGCATGAAAGCGCGCTCCCCAACCTGTTATCGAAGGCGACCAGTATGCCGGTGGTCGAGGTGTCCAACGGAATCGCGGTCGAGCCGGACCACGTCTACGTCATCCCTCCGAACAAGGAGATGACCATCCGCAAGGGAACCCTGCGGTTGGCGCCTCGATCGAATGCCCCCGGCACGCTACATACAATTGACGATTTCTCGATAGCTCTGGCGGAAGAACAAGGCAACGCCGCCATCGGCGTGGTCCTCTCCGGGACTGGATCGGACGGCACCTATGGTCTGAAAGCGATCAAAGCCGCCGGAGGCATGACGTTCGCCCAAGATCCGAAAACCGCTCAATGGTCAGCCATGCCGATGAGCGCAATCACGGCTGGTTCCGTCGATTTTGTCTTGTCAACCACGCGGATCGCCGCCGAGCTGGCGCGCATCGGCCGCCATCCCTATCTTTCGGGGGCGCAGGAAGTACCCGAAGGGAGCGAACTGGACAAGATCTACCTGATCCTTCGATCCGCCGTGGGAGTCGATTTCCGCTTGTATAAGCAGGCCACCGTCCGGCGGCGTATCGCGCGAAGGATGGCACTGCTCAAGATCGCCACGCTGAATGCGTATGCCCAAGCCTTGAGGAAGAATCCGGAGGAGGCGAAGGCACTGGCGGATGACATATTCATCCACGTGACCAGTTTCTTTCGCGACCCAGACTGTTTTAAAGCTTTGCGAAAACGGGTCCTGGCAAAATTGCGGGTCAAACGATCTGCCGGTTATCCGCTCCGCATCTGGGTGCCAGGATGCTCCACGGGGGAAGAGGTCTACTCCATTGCAATGCTGCTACTGGAGGAGTTGGGGGAACAGGCGCGCCGCACCAAGATTCAGATCTTCGGGACTGACATCCAGGAGCGCGCCCTAGAGCATGCCCGGGCGGGGATCTATACGGAGAAGGCTGTCGACGAAGTCTCTCCGGCCCGTCTGAAGCGCTTTTTCGTCAAGACCGGCCATGAGTATCAGATCCAGAAGTTTATCCGCGATCGATGCATTTTCGCGCGGCATGATCTGGCCAAAGACCCTCCGTTTTCCAGGCTGGATCTTATCAGTTGCCGCAACGTTTTGATCTACATGGGCCCGGGGCTGCAAAAGCGCGTGTTGTCGATTTTCCAGTATGCGCTGAAACCCGGAGGCTTTCTTTTCCTCGGAAACTCAGAATCTATCGCCCACTTCGACGATGCATTCGCGGTGGATGACCCCAAGCATCGGATCTTCTTGCGAATGCCAGGGGCCGCCGGTCACATATTCAATGCGGCTCCGGATCAATTACGAGAACCGGATGTCGCACCGCCCAGGGGGACTGCCGCCAGCGTCTCCGGTGAATTCCGGAAAGAAGCGGAAGCGGTCCTGCTGGAGCACTACGCGCCGCCCGCGCTGATCGTCGATCCGGATCTCCACATCGTGCATTTTCAAGGAGATACCAGCCTGTATGTGGCTCCGGCCACGGGTCAGCCCAGTTTTCACTTGCTGAAAATGGTGCGCCCGGAGTTGGTGGTGGACCTGCATACGGCCATTAAAAAGGCCCGGAGAGACGGTGTCCCCGTCTACAAAGACAGTGTGTATTTCCAGCATCAGGGCCGGCCCGTCACGGTGCGGCTGGAAGTGCGGCCCTTGAGAAAGCGTAAGGGCAAGAAGCAAGATCTCCTGATCGTATTTCAGAAGCGCGAGCCGGCCAGCGCCGACGATTTACGGAAGCC
Source organism: Bryobacteraceae bacterium (assembly GCA_050015435.1). Classification (GTDB taxonomy): domain Bacteria; phylum Acidobacteriota; class Terriglobia; order Bryobacterales; family Bryobacteraceae; genus Palsa-187. Next base: position 32,347 of record JBEKBK010000016.1, read on the forward strand.
CACCGGACGCGAAAAACACACTACCGAAAAAGCCAAGCTCGAACGCGAATTAGCTTCCACAAGGGGAGAGCTGCGTGCCCTGATTGAGGAGCATGAAGCCGCGCAGGAGGAGATGAAGGCGGCCAACGAAGAGATCCTGTCCAGCAACGAGGAGTTGCAGAGCACCAGCGAGGCGCTGGAAACATCCAAGGAGGAACTGCAGTCGGCCAATGAGGAGCTCATTACCCTCAACGACGAGTTGCAACATCGCAACACGGAGCTGAGCGTTCTTGCGCATGACCTGAGCAACTTGCTCGTGGGCGTCGATATCCCCGTGCTGGTTCTGGACGCCGGCCTGCGCGTCCGGCGATTCACACCGGTCGCAGGGACTTTGCTCAACCTGATCCCAGGCGACGTAGGCCGCCCTTTCAGCCATATCGCTTCCAACCTGGACGTTGCCGATTGGAAGGAGCTGTTCTCAAAAGTAACCGGTCAGGGCCAATCCATCGAGCGCGAGGTGAGCGATCGCACTGGTCATCGGTATTCGCTGCGTGTCCGGCCTTACAAGACCGGCGAAGACAAGATTGAGGGCGTGCTGGTGGTCCTGCTGGACACGGATCTGATCTATCGCGCGCGGGATTTCGCGCAAAAGTCCAGCGACTATGCCCGCGCTATCGTCGAAACGATTCACGAGGCTCTCGTCGTGGTTGACTCCGAATACAGGGTATCGACCGTGAACCGAGGTTTCTGCGACCTGTTTCGAGTTTCACCTCAACAGGTAGAGGGCCAGTCATTTTTTGGGCCTGGCGCCGGCCAGTGCAATATTCCACAGTTGCGGGAGCTTCTTCAGGATGTTTTATCGAAAGGCACGGAGATCAAAGACTTGGAGGTCGACCAGCACTTCCCGGAAATTGGCCGCCGGCGGTTGGTGCTCAACGTCGGACAGATCGGCCGATCACAGACAATCCTAATCGCGATCGAGGACGTTACCGGGCGGAAACAAGCGCAGGAAGCGTTGGAAAAGAGTGAGGCCACGATCCGTGCCCTGCTGGACTCCTCCAGTCAATTCGTCGTGGCAGTCAACGCAGACGAAAGGATTGTGCTCGCCAGCGGCAATGCAGAAAGGATGTTTGGCTACAGTCGGGAGGAGCTGCTTGGGCAACCGCTCGAAATTCTGGTTCCGGAGAACCTTCGGGCGCGCCACGCCGAGCACCACAAGACTTACTTCGCCAACATGCAAAGCCGGCCCATGGGGACCGGCCTCGATTTGGAAGGCCGCCGTAAGGACGGCACACGGTTTCCTGTTGAAATTGGCCTGAGCGTCATCGAGACAGCTGAGGGCAAGCTCGGTGCTGCCTTCGTGAGCGATATCACGCAACGGAAGCAGCTAGAGCAGGCGGCGCAAGCACGCAACCGTGAAGTTCAGGCTCTGGCGGCCAGTCTCCTGACGGCTCAGGAGGAGGAGCGTCGCAGGGTGTCGCGCGAGTTGCACGATCAGATCTGCCAGCAACTGGCGGCCTTGACCATCGATATTGGCGGGCTTGCAGCCGATCCCCCGCCGGCCGCGGAAGCGCAACGCCGTCTCAGAGCTCTGCAGGCCCGCGTCATCAAGGCGTCGGAAGAAGCTCGCCATCTCGCGTACGAATTGTACCCGTCCGTCCTTGATGACCTGGGTCTAGTCGCTTCCCTACGAGCCTTATGCAAGGAGTTCTCAGAGGGGGCAAAAGATATCGCGCTAGAATTCACCGGTGCTGCGGCTCCGGGCTCGGTGCCCCGTGAAGTGGCCTCCTGCTTATATCGCGTCGCGCGGGAGAGTCTGCAAAATATAGCGAAACATGCAAGCGCCAAACACGTCTCGGTCGCGCTCACTTTCCAGAAGGGGAGTGTCGCGTTAGCGATCGCAGACGACGGAGTTGGTTTTGACCTCAAGGCAGTCCAGGGGCGAGGGGGGCTCGGCCTGATCGGCATGGCGGAACGCGCGCGGTTGGTAAGGGGAGAACTATCCATCGCGACGCAACCGGGTCACGGCACTCGGATTGCACTAGAAATCCCACTGCCTCCTGGCAGCTTATGAAACGGGCTCGGATCCTGTTGGCCGATGACCACACGCTGACGCTCGAAGGCATCCGCGGCATTCTCGAACCGCATCACGAAATCGTCGGGATGGTGACGGACGGGCGGGCGCTGGTCGATGCCGCCCTTCGTCTGGAACCGGACCTGATCGTTCTGGACATCACGATGCCTCTGTTGAACGGCATCGACGCCGCGGTTCACATCCGGAAAAATCTGCCCGGAGTGAAACTGTTATTCGTTACGATGCACATTAACCCTGCGTACCTGGAGGCCGCCCTCAGTGCGGGAGGAACTGGATACGTACTGAAATCCGCCGCACGCGAGGAACTCCTTGAGGCGATCAAGATCGTCCTGGACGGCCGAATCTATATTACCCCGAGTCTTTCGAGCGAGCATTTGGAGCGGTTTACGGACCCTTCCCGTGCTGCGGCTACTCTTCGCCTCAGCACCCGGGAACGGGAGATTCTCCAGCTCATCGCCGAGGGCCGTTCCGCGAAAGAGATAGCGGCTGGTCTGACTATTTCCGTCAAGACAGTTGCATTTCACCGCGAAAACCTCAAGAGAAAGCTTGGTTTGCGCACCACTGCCGAATTAACCAAGCATGCGATCGAGCAAGGACTAGTTTAATTTTTTCGAAAAGTTACAAGTTCGCAATATTAAAGGACCTAGTACTTTGCCTAGGTCCCTTAGAACGCGATTCCCGGTACTGTAGAATTATTCAGAAAATCAGAGAGGAGATGACCGGATGGCGCAGATTACGATTAACAAGGGTAAGGATCTGGAGACGCTCCCGCAGCGGGTGCTGGAGCAGACCCGGGCGATGACCGAGGCTATTCGGCAGCGTGCCTTCGAGCTGTTCCAGGGTCGCAAAGGCGGGAACGGTTCCGATAGGGATGACTGGCTCCAAGCGGAACGGGACGTGGCTTGGTCGCCGGATTCGGAATTGATCAACGATCAGAAAGAATTTAGAGCCCGCGTAGCGGTTCCCGGCTTCGATGCAAAGGACATTCAGGTGTCCGCGGTGCCGGATGCGCTGGTCATACACGCCGACGCGACCCACTCCCACGAGGGGAAAAGTGGCGACGTTTGCTTCTGCGAGTTTTCTGAGAAGAAGCTATTCCGGCGGCTCGACTTGCCGGCGTCTATTGATGTCGATAAGGTGACGGCTTCACTGGACAAGGGCATCCTCGAGATAACCGCACCGAAGGCGACGGCGAAGCAAATGACGGCTGGCGCTTAGACGGAATTTCGGAGAAGACAAGGAGAAATCACATGGAAGAAGTGAAAGTGAGTAAGGAGCAGTCCGTTGCGAAACGTGAGGCAACACCTGCTCGTGCAGCAAATGACCTGTTCGCGCCCATTGTTCCGTTTGGGCGACTGTTCGGAATGAGTCCTTTCGCGCTAATGCGCGAATTCACCGATGAAATGGATCGAGTGTTCCGGGGAGTTGCGCCTGGGATGGACTCAGGTGCGGGACTGAGGGCGTGGTCTCCCGCGGTGGACGTCCGGCAATGCGACGGCAATCTGGTGGTCACTGCGGAGCTGCCGGGACTCAAGAAGGACGAAGTGAAAGTCGAACTGACGGAGGGCGCACTCGTCATTCAAGGCGAGCGAAAGCGCGAACACAAGGAAGATCACGAAGGGTACCACCGGTGGGAGCGCAGCTACGGCCAGTTCTATAGGTCTATTGCCCTGCCAGAGGGCGCCAAAACGGATCAAATCAAGGCGGAGCTGCAGGACGGGCTTCTGAAAGTGTCGGTGCCGGTACCGCAGGCCGAAAAGAAGTCGCGCCAGATACAAATAGAAGCCAAGACAGCCACGGCTAAGGCGTGACACCCCGTTCAAGACAGACACCACAAGCCTAGAGAAAGGACGCTCATAGGAGACCGCGATCGTGCCGATACGAAAGAAGCTTGAAGGATATATGGAAGAGTTTCTTGTCCCCGAAATCGTAGCTACTGAAGATGGGGTGGGGAAAGAATTCGCGCTGGGGACGAGTTGCGGTAAGTCCGCGCCCCGAGATCCGCTTTGTGCGCGCCCAATGGAGGATGCACCGCTGGGGCGTCGGCGAGCCGGCGGTTCTCGCTGGCTTTCGCCTATCCGTCGAACAGCCAAAAACACAAAATGCGTTCGCAATGTCATCCCGCGTCGCGGCAGTTTGAATTGTCCTTGAATACCAAGCGGGCGATCTCGAATGTTGCCAAGGTCTTACTGCTTGTCATCGATGACGACCCGGCCAGTCTTGAGCTGCTTTCAGCAACCTTGCGACAACCCGGCCTTGAGATTTTGACAGCTTCCGACCCGGAGAAAGGTCTGGACATCGTTTATAGCCGGCATCCCCAGATCGTGCTGACAGACCTCGTAATGCCTCATTTGAGCGGGTTGGATGTGCTGGAACACATCATGAGAGTTGATCCCGCGACGGAGGTGATCCTCATGACTGCCCATTACTCCACGGAATCCGCCGTGGAAGCCGTCAAAATGGGCGCGAGCGACTACCTGAACAAGCCGATCCCGCTAGCAGCTTTACGGGAGCGTGTCGGCAAGGTTATAGAAGAGGTGCGCAAGCGGCAACGCGTGCTAGATCCGGAGAACGAGTTCGCGCCGAACTCAGAATTCGAGGGCATCGTCGCCCGCAGTTCGCAAATGTGGCAAATGTTCTCGCGGGTCCGGCGCGTCGCACCGCATTATCGCGTGGTATTGATTGCCGGAGAAACTGGGAGCGGCAAGGACTTGGTCGCCCGCGCGATTCATCGGCTAAGTCCAGTAGGCTCGGGGCGCTACGTTGTGCTCAACTGTTCGGCTGTCGTGGAAACTCTGTTTGAGAGCGAGTTATTTGGGCACATGAAAGGCTCCTTCACGGGAGCGACACAAGACAAACCTGGCCTATTCGAGTATGCCCACGGAGGCACGCTGTTCCTGGACGAGATCGGAGATATGCCGCTCGCCACCCAGGCCAAGCTCCTCCGCGTGTTGCAGAACCAGGAAGTGCAGCGCGTGGGCGCGCTCAGCGCCCGAAAGGTAGACGTCCGGGTGGTCGCGGCCACCAATCACGACCTGCGTGCCCTCATTGCCGAAAAGCGTTTCCGTGAGGATCTTTATTATCGACTCTCCATGGTAGAGATTCAGGTGCCGCGACTGGAGGAACGCAAAGAAGATTTACCGCTACTCGAGCGGCACTTCATCACCCGGTTCGCCGCGGAGTACAAGAAAGACATTCGTGGCCTGACTTATCGCGCCCAAATTCGTCTCGCGCAGCACGCCTGGCCCGGCAACGTGCGAGAACTTGAGAACGTCATAGGACACGCTGCCATGATGACGACGGAGGATATGATCGACATCCAACATCTATCTCCGTACTTGCACACGCATCGCGAGCACGGCGTCGAACCTGAGCCTTGTCCCACTGCGGAGATCAGCACACTCGAAGAGCAAGAACGCTTGCTCTTGATCCGCGCGCTCGAAGCAGCCGCGGGCAATCAGTCAGAGGCCGCACGGCTCCTTCAAATCACTCGCGATGCACTCCGGTATAAAGTCAAGAAGCACAATCTTGGGTCGCCGGATTCGGGCGGAGCTTCGGCCGCGGCGGGATGATGTATTTCCCAAAATAGCCAGCTAACATTAACGCCACCCGGTATTTTCGCCAGCTCTCCTAAAACAGAAACAGCGATAATATAAAATCGCCCCCGGGAGGGGGTACGTGAAACGAGGAGGAATGTATGAAAAACTTTGCATTCGTTGCGTTATTTGGTCTCGTTTCAGGAATCATTGCTGCTGCTCAAGCCTACGCCCCGATGGTCAACATGAATGTTGTGCTACCGAATGGCGAGATGAAGCAAGTTAGCGCTCCGGAGAGCGGCTTAGCAGTGGTGACTCTGGCGGACGGGACAGAGTATGGATTCAGGCCGACAATTCTCGACAGCCAACCCTGGCATCGTGTTACTGTGACCATCTTCAAGATGGCGGCAGGAAGTGAGTCAACCCAGGAACTGGGAGAGGTTGAGGTGCGGACAGGCGCCGCGCCTGTGCACTCGAAGACTGCACCTACGTTTAAGATCGCAGTAACGAATATTGGACCGGCGATCACCTAATTGAGGCTCGCCAAGTTGTGAGGTTTGCAGCCTTGAGTTAGAGAGGAGTTGACGCCGAAATGGAATCGAATCGGAAGCGGGATTGTCACGATGTTCGTGGCGATCTTTGGTTTCGTTATGCCCAGGGCCTTCGCCGACGCATGGAACCAGAAAACCATCGTCACCTTTAGCGGCCCGGTAGAGATTCCGGGCCAGGTTCTGCCTGCGGGCACTTACGTCTTCAAGGTCGTGGATCTCGATCGTCATTTTGTCCAGATCTACGACAAGTACGAGCGGCACCTTTACGCTACTGTATCCTCAATTCCCGAGGTTCGCTCGGAGGCGACCGAGAAAACTGTGATACATTTTGAGGAGCGTGCAGCCGGTTCGCCGCCGGCGATCAAGACATGGTTTTATCCCAGTTGACTTATGCACAGCGGTTGAACCGCATCGCCCCGCCTGACTGAGAACCCCATTTGGGGACCCCGAAAAACCTGCGATAAAACAGAAGAGCCGCGAAGGGCGAACTTCGCG
>JBEKBK010000017.1:0-36060 GCA_050015435.1 Bryobacteraceae bacterium
AAGATCCACGATTTGCGCTGCCGTTCGGTCCTTACCGGCTTCCGCTGTCCGAGGCGCGCGTGTCGCTGCTACGCAAAGGTAAAGCGTTCTGGCAGAGTCTCGCCGAGCATGACATCCCGGTGACCATCATTCACATTCCGGTGAACTATCCGCCGCTTCCTGCCGGCGAAGCGCTGGCCGGCATGGGCACGCCCGATCTTCGCGGCACACAGGGCACATTCAGCTATTACACTGACGATCCCGGCGAGATTGCCGGCCCAGTTGACGGCGGCGGCATTATCAGTACGGCGCTGAACAACGGCCGCGCCGAGCTTTTGATTGTTGGCCCGCCCAATTCGTTGCGCAAGGACCGGAAGGCGTCCTCGACCACGCTGATCGTCGATGTCGATCCCGATCAGCCAGTGGCGCGTCTTTCCCTGGGTGAGGAAACTGCGATCGTCAAGCAGGGAGAATGGTCCGATTGGATCCCCGCTGAATTTCCATTGATCCAGCACATCGCGTCCGTGCGGGGGATGGTTCGGGTCTTCGCGAAGCAGCTTCATCCTCGCTTCGAGCTGTATGTCTCGCCGGTCAATGTCGATCCGGAAGAGCCGTCGCTTCCCGTTTCCACACCCGCCCGATTCAGCCGCGATATCGCTGCAGACATTGGACGTTATCCCACGTTGGGAATTCCGGAGGACACTTCCGCACTGCGCCAGGGGGTCTTCAATCTGGATCAATTTCTCGCTGCCAGTCGGCTGTTGCTTGCGGACGAGCAGCGACTGCTTCGTGAGTCGCTTCATCGGTTCTCCGGCGGTTTCCTGTTTTTCTATTTTTCTTCGATCGATCAGAACTCGCATATCTTGTGGGGCCAGCACGACGCGGAATTGCTCGAGTTTTACCGCGCCGTTGATGCTTCCATCGGTGAAGTTATGCGCGAAGCGCCATCTGCGGAGCTGATGATCATGTCCGATCACGGATTCGCCGCGTTCGATCGCGCCGTGAACCTGAACACGTGGCTGCGTAATCAGGGTTTGCAAACGCAGGCTTACGCGCTAGGGCTCAACGGACTATACCTGAACCTTGCCGGCCGCGAAAAGGGCGGAATCGTCCAGCCAGGCGCGCAGGAGCAGGCGCTGCTCGAAAACATTCGCTCGCGACTGCTGGCGTTTCGTGATCTTAAAGACGGGCGCGCCGTTATAGAAACGGCTGTGCTCACCCAAGCGCCGGCGAACGCATCGGTGGCTCCGGATATTATCGTGGGCTACGCGCCTGGTTATCGCGCTTCATGGCGAACCGCGCTCGGCCAGGCGGGCGAGTCAGAGATCGAAGACAATATTGACGCCTGGATCGCGGATCACTGTATTAACGCCGCCGACGTTCCGGGCGTGGTGTTTACTTCCCGGCCGATGCACTTGCCCGATCCCGGACTCAAGGATCTGCCCGTTTCGATTTTGGCGGTGTTCGACGTCGCGCCGGAATCCGGAATGCACGGAAGGTCAGTCTTTTAAATATGCTTTCGAAAACCACGGTGAAACTCAGCAAATCGATCTGTGAGCGCGCCCGCCGCGCCGCTGAAGCGCTGGGCTACAGCTCGCGCGAGGAATTTATTGAACATGCCATCGAAAAAGAGCTGGCGAACTTCGAAGCCCAGGAGTCCAAGGACGACGTGATGCGGAAGCTCAAGGGACTCGGGTATCTTAAGTGACCGAGGTCGATCTCGGCGCGCGAGCTCTCTTTGCCTTGGCTTTGCTGACCGCCGCCTCTACGGAGGGCGCGCTGCTGGTCTTTCGCCGTTTTTCTGACCGGGCCTTGATGGGCCGGGCCGCGAATCGCATTCTCGCGCATCTGATGGAACTCGGCCTGTTTTTTGATGAGCCTGTTCTGGTTCTGCGGGCGCACCGCGATCTGCTCCGGGAAAATCTCAAATTACTGCGATCGATCGTCGTGCCGTGCGCGCTTCTGGCGCTACCCTTCGTGATGTTCTTTGCCGAGCTTGATGCGGTTTTCAGCCGTGCGCCGCTCGTCGTCGGCGCGCCGGCCATTGTGACGCTCGAATGGGCCGGCTCGACCCCAGTCCCCGTCATCATCTCGCCGCCGGGAATCGTGGTCGAAACACCGGCGGTCCGAAGCGTTTTTTCGCATGAGGTCAGTTGGCGGATTCGTCCCGTGCAAATCGTGAAGGGTCGATTGGAAGTGGCACTTGCCGGACGCGTGCTGACGGCAACCGCTGTCGCGGGCCCCGGACTGCTTTACGCATTCCCCTTTCCCAGATCTCCTCTGCGGATTCGTTATCCGCACGCCACCATCCTGCATCTGGATTGGGTTTTCTGGTACATTCTCGGCTCGATCGCGACCGCCGTGGCGTTTAGCGCGTGCTAACGTGGACTTGTTGAAACGCTTCGCCTTCATGGTGTTGATCGTGGGCGCGGCCTGCGCGCAAACCCCGGTCATACTCATTTCGGTCGACACTCTTCGCGCCGACCATCTCAGCAGCTACGGCTACCGGAAGATCCAGACGCCGAATCTCGATTCGTTCGCCGAAAACGGAACCTTATTTACCGCGATCGACTCGCAGATTCCGCTCACTTTGCCCTCGCACACCGCATTCTTTACGTCCGCGTACCCGTTCTCGACGCGGGTGGAAGAAAACGCCGAGCGCGTTCCGCAAGGCGTTGCGACGCTCGCGACCGTGCTTCGATCGCGGGGCTACAAAACCGCCGCTTTCATCGGCAGCAACATCCTGGACCGGCGGGCCGGGCTCGATCAAGGCTTCGATTTCTACGACAGTCCGTTCCAGGCAGCATCGAACGCGGTCGAAAATCCGTATCAGGTGAAAGTTCGGCGCGACGCAGGCCTGGTGGTTCGCGCCGCCTCGCAATGGTTGGCGGCCAATCGCGGTCAGCCGGTGTTTGCGTTTGTACATCTGTTCGATTTGCACACGCCTTATCGTCTCTCGGGCTACGACGCCGAACTTGCCTACATCGATCAAGTGTTGGCGCGATTCCGGCAGACGCTTGTTCACGACCAGTGGTGGGACAAATCGCTGGTGATCCTGCTGGCCGATCACGGAGAGAGCCTCGAAGAACACGGCGAAGCAACGCACGGCTATTTCATCTACGAAAGCACGCTTCACGTGCCGCTGATCGTGCATTGGCCCGCCGGTTCCTCGCGGCAGCCGCCTGTGGCCGCCCAACCGGGAGGGCTGATCGATGTGGCGCCCACGATTCTCGATTTTCTGCGCGTGCCCGCGCCAGCGTCGTTTCAAGGTGTCAGCCTGCTCGGCGACGCAGCCCGACTTGTTTTCAGCGAGAGCCTGTATACGCGCGATGCGTTTGGTTGGGCCGCCTTGAGAAGCGTGCGCTCAGGCGCATACAAGTACATCGAGGCGCCCACTCCGGAGCTGTACAATCTCGAACAGGATCCGGGCGAGCGGGTCAACCTGGTTCGCAAAAACACGGCGAAGGCGCAGGAGCTTCGCGTGCAACTCAACCGTTTGCGGACGCGGTATGCGTCCCAGCGTCCCGCGCCGTTGCCGGATACATCGGCAAAGACGGCCGCCGAGCTCGGATCGCTCGGCTATTTGTCCCGTGGACCCGCGGCGCTCGACGAATCCGGCTCCGATCCCAAGGACCGTCTTCCGGAATACCGGCTGTACGAAAAAGCGCTCGCGGCGTTATATGGACAACAGCTCGAATCCGCCGCATCCTTGTTTCACCGCATTCTCCAGATGGACGCGAGCAATGTTCTGGCTCGCTATTACCTGGGTGAAACTCATCTCCGTGCGCGCCGCCCCGACGACGCGATTCGCGAATGGGAAGCAGCGCTGGCACAGGATCACACCTACACGCCCGCGGCCCAGTCGATCGGCGAAGTGTGGATGGCCAAGATGGAGTATACGAAAGCCCGGCCGTACTTCGATCGCGTGCTTGCGGTGAACCCGAACGACTACGCGGCCCACTTCCAGTTGGGAGTCGCCAACGCCCGGCTCGGGAATCGTCCGGCAGCGATCGAGCACCTTAAGGTTGCGTGCAAGCTGATTCCAGATTCGGCGGAATGTCAGCGTGAGCTGAGTACACTCGACAAAATCAAATAGTCTGACAAGAACGGAAGAAAATCCCTCCATCCCCCGTCTTAAAGGGTGTTAGTGAGCGATCGCGAGGTCGGCAGGGACATTATCGAAGCTTGCCGCTCGGGCGACCGGGACGCCTTTCGTGCGCTCTACGACTTATATAAGGACCGGGTATATTCGATCTCGTTCTATTTCTTTCATGGTGACCAGGCACTCGCCAGCGACGTCACGCAGCAGGTCTTTCTTAAATTGATGACGAACATCGGCCAATTTCGAGGGAGTTCGGAATTCTCTACGTGGCTGTATCGTCTGGTCGTCAACGCATGCTTGGATGCGGCCCGGAGCCGTAAATGGGACGCCGCGGCATCGGATCTGTCGCGCATGGAAGCCCTGGGCGGGGCGGGTTCTCAGGAGGACGATTACGCTCGCGCGCAAATGGCGAACTCGGTGCGTGCGGCGGTATCGGCGTTGCCTCCAAAGTTCCGAATTGCGGTTCTGCTTCGGTACTTCGAAGATCTCTCTTATGAGCAGATGGCGAAGACGATGCGATGTTCCATGGGAACGGTGGCTTCGAGGCTGAACCGTGGGCACAAGCTGCTGGCGGACCTGCTGAAGGGTTTAGTCGATGTCTAATCAGGATTTCTTGCGGCATCTCCCTTTGGTCAAAGCGCCGGAGAGTATCTGGGCATCGCTTGAAGCGAAGCTACTGGAGGAGCCACCGCGTAGGGCCGTCTTTTGGCGCTGGGCTCTCGCAGCGGGCGTGGCATTGGCCATAGCGGGCAGTGTCTACTGGGCCGTCACGCATTTTTACGAAGAACGATGGGAAGTGGCACGAGCCAGTGGAGTCAGTCGCGTTGGCGCCGGTGATGTAATCGAAACCGGTTCGGGTTCGCGCGCCACCGTCAAGGTTGGCAAAATCGGGTCAGTGGAAGTCGCGCCGAATACCTTTCTGCGTGTGGTGATCGCGCGGCCGGGCGAGCACCGGCTCGCGCTCCTGCGAGGAGAAATCCAGGCGAAAATCTCCGCGCCGCCGCGTCTATTTTTCGTGGAAACGGCATCTGGAACCGCCGTCGATTTGGGGTGCGAATACACGCTGAACGCAGATGAGGACGGTTCCGGGCTGCTCCGCGTCACCAAGGGCTGGGTGTCATTCCAGTGGAAAACACTGGAGTCGCTCGTGCCGGCCGGCGCGCGCTGCCTATTGCGGCCCAATGCGGGGCCTGGCATCCCATACTTCGATGACGCGCCGGAGAGTTTGAAACAGGCGATCGAGAACTTCGGGTTCGTAAAGTCCGCGGACGATCCGCTGGATGTAATTCTCGCAAACGCTCGCGTCCGCGATACGCTCACGCTGTGGCATCTGTTGTCGCGAGTGGATCCATCCGGTCGGGCGCGGGTCTTTGACGGCATTGCCGCGCTGACCCCGATCCCGGCGGGGGTCTCGCGTGAGCTGGCTCTGAAGCTGGACCCCAAAACACTGGAACTCTGGAAAAACGAGTTGGCCTGGACGTGGTAACTCGGGAAGAAACAGCGGCGGATGCGCGTCTAAACGTGCGGAAGGAGCTTTTCATGTTGCGATTCTGTTTTGCAGCCGTCTCTGCAGCGGCATTGCTGCTCGCGGATGGATTCACGTTCACAATCGGTAGCCCCGTGGCGGCCCGTGACTTTGTGGCAAAAACGGCCGCGTTTGTGTTTCGTACCGAAGGTTGCGCGCAACCTGAGAAAGCGGAAATCGGCGGCACCGTTGAGGGACTAGTTAAGGGAACGCGCCGGTCCGTCAATCTCAATATGAAAGCGATGTCGAATCCGGGGGTATATGCCATTTATCAGAACTGGCCCTCTGAAGGCACCTGGGTCGTGAATCTCAAAGGGACGTGCGCCGCGGCCAGCGCCGGCGCCATCATTCCGATCGGGCCGAACGGTTTTATCAGGGCGTCATCGAAGTTTTTTCAACGCCCGGCCACTGACGCTGAGATTAACGCGTCACTGAAAGCGCAAGGAGAGACCAAATGAAATCGGCAATATCGACCTTCGTAGCTTCGACGGCGCTGCTGATGGGTGCGGACCTCCGTCCCGCGCAGTCTCCAGATCTGACGGTTCACGAGTGGGGAACCTTTACCTCCGTTGCGGGCGTAAACGGCGAAGCCATCTGGTGGGATGCGTTGGGCTGCTCCAGCGACCTTCCCGAATTTGTCCACGATTTCGGATATCGTGGCTTCAAGCGGTTAATTACTGACACCGTGCGAATGGAAACCCCAGTCGTTTACTTTTATAGCCCGCAAGTATTGGAAGCTCACGTCACGGTCGCGTTTCCTCAGGGGATCATTACCGAATGGTATCCACAAGCTGATCAGACGACCAGAGGCTCCACCGGTGTCATCGAGTGGCGCAACATTAAGGTTCAGCCGGACGCCGCTCTTGCTTTGCCAACCGAGAATCACGCGAACCGGTATTACGCCGCTCGTGAAACCGATGCAGCTCCTCTTTCCGTGGGCGATCAGAATGAAAAATTCCTGTTCTATCGCGGCGTCGGACGGTTCAAGGTCCCTCTTTCCGCACGCCTTTCGTCCGACGGAAGGGTGCTGGTCGAAAATCGCGGAGGCGCGCCTGTTCCAGCCGTGATCCTGTTCGAGAACCGGGGCGGACGTCTGGGGTACCGCAATGTTGGTGTATTAAGCGGCACCGCAACTCTCGATCGGCCATCGCTCGACAGCTCCTTCGCGCCCTTGCGTTACGATCTCGAAACCGCGCTGGTCGCGCAAGGATTGTTCCCGAAAGAGGCCCGCGCCATGGTTGAGACATGGCGTGATTCCTGGTTTGAGGAAGGCTCGCGATTGATCTACATCATGCCGTCGTCTTCTCTCGACACGATTTTGCCGCTTCAGGTGGAGCCTGCACCGTCACAGACGGCAAGAGTTTTCGTCGGACGCATCGAGTTGGTGACCGCCGAGACGAAGCGCGCGGTCCAAGAAGCAATCGCCGCGTACGATACTTCCGCGATCGATCGCTATAGCCGCTTCCTGGGAGTTATCGTGGATCGCATTTCCGCCGACAACTCTGCAAACGCTTACCAGATCGCACAACTTCGGAGCAGGGTTCAAAACTACAAGGCGCTCACGTGCCGGTAACTCCAACGCTTCTCAGTCGCTGCCCCGGATCATAATAGAACCGCTCGCGGACGATCTTGCCGTCGTGCCATTCCTGATAGGCCACTTCGTCAAGTTGAATCTTCCGTCCGTTCGGGTCGGTAAACGCGAACACCCAGTTGATCGCCGCCCGATCTCCATCTACGAGGAAAGAGAATCGTTCGAGGTGAATGTCGGGTACCCTGGCGAGGAAGTTTCGCTCATTCTCGAGCAGAGTCGCCAGGCCCACGCGCGGCGGATCGAGATTCTCCTGCGTGGTCGCGTCTTCGGCGTAGAATCGCTCAATCGCCTCCAGGAATTTCCCTTGTCGAATCAGAGCGATCAACTCATTGACATGATCGAGTGTTGCCATACACGATAATAGTGACAGATGACACAATCCACTCAAGTCACCTCACGCGACGTCAGTCAGCAACTCCAGGAAAGTTACGATGCATTCAAAGTGAAAGGCCTCAAGCTCGATCTGACGCGAGGCAAACCGTCCCCAGCCCAGCTCGATTTGAGCCTCGATCTGCTGTCGCTGCCAGGCGCCACGGATTACCTTTCCGAGGACAAGACCGATTGCCGCAATTACGGCGGACTTCAGGGGCTGCTGGAAGCGCGCAGACTGTTCTCCGGCATCACGGGAGCGCCACCTGAACAGATTGTCGTGGCCAACAATTCCAGTCTCGCGTTGATGCATGACACTATGACGTTCGCGCTGCTCAAAGGAACCTGCGACAGCGCCACGCCCTGGTCAAAGCAGGGTGAGATTTCGTTCGTGTGTCCAGTTCCCGGTTATGACCGGCACTTCACCATCACCGGCGATTACGGTGTCCGGATGATCCCGGTGGCGCTCAAGGAAGACGGTCCGGACATGGATGAGGTTGAACGCCTTGTGAAGCAAGACGCATCCGTCAAAGGGATGTGGTGCATGCCCAAGTACAGCAATCCCACCGGCACAATCTATTCGGACGCCGTGATCGAAGGCCTGGCGTCGATGAAAACCGCTGCCCCGGATTTCCGGCTCTACTGGGACAACGCCTACGGCGTCCATCACCTCACCAGCGAACGCATCGAGATCGCCAACATCCTGGAACAGTGCGCGCGTCACGGGCATCCGAATCGTCCGTTTGTCTTCGCTTCCACTTCCAAGGTCACGCTGCCCGGAGCCGGCCTGGCCGCGTTTGCCGGATCGAAGGACAACGTAAAATGGCTCCTGGCGAGGCTCACGCCGCGAACGATTGGTCCGGACAAGATGAATCAGTTGCGGCACGTTCGCTTCCTGAAGAATGAGGCGGGAATTGCACAGTTAATGGACCGGCATAGAGCCCTGATCGCGCCCAAATTCCAAAGGGTGCTCGACATTTTCAGCGAGAAGCTGGCCCATGTTCCCAACGTGAGTTGGACCAAACCCAAGGGTGGTTACTTCATCAGCCTCGACGTTCCCAAGGGCTGCGCGCAGCGGGTGGTGGCGCTCGCCAAACAGGCAGGTGTCGCGCTGACGCCAGCCGGAGCGACGCATCCTTATGGGAAAGATCCGGAAGATCGCACCATTCGTATTGCTCCCACGTTTCCCGAGTTGACTGAAGTCGCGCAGGCGGCGGAAGGCGTCGCGTTGTGCGTTCAACTCGCGGCGAGTGAGACGCTCCGCTAGACCAGTTTCGGGAATAACGTAGACCGTTTCAGGAAACGCTACTCCGTCGAAAGCACTGTTACAAGCCGTGCGAGACTGGTCGACGCAAAATCAAGAAATGGTCTAGTTGGCAGTCCGGTTGCATGCCAATTGGCATGGCTCTTCCCCATCACGCGCCACGCGACTACTCAAAAACTCCGATGAACGTTTATTGGGAGATGACGCAATCCTGTGCATTGGCGTGCCGTCACTGTCGCGCGGAGGCGATTTCAACGCCCCACCCGATGGAGCTTAACTTCGATGAGAGCGTAGTCTTCCTGCGCCAAATCACCCAGTTTGGTGCGCCATCTCCGCAGTTGATACTCACCGGCGGAGATCCCCTGGCGCGGGCCGACCTGTTCGAATTGATCGACGAAGCACGCAAGTTGGAGATCCCGGTTTCGATCACTCCGGCCGCCACACCGGCGCTGACGCGCGAGGTGCTGGTGCGGCTGAAAGACCACGGAGTGGAGGGGCTCGGCTTGAGTCTCGACGGTTCTAACGCGGAGCGGCACGACTCGATCCGCGGCGTCCCCGGCACGTTTGACCGCACCATGCAGGCGATCCGCTGGGCGCAGGAACTCGCGATGCCCGTGCAAGTCAACACGCTCGCTGCGGCCGAGACAGCCGACGACATGCCCGCGATTTTCGAGTTGCTGAAACCGTACGGTATCGCGCGCTGGAGCCTGTTTTTCCTCATTTCGGTGGGACGCGGAAAAGTTCTTCAGCCCCTGTCGCCGGAGGATGGGGAGAAGCTCATGCACTGGATTCACGACACTTCACAAAAGGCGTCGTTTACGATCGCTACCACCGAAGCTCCTTCATTCCGGAGGGTCGCGCTCGAGAGAATGCGCGAAGCGGGCATGACCGGCGAGCAGATTCGCAAAAGCGGAGCAACCCGCAGCTATGGAATCCGCGACGGGCACGGCATCATGTTCGTCTCCAACACCGGCGATATCTGCCCCGCGGGGTTTTTGCCATTACCTGTGGGCAATGTTCGCAAAGACCATATTGTGGATATGTATCGCGACTCGCCGCTCTTCCGCCAGCTCCACGATCCAACCCAGTTCGGCGAGCGGTGCGGCGTCTGCGATTATCGGACGCTCTGCGGGGGCTCTCGATCGCGCGCGTTCGCGGCTACTGGAGATCCGCTCGCTTCGGACCCGATTTGCTTATTTAATCCGACCTAGGGTCTTCGCCCTACCGAGTTCCTCAGTAATCCCTCGTAAGCTCTATTGCTCATCCACCTGTCAGACGATTCATGAAACACCCAGGCCGTGGCATCGTCTGCTAACAGACAACGCCTTGAACCTGGATACCGGCATCAGTTTCAGTTCCGGAAAACAACATTCCGTTTGAGGTATGTTGTTTGGAGACATTGGAGGAATCTCATTCATGAAGAAGCGTCTGTTTCGCCGGGTGGCGATCGCCGTGCTGACCGCCGGTTTGCCGGCCGCCGCCTTGGCTGATGTGACCGGCAGCGTAACTCTCCAAGCGAATAATGCATTCAGCCTGGATACTGGCACCACGTCCAGTTCCGGCGGGGATATCTTGTGGACGGGGACCCAAATTAGCTTTCAGGGCAACGCGAAGGGCGCGAACGTCGGAGATATCGGCGCCGCTGACTTCAACCTCATAACCTTAGCGATTGCGCAAGGATTCGAGCCACAGGCCTCAACCACGCCGATTCCTAACAGCGCGTTGGTCGTGGGAGATGTGTTCGGAGTGCTCACCAATGGCAGCAATATCGCGAAGGTTCTGGTGACCGCCAACAGCGGCGGCTCGATCACGCTTCAGTACGACACCTTCGGAGCCTCGTCGACCGGTCCCAGCGGGCCGACCGTCACTAACGTCGAGAACGGATCCAGCACGATTCCGCCTGGATTCCCGAACTCCGGCGTCGCGCCCAGCAGCCTGATCGTCATTCACGGCACCGGCATGTCCGACGCGGGCACGGCAGTCCTGCAAGACACCATGAAGGGCCTCCCCTTAACTTTGAACGGAGCCAGCGTCTCGGTTACCGTAAATGGGGTCACGGTTCACCCGGCGCTGTATTACACCGATACCAACCCGTCGCAGCTTGCGGCCGTGCTTCCCGCGGCGACTCCGGTCGGCACGGGCACCATCACGGTGACATACAACAACGTCCCTAGCACCCCCGCCCCGATTCAGGTGGTCTCCAGCGCGCCCGGTATCACCACTTACGAGAACGGTACTGGAGTCGCGACCGATGCAGTCACAGGAGCCCTGCTCGGCTTCACAAGTTCCGGCACGCCCGGCGAGACGATCATCCTCTGGGGAACGGGCCTTGGAGCGGACCCTGCCGATAGTGATACAACCTACACCTCGACGCCGCACCAGACAAGTGTCCCCTTGCAAGTCTATATCGGAGGAGTCCAGGCGAATGTCGTCTATCAAGGTGCTTCGGTCTATCCGGGCGTGGATGTGATCGGCCTTGTGATTCCCGCGTCGGTTCCGACTGGCTGCTATGTTTCGCTCGAGGCCGTAGTGGGAACCGTGGTCAGCAACGTCGTGTCATTGCCGATCGCGGCCGGCGGCGGCGCTTGCTCCGACCCAGAGTTCGGTATCACCGGCAGCCAGATCTCTTCCTTGAGCGGCCAGAGCACGGTGCCCTATGGAAGCGTTTACGTGGCCCAGACGACTTCTCCGGGAACCACACCTGGCACGACGCAGGTCAGCGACGTGGCTTCGGCATATTTTGAGCAAGTCGCCGGCACGTCTTACGCCGGCAGCGGACCCGTTTCGCTCGGCGGATGCAGCCTGACCCAGACCGTGGTGGGTAGCACACCGCCTACGGTTACCGGCCTCGATGCGGGGACCATCACGGTCACCGGGCCATCCGGCGGTCCGGTTACGCTGACTGCGGAGCCGGGTTTGACGGGCTTGTATTTCACCCAGCTCCCGGCGGGAGCGATTCCTTCGTCGGGCGGATCGTTTACATTCAATGGCGCGGGCGGCGCGGTGGTCGGCCCGTTCATGGCGACGGTGAACTTCCCGAATCCGCTGCTGAGCTGGACAAATCAGAGCGCGGCCGCAACGGTCACTCGATCACAGGGTCTGACCGTGACGTGGCAAGGCGGCGCCGCGGGCTCCTACGTGCAGATTGGCGGGTCGTCCAGCAGCTCGAGCGTTTCGGCCAGCTATACGTGCACCGCGCCGGTCGCGGCGGGACAGTTTACCGTTCCCTCTTACATCTTGCTCGCGATGCCGGCCGGAAGCGGGACCACAATGGTTCAAAACAGCACCAGTATCGGATCGTTTTCGGTGAAAGGTATCGAGGCCGGCACATCATTCGGATCGGTGTCGTTCTCGGCGAACTCCACTTATCAGTAACGAGATTGGCGGGCCTACTTTTTCGCGCCGCTCAATGCGCCGAGACCGCAGAAGTTGTTGCACATTCCGTAACCCGTTCCGTTCGACTGAATGAAGCTGCAGACGGATGTCAGGCCATCCAGCTCGCCGGTGACGGGTGTGGTGTTCAGTGTCCCGTTGATGAACGGAACGTTGACCGGCCCATAAGTCCCGGGACTGGCGCCGGGTTCAAGCGTAGTGCCCCAAGCCAGCATGCCGGGCAGCACATCGCCTGCCCCGTACGGCCCGGCGGCGTTACATATCGCCGTGGCACTGGGATTCAGGAAGGTCGAAATCAGTTTGATGACGATCGAGGTCGGCGTTACCGGAGTGAGAGTGTTGCTGATCAGATCGTTCTTGGCCGATAGGGAGTTGAGCCCGTCCGGGGTTACCGCGCAGCCGCAACAGGCGATCTCCTCTTCCTGAGGGTCGAACACATACACATTCACGCAAAACGGCAGGCCTTCTACAAAACCGACGATCGCGCCATCGTTGGATAGATTGATGACGGAATCCCCGATGTTCAGGTTCGCGGCGAAGCCAATCTGGTAGCCTCCGTCCTGCTGAGCGAAAGCGCCGGTGGCAAAAGCCAAGGCAGCGAAGATGAGACACAGGCGAGAGCGCATCGGCGTAGGCCTCCGTAGGAACAGTACCATCAGGGATTGTTCTGGACAATTCTCTAGATGGCTTAGCCCAGAGGGCTAAGCGTGCTGTTCGGGCGGAATCAGAGGGCCGATCGCCAGATCCTCGTCAATCAAGGGCCAATGGATGCCATAACCGGAAGGCGAGAGTTCCGCTCGATTCCGTTCTATCGAGGATGCGCGGGCAAGCCGCTCGGAGCACCTTTCCCACGGAATCGACACAGTCCGGTTCTCAAGAATCAGGATGAGCGCTTCAGGCGTCGTCTGGATTGGCTTTGCCAAGACCGGTTTGGTCTTACTGGGCACGATCCCCTCCGATTTGAGCTCACGTTAGCTCACAAGCCCACGTACAGATCGGAGCATGCGCCGCGTTTTCTCGGCAGCTTGGCTTTCCTGTTTTTCGTCCTTCAACGGAGTTCGAGCCAGATCCTGAGCATAGGGCTCCGTTTCCTCCATGGAAGCGCGATGCAAAATGTTAGCGACAATTCCACCTCGCGCCGTCACGCCCATCTTGATCATGATCAGACGCAAGAAGGCCTTCACCGTGTTCGGACTGATATTCATCCGTTTGGCGACTTCCAAGCTGGTTAGCCCCATCGAAATTCCACGGAGGGCCTCCTGCTCCCGGTCCGTTAGGTTATACTTAGCGCTAATTTCGCCGATAGCGTCACTGGTGGTCGAGGCTAGTTCGAGATGAAGTGCCACCATCGGCTTGCCGCCGAAGCCTGAACTAGATTCAACCCGATAGGCCCTGCACAGATATTCGAACCTGCCCATTCGGAAATGGGTCCTCACCGGCGACAACCCGGTATTTCAATGCCAGCGTATGGTCGCTACTGCTGGTCGATGTCGCGCGATTTTGTAGACCATAGCTGGTGTCGCATCCAAGCATTGGCAGCAGCGCTTCTAGAAAGACAGACGATTACGTATGTCGAAATGAAACGACTTCTCTTCGACCCCGAGTTGGCCGCAGCCGAAATTATGAGGAACGAAGTCGAGCGCGTGAGGGCCATAAACGAAAGCCTAGAAGGAGCGAAATGAAACTTCCGATCAGTTCGATACGCCGAGAGTTCCAGCCAGCGGAATACATGCTCGAAGAACGGATCATGGAGATCGTTGCCGCGTTAGAGCGCGGCGAGATTCTGCCGTCGGTGACCGTTCGCTATGACGGGCAGAATTATTGGCTTCAAGACGGATTTCACCGCGTCGCGGCTATGGAGGCTGTTGGACGGGAGGAGATCGAGGCTGAGGTTATCCCTGGCGGATTGGCCGACATTCAAGCCGAGTTTGATCGAATGGCGGCTGACATGCGAGGGAAGTGGTGAACAAAAACACGCGCGGGAAGGGTCGAAGCTTAAAAGGACATGCCCTACATTAGGCCGTGGTGGATTCTCTATGGAAGAGCCATCCCCACGTACTCCTGGCGGCTGAGTGGGCGCGGCAGCGTCACCCTGAGCGCAACGTTGTGGTCCCGTGGCCTCGGGATGTTGGGAGAGCGGGCGCGGGCGAGTACAACTCCATTGAAGCTGGCGACATCCTGTTCCGTTCGCGGGTTACTCCAGTAGGCGAGTGGCGAATCGAAGTGAAGCGTCTGCCCATCAACTTCAGCGCTCGCGATGGGTTTAAATATCAAAGGATACTCGTCTGCGACGTGTGCAAATTGGAAGACGCAAGGGTCCGGCCGAAAGCCGTTCCACTGCTGAGTAACGATCTGCGCAACGTGGCTGTTGTCAATGTTCCGTCCGATCCCAGAGAAAGCGGGTGGGCGATACGCAACACGCGGAATCGCCACGGTGTTACGACGCCGACCTATTTCGCGCCTCTCGATCAGGCTGAGTTCTGCCCAGTCGATCGAGCATTCCACGACCAAACTGCCCGACGCCTGAAGATCGCCGAATTGCTCGCCAGGGCACTAATCCTACTGCCGTTTCTATCTTTCCGGCCAGCAACAGTATCCCCAGCAGCGGAAGCGTCTTGAGCGGACTACGCTATCCATGAAACTGGTCTAGCACGCGGCCATCTCCAGCCGATGAGAAACCTTGG
Source organism: Bryobacteraceae bacterium (assembly GCA_050015435.1). Taxonomy (GTDB): domain Bacteria; phylum Acidobacteriota; class Terriglobia; order Bryobacterales; family Bryobacteraceae; genus Palsa-187. Next base: position 14,908 of record JBEKBK010000017.1, read on the forward strand.
CAGGAGATTGCTCATGAAACCGATCCGAACGTTTGCGGTGATTCCTAAACTACCGCCGCCCATTGAAGCTCTTCGCAAACTGGCTCATAATTTGCGATGGGCCTGGGATCACCGGACTGTCCAACTGTTCCGCCGTCTCGATAGCGAATTATGGGAGTCGACCGGCCACAATCCGGTGTTGATGCTGGGGAAAATCGACCAGTCGCGGCTCCAGAACGCGGCTACGGACCCGGCCTTCCTGGCGCATCTGGAAAAGGTCGAGAAATCATTCGACGCCTACCTTTCCGGCGAAGGGGCCTGGTTCGCTCGCCGCCACGGAAAGAAAGACGTGCCGCTGGTGGCCTACTTTTCAGCCGAATTCGGGCTCACGGAGTCACTGTCCATCTTCGCGGGCGGGCTGGGAATCCTGGCGGGCGATCACTTGAAATCGGCGAGCGATTTGGGCGTGCCCCTGGTGGGTGTCGGTCTGCTCTATCAACAAGCGTCCTTCAAGCAACGCTTGAACGGCGCGGCTTGGCAGCAGGAAGTCTTCGAAGACAACGATTTTTCAAATCTGCCGCTGACAGTCGAAAAAGAGCCAGGTGGCAACCCTGTTATCGTCACCGTCCCGATGGCCGGCCACGCGGTCCACGCGCAGATCTGGAGAGTTCAGGTGGGAAGAGTCCCGCTGTACCTGCTGGACACGAACATCGCGCGCAATGAACGCATGGAGGATCGCGCGATCACCGCTCAACTTTACGGAGGCGATAGCGAAACCCGAATCCGCCAGGAGCTGGTTCTGGGATTGGGCGGCAATCGCGCGCTGGAAGCGCTCGGTTTGTGCCCGACCGTGTATCACATGAACGAAGGACATTCCGCGTTTTTGGGTTTGGAACGAGTGAGAAGGCTCATGGAACAGCAGGGGCTCTCTTTCCGGGAGAGTTTCGAGGAAGCTTCCGCCAGCCTCATTTTCACGACGCATACGCCCGTGGAGGCTGGCCACGATTACTTCACGCCGGGCTTGATGGAACGGTATCTGGGAGACTATTTCAAATTTTTCGGCATCTCGTGGGATGAGTTCCTGGGCCTTGGCCGCCGCAACCCTTTGAATCCGAATGAGGAGTTTTGCATGACTGCGCTGGCGCTTCGGCTCGCCTCCTTCCGGAACGGCGTGAGCGCGTTGCACGGCGAGGTAAGCCGGCAAATGTGGAAAGATCTGTGGCCGGGTGTGCCCATAGCGGAAGTGCCCATCGGCCACGTCACCAACGGCGTGCACTTCTCGTCGTGGATCTCACAGGAACTGCACCAGCTTTACGATCGCTACTTAGGCCCGCGCTGGAGAGAGGAGCCCGCGGACCGCGCGGTCTGGCAGCATGCGGATGGCATTCCTTCCGAGGAGTTATGGCGATCGCACGAGCGCCGGCGGGAACGCCTGGTGGGATTTTCGCGGCGTCGCTTGGTCAGGCAACTGAAACGCCGCGGCTCGCCTGCGGCGGAAATCACGGCGGCTGAGGAGGCTCTCGATTCGCGTATTCTCACCATCGGCTTCGCACGGAGATTTGCGACGTACAAGCGCGCCAACCTGTTCCTGCGCGACCCGGACCGTCTGGAGCGGATTCTGAAAAATACGGAACGTCCGGTGCAAATCATATTGGCCGGCAAGGCGCACCCCCACGACGATGCAGGCAAGGAACTGATCCGCAAGATTGTGAGTCTAATCCGGGAAAGAAATCTGCGGTCGCGTCTGGTGTTCCTGGAAGACTATGACATGACGGTGGCGCGCTACCTGGTGCAGGGCGCCGACATATGGCTCAACACGCCACTGCGGCCCCTCGAGGCCTGTGGAACCAGCGGAATGAAGGCCGCGGCCAATGGAGTGATGAACGTCAGCACGCTCGATGGCTGGTGGGCGGAAGCGTGGGGTCCCGACATACACGGAGGCCCGCTGTCACCCGGTTGGGCGATCGGGCGCGGCGAGATTTTCGAGAATCGCGACTACCAGGATCAGGTGGAAGCGGACGCGTTCTATGGGCTGCTGGAGGGCGATCTGGTCCCGGCGTTTTACGATCGCAAGGCGGATGGCTTGCCCAGACTCTGGCTCGCGCGGATGAAGGCCGCCATTTCGAGCCTCTGCCCTGTGTACACCACGCACCGGATGGTCTGCGAATATACGGAAAACTACTACTTGAACGCCCATGCACGCCATCTCCAACTGGCGGCTGCGGATGCGGCGCAAGCCCGGCAACTCGCGGCTTGGAAGGAGCGAGTACGCGCCTGTTGGCCGAACATTCGGATCGAGTCGGTGGAGACAAAAGCCAGCGGAGAAGTGGTCGTCGGCAGCGAACTCACGTCGCGCGTGAAGGTGCGGCTCGGCGCTCTTTCACCCGACGAGGTCGCCGTGGAACTTTACGCAGGAAAACTGGACGCTCATGAGAACTTCACGCATGCAGTCGCGACCCTGATGCGCGCGATCGCCCGGGAAGGCGATCTGCACGTCTTCGAGACGTCCTACGGCCCATGCTCGGAAAGCGGACTGCACGGGTACACGATTCGCGTCAAACCGTTTCACCGGGAGTCGAACACCGAGTCCGTGCCGGGTTGTATCACTTGGGCCGGCTAGACCAGTTTCAGGGATAACGTAGACCGTCTCAGGGAGCGCACTCCGTTGAAAGCACTGTTACAAGCCGTACGAAACTGGTCGAAGCAAAATCAAGAAATGCTAGAGACCAGTTTCATGGATAGCGTAGTCTGCTCAGGATGCTTCCGCTGTTTGAGGATACTGTTACTGGCCGTATGAAACTGGTCTAAGCCAACTCGAGAAATGGTCTAGAGGCGCTCCATTTCCAATTGCGGATCTCCGGTATGTCCTCGCCGTGCCGGACGATGTACTGGCGATGCTCCGTTAGTTTGTCTCGCAGGAACTGCTTAAAGTGCGCCCCCACATTCCCCAAGCGGCCGACCCGGTCGATCACGTCGCCGGCCAGGTGATACCGGTCGAGGTCATTGAGGACAGTCATATCGAACGGGGTGGTGGTGGTTCCTTCTTCTTTGTAGCCGCGCACATGCAGGTTTCCGTGATTGGATCGCCGGTAGGTGAGCCGGTGAATGAGCCAGGGATAGCCGTGGAATGCGAAGATAACGGGCTTATCCGTGGTGAAAAGCGAATCGAACTCCCTGTCTTCGAGCCCATGCGGATGCTCGGATGCGGGTTGAAGCGTCATCAGGTCGACAATGTTGACGACGCGGATTCGCAGGTCGGAGAAATGCGCGCGCAGAAGATCTACCGCCGCCAGAGTCTCGAGCGTGGGAACATCTCCGGCGCAGGCCATCACGACATCCGGTTCCGCTCCCTCGTCGTTACTGGCCCACCTCCAGATTCCGATTCCGGCCGTGCAGTGCTTGATGGCAGCATCCATATCGAGCCACTGCAGGGCCGGCTGCTTCCCAGCCACGATTACGTTCACGTAGTGGCGGCTCCGGAGGCAATGGTCCGTTACCGAAAGCAATGTGTTTGCATCCGGCGGGAGATAAATTCGCACCACATCCGCTTTCTTGTTGACGACGTGATCGAGGAAGCCGGGATCCTGGTGGCTGAAACCGTTATTGTCCTGCCGCCAGACATGGGAGGTCAGCAGATAATTCAGCGAAGCGACTGGCCTGCGCCATGGAATCCCTCGCGTGACCTTCAGCCACTTGGCATGCTGATTGAACATCGAGTCAATAATGTGGATGAAGGCTTCGTAGCAAGAGAACAAGCCATGCCGCCCGGTGAGCAGGTATCCTTCGAGCCATCCCTGGCACATGTGCTCGCTGAGCATTTCCATCACCCGGCCATCCGGAGATACATGGTCGTCGTCCGGAATCACCTCGGCGGTGGACACGCGGTCCGTCGCCTCAAACACCGCGCCCAGACGATTGGACGCCGTTTCATCCGGACCGAAGATGCGGAAGTTTTGGGCGTCCGCGTTGAGCTTCAGCACATCGCGCAGGAACTGACCCATCACGCGAGTCGCTTCCGCTTCGACCACCCCGGGCTCGCGCGCTTCCACCGCGTAATCCCGAAAGTCGGGCAGCCGAAGATCTTTGAGTAACAGGCCGCCGTTGGCATGCGGGTTGGCGCCCATGCGGTAGTCGCCTTCCGGAGCCAGCTCGCGCAGCTCCGGAATCAACCGCCCATCGGCGTCAAATAGCTCCTGCGGCCGGTAACTTTTCATCCAGGCTTCGAGAATTCCCACGTGTTCAGGCTTGGAAGCCAGCTCCGACAGCGGCACCTGGTGGGATCGAAACGTGCCTTCGACCTTGTGGCCATCCACTGTTTTTGGACCGGTCCAGCCCTTCGGGGTGCGCAGTACGATCATCGGCCAAAACGGCCGGGTGGAAAAGCCATGGGCGCGCGCCTGGAACTGGATCAGCTGAATCTCGGAGAGAGCCTGATCGAGCGTTTCCGCAAGGAGTTGATGGACACGCTCCGGCTCATCGCCTTCGACAAAGTATGGCCGGTAGCCATAACCGGTGAAGAGGTGGGCTAGTTCATCCTGAGGAATGCGGGCCAGGACGGTAGGCCCGGCGATTTTGTATCCATTCAAATGGAGAATGGGCAGCACCGCTCCATCGTGCGCCGGGTTTAAGAATTTGTTGGAATGCCAGCTCGTCGCCAGCGCGCCGGTCTCGGCCTCGCCATCCCCGATCACGCAACAGGCGAGCAGGTCTGGATTATCGAAGACGGCTCCATAGGCGTGCGCCAGCGCGTAACCTAATTCACCGCCCTCATGGATGGATCCCGGCGTTTCCGGCGCGACGTGGCTCGGAATGCCGCCTGGGAATGAGAACTGAGTGAACAGCCGCTTCATGCCCTCGGCGTTCTGCGGAATGTTCGGATAAAACTCGCTGTAGGTCCCTTCCAAATACGTGTTCGCCACCAGACCGGGGCCGCCGTGACCGGGACCCGCTACATAGACGACCTTGAGCTTGTGTTTCTTGATCAGCCGATTGAGATGCACATAAATCAGATTGAGACCGGGCGTGGTGCCCCAGTGCCCCAACAGTCTCGGCTTGATGTGCTCGAGTTTCAGCGGCGTCGTCAGCAAAGGATTGTCTAACAGGTAGATCTGGCCGATCGAGAGATAGTTGGCGGCCCGCCAATACGCGTCCATCAAATTGATCTCCGCCTGCGACAACTCCAGTTCCCTCGGGGCAACGTACAGTTTTGGCGCCGGCAACTGTTCAGCGGAGGCCGGCGTCAACTTAGTCGTCTTCATATGTCACAAGTGCCCGGAAATCCGCGAAAGTCTCGCGCAAAACGCCGCTGCGACCACGAGGCAGTGATACGATGATCTGGAACAAGGAGAATCCTATGAAAACGATTTTGCGGGTCAGCGTGGCACTAGTGGCCGTCGCCCTATTCGCCCAGAACACCGCCGTTAAGCGAACGGTCGTGAAAACCGGAGATGTTTCGGTCCCCGGACGGGAAGCTGTGATCGCGCAGATCGAAATTGCCGCAGGAGGCACGACCGGCCGGCACACTCACCCGGGAGATGAGATCACCTACGTGACCGAAGGCCAAGGCGAACTGATGGTAGACGGGAGACCCGTGCAGAAGCTCAAGCCCGGCGAAGGTCTGATCGTTCCCGGCGGCACCATACACGAAGCGCGAAACACGGGAACCATCCCGATGAAGCTGATTGGTGTGTACGTAGTTGAGAAAGGCAAGCCTCTCGCTACGCCGGCGCCCTGAGGATCCCATGCGACTTACCGGACTCCTGCTCATAGCCACGTGCCTGACTGCTGCGACCGTCTCGAATAAGCCCGAGACTCCGTTCAAGCTCGCGACTTTCGAGGCCGATTCGAAGGTTCGAATTGGTCTGGTCTTCGGCTCGCGAATCGTTGACATTGCAGCCGCGAACGCCTACCTGGTTCAGAAGGCGCACGTGCCGGCGATGAAGCTGCCGGTGGAAATGCGGGCGCTCATCGAGCAATATGACACGGCCGGCCCGCGGCTGTATCAAATCGCGAATTTCCTGAAGGGAGAGACTCAAGGACTTCCATTTGCATACGACGTCAGCAAAGTGTCGATCAAGGCGCCGATCAAATACCCTTGGAATCTTCTCAATCTGGCGGCGAATTATCGCGCGCATGCGGAGGGCATGGGTGCCGCGCAGGGACGCGGCGGCCGTGGTGGCTTTGACGCATCGGTCGCGGCGAGAATCGATCCTGACCGGGACTCACCGGTGGTCTTCGCGAAGTCGCCGCGCTCCTGCATCATCGATCCAGGCGAGGCGTACCTGATTCCTCCCGGGCGCGATCACATCGACTGGGAAGGCGAGCTGGCGATCATCATGGGCAAGCAGAGCTACATGACGCCGAAGGACAAGGCGCACGATGCCGTATTCGGATACAGCATCCTATATGATTTGAGCGATCGCGCCGGCCGGCCGCGCACGGTTTCGATGTTTCCCGGCGCGAACTGGTTCGAGGGGAAGAGTGTCGATCGCGGCGCTCCTTTCGGACCCTTCATCGTGCCGAAAGAGTTCCTGCCTAACTTCAACCGGCTGCACGTGGTCACCAAAGTCAACGGCGTGATCAAGCAGGATGGAAATACGCGGGATCTCATCTGGGACGAAGACCACATGATTCAATACATCACGTCGATTCTGACGCTCTGGCCGGGCGATGTGATCTCGACAGGTACGCCCTCCGGTACCGGCATGGAGCGTAATGAGTTCCTCAAGGCCGGCGATACCGTGGAGATCGAGATCGAGGGAATCGGCACGCTGCGGACCCCGATGGATGTGGGCCGCAGCCCACAGTCTTCCCGGTAGCTATTCAAACCGCAGAGCGCGGATCGGATCCACCAAGGTGGCGCGACGCGCGGGAACATAGCCAGCCGCCAGCGCCACCACGGCGATTCCCGCCGTAGCCAGCGCAATGGAGAGCGGGTCATTCGGCGTGATCCCGTAAAGCTGCGTCTTCACCAGGCTCGTCAATCCCCAAGTCACGAGTAGTGCAATCCCGACGCCGATCGCGACCAGTATCAGCACCTCCCGCATCACCAGCCACACGACGTCGCCGCTCGCCGCCCCTAGCGCCATGCGAACGCCAATCTCGCGCGTCCGTCGCGCTACGGTGTAGGCCATCACGCCGTACAATCCGATGGCAGCCAGCAACGTCGCGAGCAATCCAAAGGCGCTCGAAAGGCTGGCCACCAGCCGCTCCGTGACCAGCGAATTCTCGACCTGCGTTTCCAGGGTCTTGATCCGATAGAGCGGCAGGTTGGAATCCAGCCCGTTCACCACCGTGTGCATAAGGGAAAACATCTGCTCGGGATCGCGAGTGGTGCGGATATATGCCGACATGCCGTTGGCGCCCTGCGTTGGTCAAAGAGTATGAACACTTCTAATGGCATCTCTTCGCGCATGTTTTCGTATTTCGTATCGCGGACCACTCCGATAATCTCGATGTCCGTCTGGGTTCCTGGATCGCCGCCCATGCCGATGTGATGACCTAGGGCGCGTCCGCCCAGATAGCGCTTGGCGAACTTTTCATTGACGATGGCCACTTTCGGCGAGCCGTTCTGATCGGTGGGCCGAAAATCGCGCCCCTCGATAATCGGGACGTTCAGGCTCTTGAAGTAATCCCGCGTGATGTAATTCATGTGCGGATCCACCCATTCTCCCGGCTTCGCCGTATAACTGTCCACCGTCATCCAGCTATCCCACTCGTTGTTTTCGAGAATCGGAACCACCGCGAGGCTGGCCGCTTCGACTCCTGGAATCGCATCCAGGCTGTCCTTCAACTGGCGGTAGAATTGCCAGCTTCGCTCTTTGGGATATCCGTTCAGGGTCGGATTCACGGAAAACGTGAGCAGGTTCTTGGTGCGAAATCCCGGGTCCAGATCTCTCAGGTTCTGGAGACTGCGCAGGAACAGCCCCGCGCCGATCAAAAGCAGCAGCGATAGAGTCACTTGAGCGGCCACCAGCGCCTTGCGGAGCCCCACGGAACTGCCACCCGCGATCGACCCGACCTGATCCTTCAGCGTCGGCGCCAGGTTTGGCCGAGTCGATTGCAGCGCTGGGACCAATCCGAAAATTACACCGGTGAGCAAGGAAATCCCGAGATTGAAGGCCAGAATTCGAAAATCCGGCGTCGTCGAAATCACCAAAGGAGGCGTGCTGGGCGGAAGAAAGCTGACCAGAGTTTTATCAATCCACATCGCCAACACCAGGCCAACCAACCCTCCGGCGAACGCCAGAAGCAGACTCTCCACCAGCAATTGCGAAACAATGCGCCGCCGCGCCGCCCCTAACGCCAATCGCACCGCGATCTCTTTCTGCCGCGCAGCGGATCGTGCGATCAACAGATTCGCCACGTTGGCGCAGGCGATCAGCAGCACCAGCGCCACAACACCCGTCAGAACCAGGAGCGGGTTTGAAAACCGTTCGCGCGACTCTGAACGCCCCGCCGACGCAGGTAGCAGATCGATCCACATCTGGAGAAATTTCTCTTTGATCAGCGGTGCGGCCTTGGCGAACTCCTTCTGCTGCACCTCCATCTGGATGATTTGATGGAACAGAGGTTGAAGGCCGGCTTTCGCGCGATCTGCATTCATACCGGGCTTCAGCCGGCCAAAGGCGTTTACCCATCGGAAACGGCGATTCTTGAGCGTTTCCTCCTGTCCGGGGAAAAGCTGGTTCCGCATCATGATCGGTATGCGAACCTGCGCCGCGTTCACCGGGTCGGTTCCCTCGAAACCTGCCTGGCTCACACCGACGATAGTGATCGGATAGCCATTGACTACCAGCTTCTTGCCAACGATCCCGGGATCCCCGGAAAAGCGTTCTAACCAATAGCCGTAACTGAGGATGGCATAGGGACTGCCGCCTTGGAGCTTGTCGTCCTCCGGCGTGAACACACGCCCCAGCCGCGCGCCCACCCCGAGCACCGGGAAGTACGTGCCGGAGACCAGCTCGCCCGCGACGCGCTCGGTTCTACCTTCAAAGCTGAGGCTCATGGAGTTATCCCAGCGGCAGAACATCCCGCTAAAGACCGAATTCTGGTCGCGGAAATCCTCATACATCGGGTAGGAGAGTTTGTACCGGCCGTTGTTGCCACCGTAATGATCGCCGCGGCCCCACAGGGTCACGAGCTGTCCGGGATCCTTCACCGGAAGGAGCCGCAGCAGGACTTGGTCAACCAGCGTGAAAATGGCTGTGTTAGCGCCGATGCCCAGAGCCAGGGAAGTCACTGCAACCGCAGCAAAAATCGGGGCTTTTCGAAGCGTCCTGAGAGCGAAGCTGAGATCTTGGATCAGGTTTCCCATGGTGCTTAGTACTCCAGCATAGTAAGAACGTTACCAGAAATCATTGGTTAGACCCTTTTAATCGGATCGTGACGGCGGGTGACAACGTCTTATGGATAGAGGGCAAAATGGACGAATCTTGTCATCTTTCCAACGTCAAAGGGGAATGCGACGCTTGCCGCCGCACTACGGACCGCCTGCACATGCCTGAGCATTTGAATGGATGGTACTGCGAGGCATGCTGCCCGGTATGCCGCCAGCAAAAGCAGCCCGTCGCAGCGTAAACGGGTAATTCGGTGTGCCACGATGGTAGCCGATGAAGACTATCATCGAGCCGTTCAGAATCAAGAGCGTCGAACCTTTACGCCGCACTACGGTGTCGGAGCGGGAACGGCTCCTCGAAAAAGCCGGATTTAACCTGTTCGAGTTGCACTCCTCCGATATTCTGATCGACCTCCTCACGGATTCGGGTACCAGCGCCATGTCCACCGCCCAGTGGGCGGCAATCATGCGTGGGGACGAATCTTACGCCGGCAGTCCCAGTTTTTTTCGCTTCAAGGCGGTGGTGGAGGAGCTTACCGGGTTCCGTCACGTCATTCCCGCTCACCAGGGCCGGGCGGCCGAAAGAATCCTGTTTACCGTGATGTGCCGTCCCGGCCAAACCGTTCCCAACAATACACATTTCGATACGACGCGGGCGAACATTGAGTTCACGGGCGCGCGTGCCGTGGATCTTCCGCTGCCGGCAGCAGCGGACACGCAAGCTCGGTTGCCTTTCAAGGGCAATATGGACGTGGCTGCCCTCGAGTCATTGATCGCTTCCGAAGGAGCGGAGAAGATCCCGCTAGTCATGCTGACCGTCACCAACAATTCCGGCGGCGGGCAGCCGGTCTCCATGGCGAATATTCGGGCGGTGCGGGCCGTGACAGCACAGCACGGCATCCCTTTGTACCTCGACGCCTGCCGATTCGCCGAGAATTCCTGGTTCATCCAGCAGGAAGAACCCGGATTCGAGCGTCTTACGCCAAAGCAGGTAGCGCAGGCCATGTTTTCCTATGCCGACGGGTGCACGTTTTCGGCGAAAAAAGACGCGTTGGCGAACATCGGCGGGATGCTCTGCACGAATGATGATCGGCTGGCCGCGCTGGAACGCGACTTGCTGATTCTGACCGAGGGGTTCCCTACCTACGGAGGCTTGGCAGGGCGCGACCTGGAAGCGATCGCGGTCGGCCTGGAAGAGGTGCTCGATCCGGATTATCTCGAGTACCGGATTGCCTCAACTCGATATCTCGGCCGCCATATCGCCGACCATGGCGTGCCGATTGTGGAGCCGCCGGGCGGTCATGCCATCTATATCGACGCCGGTAGAATGCTCCCGCATATTCCGCGCCACGAATTTCCCGGCCAGTCGCTCGCCGTGGAGCTGTACCGGCACGCCGGAGTCCGGTCGGTGGAAATCGGGTCGGTGATGTTCGGCGAAAATGCGCGCCATGAGCTGCTTCGGCTGGCGATTCCCCGGCGCGTCTACACGCAAAGCCACATCGACTATCTGGTGGAGGCGATTCTCGAAGTGAACGCCCGCAAGAACTCGCTCAAAGGGATGCGGATCGTCTCCGAGCCCAAGTTCCTCCGTCACTTCAGCGCTCGCTTCGAACCGCTACAATAGACCATTCATGTCCATTGACTGGTTCCCCTTGTGGCTCAGTCTGCGCGTGGCGACCATTTCTACGGCCGTTGGTCTGGCCTTCGGATTATGGATCGCCTACATTCTGGCGAACCGTCAATTCCGCGGGAAAGATGTTTTGGACGCCGCAGTCACCTTACCGTTGGTACTGCCGCCCACTGTGCTCGGGTATTATCTCCTGGTGTTGATCGGACGCGCCAGCCCGTTCGGCAGAGTCTGGGAGGCAATCTTCGGGTCGCCACTGGTCTTCACCTGGAAAGCAGCCGTGGTGGCGGCGCTGCTTCATTCGCTTCCGTTGCTGATCAAATCGGCGCGGGCGGCGCTCGAAAGTGTGGACCGTACCTTCGAACGGGCGGCGCGCAACCTGGGCGCGTCGGAGTGGCGTTTGTTCTGGCGCATCACCCTACCACTGGCGCGGCGTTCGATCTTCGCTGCCACGGCCCTCGCGTTCATGCAAGCGCTGGGGGATTTCGGCGCGACGATCATGGTCGCCGGGAACATCCCTGGACGCACCCAGACGCTCGCAGTCGCCATTTATGACGCCGTAGAGTCTGGTAACGGCGCTGCCGCGCGGGCTATGGTGCTTGTCATCTCGGCGGTCGCACTTGTGATCCTGACCCTCGCCGAACGTGTGAATGTTCGCTGAACCATGCTACAAGCCCGGCTCCGTAAGACCTTTCCTTCGGGTCCCGATTCCTCGGGATTCTCGCTCGATGTGGAATTTCAGGCGGCTGCGGGCGTGACCGTGTTCTTCGGGCCGAGCGGGTCCGGCAAATCCCTAATCCTGAACTGCATCGCGGGCTTTGTGAAGCCGGACGAGGGGCGGATCCTGGTGGACGACGAGATTCAGTACGACGGCGCAACTGGGGTTCACCTTGCGCCTCAGGCCCGCCAGTGCGGCTACGTGTTCCAGAATTACGCCCTGTTCCCCCACATGACCCTGCGGCAGAACCTGGAGTTCGCTGCGGAGCGCCGGCCGCGCCTGGAACGCCATCGTCGCGTCAATGAGATGCTCGATCGGTTCAAGATTGCGGACATGGCGGGCCGCCGTCCGCATGAGGTCTCCGGAGGACAGCGCCAGCGCTGTTCCATTGCCCGAGCGTTGATCGGCGCGCCGAAGCTCTTGCTGTTCGACGAACCGGCCACCGGATTGGACGCCACTCTGCGCGCGGAATTCCACGAGGTATTGCGCCAGGTGCGCGCCGAGTTCAAAACGCCGATGCTCCTGGTGACCCACGATCTGGAAGAATGCTTCGAACTCGGCGAGGAAATGCTGATCCTTCGGGAGGGCAGAATTGTCCAGACGGGTTCGCCGCGCAAGATCCTGGACCAGCCGGCCAATCTCGACGTGGCCCGTTTGCTCGGAGTGTTCAATCTGTTAGCGGGCGAAATTCGGGCGCTTGATCCCGGCCGGAACTCGAGCCGGGTTCAGGTTGGGGAATTCGAGCTGGCGGGGCCTTATTTTCCAGGAAAATTGAAGGGCGATCGCGTGACAGTGTGCGTGCGTCCTGAGGAAATCAAGGCCTCGGCACGAAATGGCAAGCCCGGGGTGAACCAAATTCCAGCGGATCTGAAGCGCGCGATCGAGAAACCACAGTGGATTCGGCTGGAATTTTCGGGCGGTATTTTCGTGGATATGCCGCGTCCCGAATATCAGCGGCAGCGGGATAATAAGGAGTGGGTGATCGAGTTCCCAGTCGAGTCGCTGCGAGTATTGTGAGTTCCTGGAACGAGGTCTACTTGAGCGGAGGCTGGCGGGGGGCGATGCCGGCTTGCGTTCTTAGATCGAAACGACGTAAGCAAATCAGTTTACAATTGGATACGCGGAGGCGTGCATGGCTTAATACGTGAAGATGGTTTGATCTTTGAGCGTATTGAGAAGAATGTTCATCGCGCTTGTATCAGTTAGCGTCCGGTTGCCGCCATCGGACAGGAAAATCTCGACGCGATCAGCATGTTCGATGAAACGAACGACGTGGGCGAGGTTGATAGTCTCGCCACCTTTAAGCTGGACGAAAGTTTTCATTCCTACAGTCTACAGCTCCGATCCCTCCCAGCTCCTCGTTTCTTCCATACCCAGACCTTCACCGAAGGCGCGTAGGGAGGGCTTATGAGATCGGGCCACTGCAAACTGTGCTTGATACGTAAACCGCTTCAGAAAAGCCACTATTACCCGCGGGCGCTCTACAAGGCTCTTCGGGACATGGGCGAACAGAACCCCAATCACACACTGCTGAGCGACACTACGCTAGTCCGGAAGTCGCAACATATCGCTGATTACGTTCTCTGCCAGGACTGCGAACAACTGTTCAATCAGCGGGGCGAATCATGGGTGGCCCGAAATGCTTATACGGGAAAGTCTTTTCGGCTGCAGCAGTCCATCCTGGCGGCGACGCCAGTCTCATCTGCTGATGACCCACGCATGATCGCCTACGCTGGTGCCGAGATTCCTGAGGTTGACATGAACAGGCTTGTTTACTTCGGAATCAGCTTATTTTGGCGGGCCTCGGTGCACAAGTGGTGGCTGCTCGACGCCCTGATCCATTCTCCTCTGGGGCCGCACGAAGAAATGCTACGGCGGTATCTGCTGCTCGGTGAGCCATTGGATAATCGTGTGACGATAAATGTCTTCATTTCCCCACACCAGCGTCCGTGGCCATCATTTTCGACACTCCCGCTGCAGACGGCCGAAGGTGTGACAATCGCCAGGACGTTCTTGGCTGGCATTACTTTCGAGCTCCGGATGGGGAACGTTACTCCTGCGGATCTTGAATGGTGCTCATACCATTCGGCCAGAAGGTACATCTTCAGCTCAACAACTATGGATGATGTAAACGCTTACAGTACGATGCAGGCGTATCTCAAACAATCCGGTCTGGATCGCAAGTGGTCCCTGAAGCTGGTCACATAGGGCGCCCAGCTTGGCTAAGAATTCTCAACAGTACGCCGACTTGGGCGTAAATCGGATTTCCTTACCCGTCGAACCTGTTTCGCCCCACGAGCACGCCTATGGTCACTTCACCTTTGCACCGTGATTAGATCGCCCGCAGGCGTCGTCAACCCGTCGTCGGTGCAACTGACGAGGTTATCGCCGTTGGCAGCCGCGGCTGGAATTGTCAGATTCAACTGGTAGAGCCCAGGGCTGATCAATCCCGCAAAGGCCAAAGTGGCTGAGTTTCCTCCGAGCGAACACATTGGCAGGACCGGGAGCGACCCGGATTGCGCGGCCGATCCGTTCACGAGCGGGGCCGATGGCAACCCCAAGCCGACGGCGTACAGTTCGATCACTTCCCCTGGCTTGGCGGGCGTGGAGGATCCCGGATACAGGCTCGTCGGGCCCACCAGACTGTAGTTTGAGTGCGTCGCGGCAATGTAGCCTTTGGGGAACAAAAGGAACGAAGGCTCGACCGCCTGCATGTTGACAGTAAATGCCGAGCTCGATACGCCTCCGCTGGTTACCACCACGGGCACCGGACCAATGGTGTTGTCAAGCGGGGTCAGAATATTGAGTTGGTCTAGCGGACAGGCCGGATCAGTTGCCGCGCTGCAATAAAAATAAACGAAAGCGGGTTTGTTGTTGACGGTCACGCTCACACCGTCGAGCTGCGTCGGCATCAGTCCGGCCGCGAAGGAAGGCGCGGTACTCCAGATGACGCCGTTTGCCGGTGTAGTGGCGGGCACCAGATTCGCGCCCTTAATCACGATAAAGGTGTTCTGGGCGATGGCCGGTCCCGCGAAGGCCGTGGTCACCGACGAAATTATTGGACCCAAAGTCTTTATGACCGCAAGGATCAGCTTCGTCGCGTCAACACTGCCGAGCCCGGTGACCATATCGTAGCCAGCCCCCGCGGCGTAACCCATGGAGCCCCCGACGCATCCGTTGGTTCGCACTGTGCACGGGACGAGGTTGTCGCCAGACGTGACGTCATGAAAAGCGCAGCCCGAGGTAACCGCGTTCGCGCTACAGACGTTATTGGACACTGACGCCAACCCATACAGAGTGGGATTAATATTGCCAAGGCCGTTCACTCCGAGAGACTGGTTCATCAGCAGAACAATTCCGGCGAACACCGGAGCCGCTGCGGAAGTGCCTCCGACCAAAGCTTGCGTTCCGCCCTCCACGATGAAATACGGATCATGTTGGGGAGACGCGGACATTGCCACGTCCGGCACAAGGCGGCTATTGACCAATGGGACGCCGGGCCCGGTTTGCCAGACAGGGCGGGGAAAGAATTGGCTCATTCCGCCGCCGCTCGCGGACAAATGCCCTACCACGCTCGTATCGTTCCAGCCGACTTCAGGGATGTAGGACTGCGCCGAATCTCCGGCCGGTCCATTTGTAGAAGCCCAGTATCCGCCGAATCCTTCGCTAAATGTGGTCCCGCCGACGGCGGTCACTTCGGGAACGCTGGCAGGAACCATGACCGAAATTCCGTTTGACGCTACTTGGGCCCCAAGATCGCATGCAGCGGCGCCGCTGTCGCCCGACGAGGCGATCCATGTGATCCCCTGCGCATTGGCCTGCTGCGCTAACGGCTCAATGGATGCACGGTAGCTGCTGGACGCATTCTGCTCGCATAGCGAGTAACTGTAGCTGATCACTGGCGCGACCGCGTTGTCGATGGCGTATGTAACCGAATTTTCGACGTGTGTGGAATAGACGAACAAGAGTTCCGCATTCGGGACAATTGCGCCCGTCATCTCGAGATCGAGATCGGATTCGTCAGAGTCACCGGAGACGAAGCCCGGATCGGCGCCCCCCGGCACTAACAGCTTCACTGGAGGGTTCGCGGGAAGTCCAAGGAGGCTTTGAAACGTTGCCATGTCAGACAGGTTCACATCGCTCTGACCCATCACGGCTAACTTCATTCCGGTTCCGGAAATGCCTGCGGTGTAGAGAGGTACCGTGTCGTAAATGACCCACAGATCGCCGGGCGCGAGCGCGTTTGCACCCTGCTTGGTAATCAGCTCAGGACTTGACTTGGTCGTCTGCTGCTGCGCCTTCTGCTTGAAGTCGTCAAGTCCCGAGAATCCAATGGTGAACGGTTCGATAGCCGTGGGGATCGACGGCTCCGTGGCATTGGCATAATGCATTTCGCCGTCCACCAGAAAATCATGAATCTCGACGTGCAGGGCCGCTTCCACCGTGTGCGCGGCGCCCTTAAACACCACGAAGTTTCGTCCACGTGCCGTGCGAATGACGGTCAGTCCTTGGCCCTCCAGCCACTGGACGATCTGCGCTATGTCATGGATGCTCGATCCAAAACGATCCGCGTACTGTTCGGGCGTCAGCCATTTGTGAAAATTCGGCGATGCTGGATCCTGCATCTGGGTAAGCAACTGATTGAGATCGGCCTGCTGCGCAGGTGTCGGCTTGAGGTGAAGAGTGATGTAATCGAGGTTTAAGTTCGGCGAAACCCGCCCGCGATCGTTTTCCGGCCGCGCCTTGGGATGGATGTTGCCTTTGATCGCGACCAAATGACGCGGGTCCAGCCGGCCTGTAATCCGGTCGGGTTGCGCGACGGGACGCTGCTGGGCAAGCAAGCTGCACGGTAGCAGCAACGCAATCCGCAGAACCAGTGCTAGTCGACCTGCCGGTACCATAAATGAGAGTGATCGGCCGTTGCGAATACGCTCTATAAAGGTCCAGATCGGCATCTATTTAGCCAATCTTTAACCGTCCCATCGCCAGACCGAAGCAAGGTAGGATCAAATCAGTGGACGAGCAGGAAATTCATTCCGCCATCGGCGATGAAGGATTCGAGCGCCTGGTCGCGGCGTTTTACCGGCAGGTTCCCGGCGACGACGTCTTGGGGCCAATCTACCCGGCACACGATCTTCGCGGAGCGGAGCAGCGTCTTCGAGACTTTCTCATTTTTCGATTTGGCGGACCGTCAGTGTACATTGAACAGCGCGGCCATCCCATGTTGCGAATGCGTCATGCCCCTTTCGCCATCGGGAAGGCTGCTCGCGACCGTTGGCTTCAGTTGATGATCCGTGCGCTGGACGAAAGAATCTGCCTGACGAGGTGCGGGACGTTTTGCGAGCCTTCTTTGCGTCCACGGCGACCTTCTTGATCAACCGGCCGGTATAAAGAACGCCTTGAGCTCGATACAATGCGCATGTGGCGCTAAAGTGGGTCTGGTTATTTCCGATCACTTACTCTTTCCACATTGGCGAAGAGTACTGGGGCGGCGAGGGCTTCCCCCGCTGGATCTCCAGGGTTGCGGGCGCTCATCTTACCGAAAATGCATTTCTGATTCAAAACTTCATCGGAATGGCTTTCATGATCGCAGGCGTCGTCGTGTTGAAACGCAGCATTCGCTGGCGGTGGACGTTGCCAACGCTGGGGACAGTCGTGCTGCTGAACGGCATCCTACACGTTATTGGGAGTGTTCTTACCCGTTCTTACTCGCCCGGTGTTGTGACGGGATTGCTTTGTTGGGTCCCACTCGGCGGATTCACCCTTTGGTTCGAGTGGCGCAACGCACCACGATGGGCGCTCTACACGGGAATACTCGGCGCACTTTGTGTAAGCTCTCTCATTCTGTTTCTGGCCCGTGGGTCGGCTTGAACGCGCCATCACTTGCCTGTAGCCGAGGGATACCATTTCGCCAGGCGAACGTCGACTGGTTCGCCCTTCAGATCGTCCTTAAAGTCCTCAACTTTTCCGTCGCGGTAGTGATACGGATAGACCACGCGAGGCTTGAAGATCGTGACGCACTCGGCTGCGGCCGCAGGCGTCATCCTTCCATGAGGCAGATTCATGGAAAGAAACGCAATGTCGATTCCTTTCAGAGCCTGCACCTCGGGAACACATTCTCCCACACCGCTGAAGTACAGCCGCTGCCCGCCCAGCGTAATGATGTAGCTGTTCCCTCGGCCTTTCGGATGAAATGGATCGCCTGGGATCAGATCGTAGGCAGCCACCGCCTCAATGGATATTCCAGCAACGGTCTTCGTCTCGCCGTTGGCGAGCACGACTCCGTCCGGTGCTTTCGCGTTGCCCGCCGCCGGGATTACGATCGGAGCGCCCGGCTTGCGAATCTTGGCGATGGCTTCGGGATCGAGATGATCGTTTTCGGCTCCCGTGACGACGATCAGATCGGCAGGCTTGGCTTGGGAGTAATCGCCCTGACGCCAGGGGTCGACCTGAATCACCTTGCCCGCGTACTCCACCTGCACACTGGCGTGATTAATGGGTGTGATTTCGATGTCGCCTCCAGCCGCCGGGAATCGGTCCCCGGCCAGGGCTGGAATCACGGTCATAACAGCGGCCAAGGCAAAGCGCATAGCAATTACTCCGGCAGGCGGAACGCGAGCAACTCGCCGGAGTACGACCCGCCGCTGATCGCGAGCACAATGTATTGCTTGCCGTTGAGCATGTAGGTCATGGGCGAGCCGCTCTGCGGCGCCGGCATGTAGACGGCCCCAACTTCTTTGCCGCTGGTCTTGTCGTAAGCCCGCAGCATTGCCCCGCGAATACCGGACGGTGTTGTGAATACACCACCCTCCCCGGCGACGACAAGTGTCTTGGTCGCGAGAGTGCCGATCAGCCCAGGCCGGCCAGTGCGTGGGATGGTCAGGCCTTTAAGAGCAGGATTGTTGCGAACATTATCCGGCGTTTCCCCGTGCGCGATTTGCCACGAAATCTCGCCTCTATTCAAATCAATAGCGCTGATACGCCCATACGGCGGCTTTCCGAGAGGAAGACCTTTCACGTTCAAACCGCCTCCACCGCCCTCGCCTTCGGCCGGTGCTGCCCGGGTTCCCCCTGCAGACGAGCCCGCGCCACCCCTGGTTCGAGCTCCCGCCGCGGCATCGCCCTGGATGTATTCCATGTCCGAGACACTCGCCCTGGGCGGAGGCACCAAGCCGTACTGGCCAATATTGCCCGTGGAAAACACAAACACGGTGTGGGTTTCGGGATCGTATGAACCGCCCTCCCAGTTCGTTCCAGCCTGCGCCCTGGAGAGCGTGGCAAGCGGGCCGCCGACCTTGCTCACTACAGGTGGCGTAAAGATTGGACCAAGCTTGTACTTGGAGGCAAGCTGGACGGCTTCGGCCCTAAGCTCAGGAGTGAAGTCGATCAGGTCATCAATGGAGACGCCAGTCCGTTCATACGGGGGCGGCTTGGTCGGGAAAGGCTGCGTGGGCGAATACCACTCGCCCGGCACTTCTCCCTTTTCCACGGGCCGCTCTTCGATCGGCCACACCGGCTGGCCGGTCACGCGATCGAACACGTAGAGGATACCCTGTTTGGTTGGCTGCGCCACGGCCTTAATGCTACGGCCGTTAACCACAATGTCCGCGAGGATTGGCGCGCACGGAATATCCATGTCCCAAATTCCGTGGTGAACCAGTTGATAATGCCATTTGCGCTGGCCCGTCTTCAGGTCGACAGCCACCAGGCTTTCGCCGAACAGGCCATTACCAGGCCGATGGGCACCGAAATAGTCTCCGGTCGGCAGTTCCACCGGCAGGTACACCAGCCCGAGCTGCTCATCTACCGAGATCTGTCCCCACACGCCAGTGTTGCCGGTGTAGGACCAGGAGTCCTTTTCCCAGGTTTCGATTCCGAACTCGCCCGGCTTCGGGATCGTGTGAAAAATCCAGAGCCGCTTGCCCGTGCGCACGTCGAAACCACGGACATAACCTTTGACGTTGCGATAGCTCTTAGGCACGCCTCCAGACTTGTGCGCTGCGCCTATAATGACCGTATCCTTGGCGACGATGGGGGTCGAGTGGAGCCCAACCTCGCCGGTGACAAGGTCGATCTCCTGATCGTCATCAAGCTTCAGATCCACCGCGCCGTTCGTGCCAAAACTAGTGACTATTGCGCCAGTCTTGGCGTCCAGAGCGATGAGCCGATAGCCAGGTGTCACATACAGGATGCGTTGCTCTCTGCCGTCAGTCCAATACGCTAACCCACGGCCTGAAAGCTGCCTCGGGGCAGCCGCGCCCCGGGCGCCCTCATTCTCGGTGTGGATCCACAGTAATTCCCCTGTGGCCGCGTCGAGCGCGACAACCGCCCGCCTCGATCCGGCGGTCGAATAGAGTAAGCCGTGGACCATCAACGGCGTGCTTTCGAACTGATATTCAGGCCGCGGGCCGAGTGAATCGGTCTTGAACCGCCAGGCGACTTCGAGCTTACTGAAGTTATTCGCGTTGATCTGATCGAGCGAAGAGTATCTGGTGCTCCCTAGATCTGCGCCGTAAGTCGGCCACTCCCCATTCCTGGCTCCATTCTGTCCGAATAGAAATGTGGCCGTGCAGAGGAACAGACCCGCTCCCAAAGCTACACGCTCAGCCGCGTGAGCAAACGTCCGCATCATGTTGCCCTCCCTCGTTGAGGCGTCGTGAACTAAATGGTAAACCGTAAGGCGGAGCGTCCAGTGGATGGCCGCTCCGCGACGGGTCAAGGTAAGAGCTTAATCGGCGCCGCGCCAGCCGTAAGTCTCAACTGCGGGCTGGCGGTCATCTGCTTCGCCTTCCGCTCTTCCACCAGCCGGTGGAACTCAGCATCGTCCAAATACACGATGTCCATCCACACCTGAACCATATCGTCCACGCTTCGTTCGCCATATCCAGCCCACACGGACGGATCGGGATTGCGGGGGTTAGCCGAGGTGTTGTCGTGGATACCGATCATATGCATCACCGTTCCGGCCGGCAGCAGAGGCGCGACATCTTCCTGGTAAACATAATTTACGTGCCAGTTGAAATTGAAATGATCCACCGAGCTGAGGATCGTGGTGGTGTTATCCAGGTTGATCGCTTCGAGCGTCATCCCTTTGCCCCGCATGTGCATATGGGGTTGGAACGAATCGATCCGCGCGTTCTTCGGCAGGCGGAAATAGCCATCCGTTCGCACGATCGTATTCGGCGGGATCTCGAGTTCGTCATTCGGCAGGTTCCGAACCGAATAAGAGCGGACCTGATACTTCGGCGTGTACCCCTTCGGATAGAACTTGAAACCAATGGTCGTGTGGTTCTTTTGCTCCGTCCCAACCGCGAAGTAATGCATGTCGAACCGCAACCGCGTCCCCTTCTTCAATAAGCGGCCCGTGTTATCGGCGAAAACGTCACCCCACTTTCCGATTGCGTACTCGTGGAGCTGCACACCGGTCTCGGGCGTGCCCGCGGGCGGATCTGGTTCAATCGCGTTCACAACCGAGTGGTGGACAATTCGGCG
>JBEKBK010000018.1:0-34993 GCA_050015435.1 Bryobacteraceae bacterium
GAGCTTCACCCCAACCCCGAAAGCTCGCATCGTTGCCTGAACAGGCGCAATTCATCTTGAAGGGCATTCTTAAGAGCTGCGAGCGGCGCCTGGAACGTCTGGAACCCATCGAAGGCGCGAAAAAATCCAGGTGGTCCGGATACCTGGATCATAAATTGCTGTATACGCCGGCTCAGTTTGGTGAGAAAGAAGCTTTCGTTGCCGAGGCTCTGAGCTTGGCCCAGCCCCGCACCGTGCTCGACGTGGGCGCGAACGAAGGACACTTCAGCTTCCTGGCAGCGGAGGCGGGGAGTTCGGTGGTCGCGATCGACTCGGATCCTGTGGTCACAGGCTCCATTTGGAGGCACGCGTCACGGGCGCGCCTGGATGTCCTGCCCTTGGTGGTGGACCTTACGCGTCCTACCCCGGCCGTCGGCTGGCGGAATCAGGAATGCATGTCCTTTCTGGATCGGGCCCGTGGCGGCTTCGATTTGGTAATGATGCTGGCCGTCGTGCATCACATGCTGATTACCGAGCGCATTCCGCTCGACGATCTGCTCGCGCTGGCGGGAGAATTGAGCCGCGAATACGTACTCATAGAATTTGTAGGGCCTGAAGATCCCATGTTCCGGCAGCTCGTACGCGGCCGGGAGGATCTGTACTCGTACTTGACGAATGCCTGGTTTGAGGCTGCCGCGGCGCCGCGCTTCGAGCTGGTTCGGTCGGCACGGATTGACGGACTTCATCGATGGCTCTATCTTTTTCGCCGGCGGCACGCGACCAATTAAAAGACGCAGTGACGTGCTTTTCCGTCGCCAACCTGTGCTTCCTCCGGCGCTGGTATGACCTGGAGCATCTCAAAGAGCGCTCCATGGACTATTACCGGTCGGGCCCCGCGAATCAGAATCTGTTATGGGCCACCCTGATCGCGGCGACGCTGCTGGCCACCGGCCTCTGGCTCGCTTGGCGCTGGGTGGAGCGGCATCCGACGCCCCTGCGCTGGAAAGTGGCGCAAAGCGGATTTCTGTTGTTATTAATCCGTTCGCTCGAATCGGTTCGCCGCTATTGGAACGACGAGCTCGGGCGGACCGACCTGGGATCGACCCTCGCGCTCCTGACCGTTGAAATATGTCTCGCGGTAGGCCTCGTGATGGTTTGGTACGGGAGAGCGCGGATCTTACGTGCCGCCCACCGGGTGGCACTGATGCTGGCGCTTCTATTGCCGGCGTTAATGATCGACTTTACATTGAGCCGGGTCAATGCTGAATCGGCCGCGGCGTTTTCTCCCAAGCCCTCGCTCCCCTTTTTACCGCGGAGCCCGCACAATCGACGAGTGATTTGGATGCTGTTCGACGAGTTCGACCAACGGCTGGCGTTCGACGCCCGGCAAGCCTCCGTGAGCCTGCCCGAGCTCGATCGATTGCGGGGCGAATCCCTGGTTGCCGATCACGCCACGGAAACCGCGCGGTGGACCATTCTTGCGCTCCCCTCGCTGCTCTCCGGCCGCGTGTTTGCACGAGCCGAGCTGAAGAGCGCCGATACTTTGCAGGTGTATCCGGAGGGCGCCGGCCGAGGATTCAGCTGGCGGGACCAGCCGAACGTCTTCCAGGAGGCTCGCGCCCTGGGTGCAAATCCTGAAGTAGTGGGCTGGCATCATCCGTATTGCCGCGTACTCGGCGATAGCCTGGTCCGCTGCCTGGATGTTCCGGGAGGCCATCCCACCGCCGCTCTGTTGCCGGAGCAAATCGCCACCGAACGAGGCGTTCTCAAAATGGTGGGATTTCTGTTCCGCATGCAGGTCGCCAACGTCGCCGAACTGCTCGGTGTTCATGCAGACTACGGCGCGGAAAAGCTGGGGGGCGAATTCGTCCAACGGCGCATGCAACAGCAGTATTTTCTGATTCGCGATCGAGCCTACGCAGCGGCCGTGGATCCGCGGATCGATTTTTTATTCGCGCACTTTCCCACACCCCATCCGTTTCCGATCTACAACCGGCACAAACAGAATTTCGAGCTTAGCGACTCGCTCGACTACTTGGACAATCTCGCTCTGGTCGACCGGACTGTGGGCGAAATGCGCCGCGTATTGGAGCAAGCCGGGCTCTGGGACTCCACCAGCATTGTGATCACGGCCGATCACGGCTTGCGGCCAGAGCTGTGGCACGGGCAATACACCTGGACCGATGAATTGGAACAGATCACGGCTGGCCCCCAGTCCGAGACGGTGCCGTTCATCGCGCGGCTCGCGGGCCAGCACGATCCGCGGCTGTATGACCGGCCATTCTCAAACGTGCTTACCGGCGAGTTGAGTCTCGCGGTTCTGCGAGGACAAGTGACTACTTCCGCGCAGGCCCTGTCGTGGCTCGACGGGCATGGCGGTAGTGAACACAGTTCTATTCCGGCGCAATCTGTGCGATAATTCATAAAATCGTAAAGTCATGTCCGGCGGAATCATGCCCGGATTGCGGAACAGTTTTCGGACTTATCTTCGGGCACCTGGGTTCACGGCCGCGGCCGTGCTGGTCCTGGGCCTCGGCATAGGCGCGACCACTGCGATTTTCACGCTGGTCAATAGTCTTCTGCTGAAGCCCCTGCCTTATCCGGATAGCGACCGTCTGGTCTGGGTTTGGGGTCTCCCGCCGCACTCCGGCTTTGGGTACAACGCACTATTAGGGCCGGATTTTCTGGAAATCAAGGCGCAGAATCAATCCTTTTCAAGCGTCGGCGGAATGTCGCGCCTGTCCTGGAATGTCACGGGAGCCGGCGAACCCCAGCGGCTCAGCGGCGCGATGGTCACCGAAGGGTTTTTCGAAACGCTGGGCGTTCGGCCCGTTGTCGGTCGCACGTTCACACCGGAAGAATATCACTCGGGTCATGACGCAGCTGTGGTTTTCAGCCATCGTTTCTGGCTTCAGCGTTTCGGAGGCGATAGTCGAATTGTAGGCCGCCACGTCAACCTGGATGGCATTCCTTACGAAGTGGTGGGGATCATGCCGCCCGAGTTCGTGCTCGGCACCGATTTCGATATGTGGGCCCCGCTTCCGGCGGGACACCGCTTTCTGACCGGCCTCCAATACCGGCATATCCGGACCTTCGCCCGGCTGAAGCCGGGCGTGGATGTGCGGCAGGCCCAGGCAGAGATGACCGCGCGTGCCGCGGATTTCGCGCAGCGCAATCCCTATGATCGCGACTACTCGATGCGCCTGGCGG
Organism: Bryobacteraceae bacterium; assembly: GCA_050015435.1. Classification (GTDB taxonomy): domain Bacteria; phylum Acidobacteriota; class Terriglobia; order Bryobacterales; family Bryobacteraceae; genus Palsa-187. The sequence continues at coordinate 3,190 of JBEKBK010000018.1, forward strand.
GGTTTGACGATCAGGAAGTAGGAAGCGTCCGCACCACTCTGTGGGTGTTTGCCGCCGCCGTAGCCAGCGTCCTGCTGATCGCCTGTTCGAACGTGGCGAGTCTGCTTTTGGCGCGCGGAGCCGTGCGTGTGCGCGAGATGGCAGTGCGCGCGGCTGTAGGGGCGAGCAGAATGGCGCTGGTGCGGCAACTGTTATGGGAAAGTGCCCTGCTGGGGCTCGCCGGAGGAACGGTCGGGCTTCCGCTTGCCATTTGGGGAGTCCAACTGCTGCTCGCGCTGGATCCTTCCGCGCTACCGCGATCCGGGGAGATTCATGCCGATGGGAGAGTGCTGGCGTTTGCGGTTCTCTTGTCGCTGCTCACCGGGCTGATCTTCGGGATTGTGCCTGCCTTGCGCGGCTCGCGAGTCAGTTTGCTGGATGCGCTTAAGGAAGGTGGACGCGGGGGAACCGGCAGCCTCCAGGGAAATCGTTTTCGCTCTGCTCTGGTAGTGATTGAAGTGGCCTTGGGGGTAGTCCTGATGGCTACCGCCGGCCTCCTGGTCCGAAGTTTTCAGGCGCTGACGGAGGTCCGGCCGGGCTATGATGCACGCAATGTCCTCGCCATGGATTTCGCGCTAACGGACGTGCGTTATCGTGACGTGAACGTCTGCGCGCGATTTTTCGAACGCTTGATTACTCAGGTCGAACAACTCCCTGGCGTAGAGGCCGCCGGAAGCACCAATTACCTGCCGCTCGGGAAAGATAAAAACCTGACCAATGTATGGTTGGACACCGAACCGCTGCACACCCAGCAGACCAGTATCAACCTGGACAACCGCGTCGTTACGCCGGGATACTTCCGGGCCATCGGGGTGCCCCTTCTCGCGGGGCGCTTCTTCGAATGGTCGGATCGCCGGGAGACTCCGAAGGTGCTGATTGTCAATGAAGCGTTCGCGCGGCAATTCTATCCACACGGCGCGGTAGGGCGCCGGATCGCAACCGATTTCGGCGGGGACTGGGTCGGCGAAATCATCGGCGTCGTGGGGGATTTTCGCGAGAGGAGCGTGGCGGAAGCGCCGACCCTCGAGCTCTTCAGTGTTTTGAATCAAACCCCCATCGCCGGCCAAACCCTGACGGTGCGATCGAACCGGGACCCCGCGAGTTTGATCAACGGAATTCGAAATGTGCTCGGTTCCATTGACAAAGACGTCCCGTTTTTCAACCAGCGCACGATGCAGCAACAGTTGGATCAGTCGATCGCGCAACCGCGGTTGCGTGGAACTCTGCTGGGGTTGCTTTCGATCGTGGCTCTCGCCTTGGCATCCATGGGCGTGTATGGTGTCATAGCGTGCGCCGTAGCGGAGCGCAGGAAGGAGATCGGGATCCGCCTGGCGCTGGGCGCTCAGTCCGGGGAAGTGCGCCGGATGGTGGTCATTCAGGGTTTGCGATTGACTTTAGCCGGCCTCGCTCTAGGGTTAGCGGGAGCGGTCACGGCCACCCGTCTGGTGCAAGGCCTTTTGTTCGGAGTCGGCCCGGGTGACCCCGTTACGTTTTTCACCACCGCCGGGGTGTTTGTCACCGTCGCATTGGTGGCGAGTTTTTTGCCCGCCCGGAGCGCCACCAGCGTGGATCCGCTAACAGTGCTTCGCGAGGAATGAACCCGGTTCTTGGTGGTGCATGAAAGGTGCGTTGGAGCTATGGCCTGATCCGCAATCTTCCATTTTCTTCGTCCCAGTGCCATTGTGCTCGACCTGGTGCAAACTCTTTCCACTCTCTCCTGAAAACGCGCATGCACGTGGCGCGGTGCCCGGAGGTACAGTTCTGAGCGCGCCAGAACTGATCAATTTCGGCTTGGGTTCTCCAGGTGTTGGTGAGGAAATCGAAAAAGTCATGCGCAATACTAACGGGCGAAAGGGGTTCATGGCGCCTATGCTACGCCAGAAGTTCAGCGATTTCCCACACCTCTCCTTTCAACGCACCTTTCAGGCACTGCCCGGTTATTTCTGTCGATCATTCTGCTACCATTTGTTCATGGTGCATTTCTCGCTTTATCACACTCGGCCGAAGGATCAATGAATCCCAGGTTTCCGCAACGCCGTCCCAGGATCCGTGAGAACGTGAACGAAGCGATCCGCGCACGCGAGGTGCGTGCGGTATTTCCCAACGCCCCAGTCGAGGTCATGCCGACTCATCTGGCCATCCGTAAAGCCCAGGAAATGGGTCTCGACCTGATTCTCATCGCGCCGACGGCGGAACCGCCGGTGGCCAAGGCCATGGACTATGGCCAGTGGCAGTACGAGAACAAGAAGAAGCAGCACGACGCCAAGCGGAAGCAGCACGTCATCCTGGTTAAGGAATTGAAATTCCGCCCCAACACAGACGATCACGATTACGAGTTCAAGAAAAATCACGCGATTCGCTTCCTGCAGGAAGGAAACCGCGTAAAAGCCGTAGTGCAATTTCGTGGACGCGAGATTGCCCACACCGATTTGGGACGGAAGCTGCTGATGCGATTCGCCGCGGACTTATCCGCGTACGGTGTCGCCGAAAGTCAGCCGCGCCTGGAAGGTCGCAACGCCCACGTGCTGCTCAGCCCCGTAAAGGCATCGGCTGTCGCGCATCCTCCGGCCGAGAAAAAACCGAAGCCGGTCGATCCGGGCAACGGCTCGCAACCTCCTCCGTCCAAGGCGTAGGTAATTTTACTCAGCGCCAGCGGCCTTCATGGAAACGGTAACGGCCGCCGTAACGCTCCCAATATCCGGGTGCCCAAACGGCATGCGGATGCGGAGGGCGTCCCCAATATCCCGGCACCCACGCATACGCGTTGCCGCGCCAGCCCCAGTAGCCCGAGACCCACGCGAAACCCGGACCGCGTGCAGGGCCGTACGCCTCAACACGAACCGGAGGCGGCGGAGTCGGGGCGTAGTAATAACCCACTCCTGCCGCACATCCAACCATGGAAACCGCGGCAAAAGCCACAACCAAAACCAGGCGCTTCATAACGACCTCCTACTGAAATAAACGCGGAGGGCGGCGGGCAGTTGCCCGCTTCATGTGGAGTTAATGTAGAGAAACGTTCACATCGCGGAGGACGCCGGCGCCGCAATCACTGCGTCCGCCATGGCGCGCTTGAGCGCCTCGACGCCTTCTCCGGTGACGCTCGATATTTTGAGAAACGGTAGCCCGCGCTGCGTCGCTACGGTCTCGAGCGAGCGGATGCGCTCGGGGTCTTGCGCCGCGTCCAGCTTCGTGGCCACCACGATCATCGGCTTCTTTACGAGTTCTTCCGAGAAGCTGGCGAGCTCATCCATCACCACTTCGAAATCATGCGCCGGATCGCGTCCCGTGGATTCGGAAACGTCCACCAGGTGCACCAGCAGACGGGTTCGCTCCACATGCCGGAGAAACTGGGTTCCCAGTCCATGGCCGAGGTGCGCGCCTTCGATCAATCCCGGAATGTCGGCAACGACGAACGTCCGCTCGGACGCTGGGTCCCCGATGCTGACCACGCCCAGGTTCGGTTCAAGTGTGGTGAACGGATAGTCGGCGATTTTAGGATGCGCCGCCGAGATCCGCGAAATGAGCGTGGATTTTCCAGCGTTGGGAAATCCGACCAGACCCACGTCGGCGAGTAGCTTCAGCTCCAGGCGAAGACGCCGCTCTTCGCCCGGGAAACCCGGTTCGTGTTCGGTGGGCGCTTGATGGGTGGACGTTGCGAAGCGCGCGTTTCCTTTTCCGCCGCGTCCACCGCGCGCGACTATGAACCGGTCGCCCGCCTGAGTGAAATCGTGGAGCAGCTCGCCTGTATCGGCGTCATAGACGATGGTGCCTACCGGTGTGGCAACGTCGACTGAAACGCCATCGCGACCTGTGCGATTGCTGCCCTCGCCATGGCGGCCTCGTTCGGCCTTGTGTTCAGGGTTGAACCGAAAGTGAAGGAGTGTGTTGTAATGCTGGCTGGCGACCAACGTGACGTCGCCGCCACGCCCGCCATCACCGCCGCTCGGCCCCCCGCGCGGCACATACTTCTCGCGTCGAAACGCCAGGCAGCCGTTGCCGCCGTCGCCCGCTTTTACGTAGATTTTAACTTCGTCAATGAACAACGAGTCGGCGCTTATTCCGCCGGGACAATGCTGACGAATTTCCCGTGCCGTCCGCGATCGCGGAATTCAATCACGCCCGTGACTTTCGCGAACAACGTGTCATCCTTGCCAAGACCGACATGCGTGCCGGGCTTGATGCGTGTGCCGCGCTGCCGCACGATGATTGAGCCGCCAGGTACTAGCTGGCCGCCGAAGGCTTTAACGCCCAGGCGCTGCGCATTCGAGTCGCGCCCGTTCTTGGAACTACCCAGCCCTTTTTTATGTGCCATGCCTGATTCCTATCCTACGATCTCATCCACGGTGACCCGCGTAAAGTTCTGCCGGTGGCCAATCGTCCGCTTGTATTGCTTTTTGCGTTTGAACTTGAAAACCAGGACCTTTTCGCCGCGCCCGTGCGCCGCGATGGTCCCTTTGACCGTTGCGCCTTCGAGCGCCGAGCCGGCTTTCACAGAATCGCCGTCCACTACTGCCAGGACCCGGCCAAACTCCACCGCGGCTCCGACATCGCCCTTCAAAGTCTCGACTTCCACTGCCTCACCGGGCGTGACGCGATACTGCTTCCCGCCTGTTTCAATCACTGCATACATATGGATTCCTTAGGGTTGGATTCTCTCCAGAATATCACACACTCGCTCGCTGAAGCGCGCAGCGGTATCGGGCTCAGATCCGCGATTCGGTCGTCGACCTGCTTTACGCTCAATGCGGTTACTGCTGTCGCGCGGAGCGCACCTCTAGCTATTTCTTCGATCGCAGAGAAGAGTCGTACCCAATCGGAGCGCAGTTCCTCGTGGCCAGCAATGGTGTGGTGTTTTGTGTATCCGAACACAATCAACAGGAACGTACTGCTACCTGCTTCGCCATCGACTGCGATGCTCAATTCGACGCCATGTTCCTTGTCAAAAGCACATTGAAGTCTCGCGCTGCCAGATCTTCCGCGCTTTATTTTGCTCGTCGAGTACCCACGAAAGTTCAGAGCGGAGCCGACAGCCGAGAGAAGGCCGAACGCCATTTTAACGCCATTGCCGATGCCCGGAGCCGCGGACTCGATCTCGCTAATTGCACCGCCCAGCGGAATCGGAGCGCTCATCTGGCCAAGTTGAACCAACCACTACAGCTGCAGGAAGCGGTCGGGCCATTTAGATTGAATACCGGCACGCGGAAATGAAATCACCCGAATGGTGGCCAAGGTCCCGGGTCTCTCCCGGATCTAACTCATCAATTGGCCTTGCTGGCCGCCCGCGCGCCCGCTGGACGGAGCTGGGCTTCTTCCAGGCGCTTGGTTTCCTGCCAGGTGAAAACCATGCGGTGAACCACGGTCAGGTTTCCCAGTACAGCGATCACCCACAGCACCGGTGCCATCTTGTCGAACAGCGCGCCGATAATCAGGAGCACCACCCGCTCCGGGCGTTCCATGAAACCGACCTTACACGTGGGGATCGTGTTTTCCGCTCGGGCACGCACATAGCTCACCATCACCGAAGCTGTCATTACGATGGCCGTAAGGACTACGTAACCCCAGCGGTTGATCGAACCGTACCAAACCAAAAGGCCGACGAGCAAAGCCAAGTCGGAATACCTGTCGAGCACGGAATCGAAGAACCCGCCAAATCGGGTTACGCGGTTGGTTTCCCGCGCGACGCGGCCGTCCACCATGTCAAACAGGCCCGCACCAATGATCACCACCCCGGCCCACCGGAATCGGCCCAAGGCCAGCAGGGCGGCGGCGCCAATGTTGATCACCAAACCTAAAAACGTCAGTACATTGGGATGGATCTTCGAAAGGGCCAGGCCTCGCACGATCAGCAGGATCACTTTGTTACAAGCCAGGCCGATCCCGCGCGTGAAGGTCATCCCAATTTCTCCGTCTCGTGAATCGTGAACAATTCTATTACTTCCATCTCCCGCATGCCACCCGGAATCTGGATTTTCACGGTATCGCCCACCCGCCTGCCGAGCAGTCCCCGGCCAATGGGAGAACTGGTGGAGATCAGTCCCTTGGCCACATCAACTTCTTCGCTGGTTACCAGTTTGTAACGGATCTTCTCATCCTTATCGACGTCCAGGACCACCACGCGCGAACCCAACCCGATGCGGTCGCGCGGAATCTGCGACATGTCGATCATCGAAAGGTCGCGCAGGCGGGAGTTGAGCTGGTTGAGCCGGGCGTTCACCAAGCCCTGCCGTTCCTTCGCGGAGTGGTACTCCGCGTTCTCACTCAGGTCTCCGTGTTCGCGAGCCTTGAGAATCTCCCGGGGGAGTTCGATCCGCAGCTCGTTTTCCAGAGCCGCGATCTCCTCCTGAAGCTTCTTCTTCAGTTCTTCCATTCGCTTCCGACTGAGATTATAGCGCGGCCGCCGCGCTCCCGTAGCGCCGTCCGGGTTGGTGGACTGCTTCCGGGCCGGTTCCGGTACAGAAAGATTTTGAGACGTTTATTTGGAAAGTTCGCGACGCATGTTCTCGAGAGACTGCTGCATCGGGACCGTGTCTGGGGCCGCGACCGGTCCGGCAACGGCGGGTGCGGCCTGCGAAACTTCAACGAACAGCGGAACCAGGTCCGGATCTCGCCAGCCCCGGCGCGTCTCATCGAGCATGATCTCGATGGCGTGACCGTGTGAGAATGCGGGCTTATAAGGCCGGGCGGTCGTAAGAGCGTCGTAAATATCGGCGACCTGCATGATGCGCGCCAGCAACGGGATCTCCTCGCCCCGTAGTCCATCCGGATAGCCAGTACCGTCCCAGCGTTCATGGTGACTGCGGATGATCGGCAGCACCGGCGCTAGGCTCTTCATCGGCCGGCAGATGTCCTCGCCTCGAAGGGTGTGGAGGCGCATGGCCTGCCATTCTTCCTCCGTCAGTAATCCGCGCTTAAACAGAATCGAATCCGGAATGCTGATCTTCCCGATGTCGTGCAGGTAGCCGCCGCGATAGAGCGCCAGTTGCTGCTGCCTCGATAGGCCGAGGGCCTGCCCCAGAGCAATGCTGTAGCTGGCCAGCCGCTCGCAGTGCAGCCCCGTATACTTATCGCGATGCTCCACGGATTGGGCCAGCGCGAACAGAATGGTTTCCGCCTCTTCCAGCGAATCCACCAGAGCCTTGTTGCGCAGCATGGCGCGGATTCTGGTCCGAACCACGGTCGGTTGCAGCGGCTTGATCAGAAATTCGTCCGCGCCGGACTCGATGCCAGTGACCTCATTCTCGGCTCCCTGGACGCTGGTGGTCATCAGAATCGGTATGAGCTGGGTTTTCCGATCGCTTTTCAGCAGGCGACAGAAATCCGGCCCGCTCATTTCGGGCATCACCAGATCCACCACGACCAGATCGACCTTTTCACGCTCTAAGATACTCAGCGCGGCTGAAGGGCGTTTTGCGTCCAGGATCCGGTAGGGAGCCGTCTTGAGCATCGCACGCAGCAGGCGGCGATTCAGGTCGATATCATCGACGATGAGGATCGTGGGGGCTTGCGGCGCGTCGTCGAGGACGTTTTCCCAGCGGGGAAGATGCATGTCCGGACGAAGCGAAAGCACTTCGCTACTGGCGGCAATCTTCTTCGACGGTATCGGCACGATATCGCTATATCGGCCAAAACCTTAGAAATGTTTAGCACCCATTAGGACGGGGTACTAAGGCATGGTCAGATCTAGCTGAAGTTATTGCAGCAGGCGGGACAAGATATCAACGACGTAGTTCTGCGTTTCAGGAATCGCCGGGATGCCTCCCGCGCGGTCCACGGCCCCGGCGCCGGCATTGTAGGCGCTCAGTGCCAGGGAGACATCACCGTGGTAGCGATCGAGTAAACTCTTCAGCAATTTGCTGCCGGCTTCCAGACTCTCTTGCGCATCGAACGGATTGCTCACTCCAAGCCCAACTTGAGTGGCAGGCATGAGCTGCATTAGGCCTTCCGCCCCTTTCCAGGAGACGGCGCAAGGATGGAATCCTGACTCCTGGCGCGCAACCTCGCGAATCAGCGAGGGATCCAGCCCCTGATTGTAGGCGGCGTCATCAATCATGCGCGAGAGTTCAATTTTCGGCACCTGGGGGCAGTCCGGAGCTGTGAAATCAGGGCGATACATTACGCTGTCGGGAACGGTCCAGACCGTCGCATGAGCCCGGATCACTTCCGCCTGGCGCGCCACTGAGGCCCGCTGCTGTGCGAGCGAATCCGCCATGGCCATGCGGACGCGATCCGCCTGCGTTTTTGCGTTCTGCTGCATCAGGAAAAGAGCCAGCCACCAGGTCACGCTTGTTCTATCGGCAATAAGACAGACCTGCTTCAACTAGGAGAAATCCGGCTCACCGAAATGAAGACCACCCCGGCGGCGATCAGTCCCGCGCCAAACAGCCGCCGCCGCACGTTGGGCTCGCCAAGGAACGTCGCGCCGGCAAGAACCGCAAACAGCATGGAGACCTCGCGGGCGGGGGCGATGTGGGTCACTGGGGCGAGTCTCATCGCGTAGAGGATCAGGATGTAAGAGATCGGCATCAGCGTCGCCACGGCGATGGCCTCCTTCCCGTTGACGCGAAAGCTTTTCAGCAGACCTCGACGGCGATGAATCATCGCGGGGGCGAGCATCACCGTCCGCGTCACATTCGAACCGTAATCGAGAAGCAAAGGTATTAGGGCAACTCGGCGTACCACCGAGGCATCGACCAGGGTGTAGAGCGCGATGCAGATGCCGGTTGCAAGGCCATATTCAATCCCGGTGGCAATGCCGGTATGGGCGCGGAATCCGGAAACGGTGAAAATCCCGCCGACGATCAGGACCAGACCAAAGAAAGAGAGCCACGTCACGCTCTCGCCCAGGATCACTACCGCCCCCACCGTCGCCAGTACCGGGCCTGACCCGCGGGCAATGGGATACACCACGCTCAGATCGCCAACCTGGTACCCGCGCTGAAGCGCCAGCGCGTAAAAGAAATGCAAGACACCGCTCAGAGCCACCCACAACCATGCCGTGGGCTCGATGTGCACCTGTTGGGTAAGCCACAGGTACAGCGCAATTGGCCCGTAGATCACACAGCCGAGCGCGGAGAAGAGCATCACGAAATCGGCTCCCCCACCAGCCTTCTTCGAGATGAGATTCCAGCTCGCGTGAATCACGCCGGCGGCGAGCACGAGCGAAATCGCGGACAAACTCATAAACTGAAGGATTGCATGAATGAGACTGTCTCCCCAGCTAAGGCGGTCGCCGGGTTCATTACCTTGCCCGGTGACAAATCGATTTCTCACCGGTACGGGATGCTCGCCGCGATCGCGGAAGGCACCAGCACCATTTCAAACTATTCCACCGGAGCGGATTGCCAGTCGACGCTCGGCGCGATGCAGGCTTTGGGCGCCAGGATCGAGCGGCAGCACGGAAAGGTGATCATCCAGGGAGGGTTTCTGCGCCAGCCCGACGCCGATCTGGATGCCGGCAATTCCGGCTCGACCATTCGCATGCTATCCGGGATTTTGGCGGCACAACGGTTCGAGTCGCGCATCGGCGGAGACGAGTCGCTTTCGCGGCGCCCCATGGGCCGCATCATCAAGCCGCTGACCGAAATGGGGGCCTTCATCGAGCCGCGCGATGGCCAATATCCGCCGCTACTGATCCATGGGACTCCGCTGCACGGGATCGACTACACCCTGCCCGTCCCGAGCGCGCAGGTGAAGAGCTGCGTGCTTCTGGCTGGGCTATTCGCGGCCGGGGACACAGTGATTCGCGAGACTATTCGCACGCGCGACCACACCGAAATCGCGCTACGGGAATTTGGCGCGGAAATCGAAACCCGGCAACGAGTGATTCATCTGAGTGAGGGCGCTCATCTCACAGGCCGCGAACTGTCGGTTCCGGGCGATCTCAGTTCGGCCACGTTCTTTCTGGTAGCCGCGCTGTTGATGCCTGACGCGGACCTGGTCATCCACCACGTCGGTCTCAATCCGACTCGCTCCGCGCTGCTGGATTTCCTGATGTCGATGGGCGCTTCCATCAAGGTGCTGGATCTGCATGAATCCGGCGGCGAACTGGTGGGCGATTTGCGTGTTCGCACATCGAGAGTCTCCGGCGGCGTGATCGAAGGCGCAATGACCGCCGCTTTGATTGATGAGATTCCGGCTCTGGCGGTGCTAGGCGCGGCATCGGACGGAGGACTCACGGTGCGCGATGCGTCCGAACTGCGAGTGAAAGAAACCGATCGAATCGCGACGCTCGAGTTGAACTTCCGCCGTATGGGAATCGAGATCGAAACCGCTCCTGATGGGTTTCACATCCCGGGCCGGCAGCGTTTCCATGCCGCCGAACTTGACTCCGCGGGCGATCACCGCATCGCCATGGCATTCGCCGTCGCCGCCCTGGCCGCCGATGGACCGTGCATTATCGAGGGAGCCGGCGCTGCCGCCGTTTCTTTCCCTGAGTTTTTTAGTACACTGCGGGAGATCGTGCAATGACCCCGCGAACAGCCAAAGAACCGAGCGTAGCATTGGCGGAGGCCGATCTCACCCTGCCGTGCTTGGTCCACGATCTGAACAACGTGTTTCAGACGCTGGTCGAGGCTGCCGACCTGCTGTCTTCCGATCCACGCTGGGCTTCGCTCTCGGCCGTCATCTTCCGCAGCGTGGAGCGCGGGAAAGGGATTACCGCTAGTCTCGAAGCCACCGAACACTCGGGCGCATCTTTCGATTCGATACTTGCCAACGCGATCTCATTTGTCGAGGATTCGCTGATCGCTGGCCGCGGACCCGCTATCCGGTTCCAATGCGAGATCGAATCCGGGCTGGAGCTGCGGCGCAACTGGGCCTGGGAGCGAGTCCTGGTGAATTTGTTCTCGAACTCCGTCCGGGCAATGCCTGAGGGCGGCGTCATTCAGGTTCGGGCACGACATCTGGGTACCCGCATCGAGATTGTCGTGCGCGACGAGGGCGGCGGCATCGCGTCTGACTTGCTGCGCGATATTTTCAAACCGCACGTTTCCACCAAGTCCTCTGGCGGGCTAGGATTGCATATTGTTCAGACGATCGTCGAGCAAGCCAACGGAGAAGTGCGCGCTGGTAATCGCGCGGATGGTCAGGGCGCGGAATTCACGATTTGCGTGCCCGTTTTGTAGAACTGAATCCCGGGGACCGCGAGGTGTAGACGTGGGCCCGAACCAGATACCACATCCAAACACCTCGCGTCCTCTGATCGTCCACGGGACGTTAAAGCAGGTCCTCAGCAACCGGCCAACCCCTCAACCAGTTGCTGATTATCGTCACACCGGGGAGATACTGGCGCTTCGTAGAACGTTTCAAGCGATCGGACAAATCTTGGTTATCGGCCCGAAGACCCAAAACCGTCGGCGCCCCGGACCGAATCACCCAGTTCGCTCTCATCCCACTCGACCGCCTCGTATCGGGAAACGATCAACTGCGCGATCCGGTCACCCTTCTCGATCGCGTACTCCGCGAGGCCAAGGTTAAACATGATCACGCGGATTTCGCCGCGATAACCAGGGTCGATGGTTCCGAAGTTGACGGTAATCGAGTGCTTCAGCCCAAGGCCGCTTCGCGGGCGCACCTGAGCTTCGTAGCCCGGTGGCAGCTCGATCGCGATCCCAGTGGGTACCGCTTCCGCCGTGCCGGGTCTTAGTACTATACGTTCTAATGCCCTTAAGTCCTGGCCGGCGTCTTCCGCTGCGCCGTGCGCGTAGTTGGGCAAGATCGCGTCGGGATGCAGCTTCTTGATTCGAATTTTCATGCGGGAATACTTAGGCTATGATAACCGTTTGACCCCCGCGAAGACTCCCCGCGTGATCGCCGTCGGACCGATGCCTCCCGAAAAGAGCGCCTATGCACTCGCGCGCTACAGCCGGTCGCCTGATTCGATTCGGGATTCAATCGAGTGGGTGCGAACCCATGATTCAGCGAAGTTCCTGGAGAGTTTCTATTTTCAGTACGGCCACGCCTCCATCGCCGATCTCGGCCACGTCATTTTGTGCTTTGAGGGCATCTCTGAGCTCGCGGCTACCGAGATCGAAGACGAACAACTTTGGGACGGCCAGGCGCGCTCGTCGCGCTACCAGGATTTTTCGCGATCCGGATTCGTGACGCCGCGGGGGCTGTCCGAGTCGGACGCCGACTCCTATGGCGCGGCAGCGCGTCGCCTGCTGGAGGGCTATCTTCAGATCCACGCACGCTTGTGCGACCACCTTTCGGACAAGTTGCCCCGTCCGGACGCGATGAAACCCGACGTGTATAAACGGAACATCGCCGCGCGCGCCTTCGACGTCGCGCGATATGTGCTCTTCCTGGGCATTCCGACGGGCGTTGGACAAGTGACCAGTATCCGGACTCTCGAAAAGCAGGTACGGCGTTTCAAGGCGTCGCCTTACGCCGAGCTCCAGGAGCTTGCCGGCGAGGTCGCGGAAGCCTGCGCGAGCCCTCCGGCGTGTGTGTGGGATTTGTCGAGCGCGCGGGAAGGCATGGCTCCGACTCTGGCTCGGCATTTGGAGCCTGATCAGCACCTGAATCAATGCCGCAAGGATCTCGAATGCTGGGCCAGCCAAAACCTTCCACCGGCGGCGCCTGGCGGTGTCTTCGAAATGGTCGATCTGCTCCGGCCGGCGGAAACGCACGCGGATATCGCCGCGACACTGTTGTATCCGGTGACCACGCGCTCCTTCCGCGAGCTGTATCAGATGGCGCGGGATTGGAGTGCGGCGCAACGGAACGAGGTAATCGATGTGGCCTTGCGCTCGCGCGGGAAGCGCGACGACCTGCTGCGCGAGTTTCGCGGCGGCTTGTACGCCTTCGACATGGTGATCGACATTGGAGCGTATCGGGACCTCCATCGGCACCGGAGGTGCCACCAATTCCGGCAGGCGTACGGCGGAGAGCTCGGTTTCGATACTCCTGGCGTTTTGGTCGAGGCCGGGTTAAAAGACGCCTACGATACCCTCATGACGGAGACGTCTGCGGCGCGATCGAGCCTGCCGAGTGCGGCCGCTGAGTACTTACTGCCATTCGCTTCGCGTTCGCGCTTCTTGTTCAAGATGGATTTTGCGGAAGCCGAGTATATCGCCCGGGTTCGCAGCGGAGTGAAGGGACACTTCAGCTATCGTCGAGTGGCCTGGGAGATGAAATGCAAGATGGAGCAACTCGAGCCGGAGCTTGGCCGCCTGATGGAGGCTACACCGCCGTGGGTCGAGGATCCCTTGACCCGCTAGCATCAGCCTCGTGGGGCAGGCCCCCAGGCCTGCGGCCGACCAGGATTTGGATGGAGACCAGCGAACCGGATGGAAATTCGACCGCTCACCGAACAAGAGGCGGAAGCATTCTGGAAGTTACGCCTGGAAGGGCTGGAGCGGGAGCCGCACGCTTTCGGCGAGTCCGCCGAAGAGCACCGCGCCAGGAACGTCGAAGTGACCGCCGCGCGCTTGCGGGCGGCTTCGATAGATCACAACTTCGTCTTGGGTGCTTTTATCGAAACCCGGCTGGCCGGGACCGCCGGGTTCATGCGGCGTCCCAACTTGAAGACCATGCACAAAGGCACAGTTTGGGGCGTTTACGTAACCCCCGGCTCGAGGAACATGGGGATTGCCAGGGCCTTGCTCTCCGAATTGATCCGCCTGGCCCAGGCCCAGCCGGGATTGGAGCAGATCGTTCTCAACGTGGGCGCTCAGGAGAATGCCGCAAAACGCCTCTATCTATCGTTGGGGTTCGAGCCTTACGGATTCGAAGCCGGCGCTCTGAAAATAGGCGCGGACTACGTGGATCAGGATCTTATGCGACTCAACCTCGCTTCTCGGCGAGCCGCTTCGTGAATCGTTCCACCTGGATGATAAATCGCTCGTGGGTCCCGTCGCCAATCTTTTCCTTCTCGTCGAACGCTTCGATCTTGAAGCGGACGCGCCGGTCCTCGACGGCGATGACCTCGCTTTTGAAGGACACCTGCATCCCTAAGGGGGTCGCCGCGAGATGGCGAACGTTTACTTCCGTTCCGACGGAATCGTAACCGGGGTCGAGGAAAGGAAGGATCGAGTCGCGCGAAGCGAATTCAAGCAGCAGGATCATATATGGGGTTCCCAAGACGCGCGCATCCTGCGGGCCCAGGAAGCCAACCGCGACTTCGGGGGTGACCAGTTGTTTGTGCTCGCCTTTGAGGCCGATCGGGATCTGAGTCATGGTCATCCTATGTTATCTTGGGAGTGTCATGTCTATTCCGAATGTCAAACGGTATCGGATCAGCAGTCCGGACGGATCGATGTCCGCCAGCCTCATGGCTGTGCTTCCGAAGAACATTGATGTCAATGCATATCTGTCGGACGCCGCGAAAAGGTTCGACTGGAAGGCTTATCAGGAACTCCAGCAGAAGCAGTTCAAGATCCGCGTCGGCCAGCAGAAGCAGAAGAAAGCCAAGTAATCTTTTGCCGCGAGCGTTACGGCAGCCGCGCTCTAAGTGTGCGCAGACTTCGGATACCTTCCTGGGCGACTTCCGAATCCGGATCCATTGAAAGTGTCTCTAAATACGGAACGCTATCTTTGTCGCCCGAACGGGATAGCACAATCGCCAACTGGATCTTCTCGTCCTTCGTGGCAGCCGTGAGAGCCGGGTAAATCGCCTGCCTCACTTTCGGGTCTCTAGCCAATTCCACCAGAAACGCGACCGCCACGCCTTGATACGAATTCACGTTGAGCGTGTTGACCAGATAGCGCAACGCGCCGAATTCGCCCATATCCAGGTTGCCCATGGATACCAGGGCGAAAGCATCCGAGAGACGTGGATTCATCTTGTGCTCGCCGCTAAACGCGTGATCGAGCGCGGTTCGGTCGCCGGGATCCTTCAATCGGCCTAGCCCCTCGGCGGCAGAGGCGCGGAGCCCATCGTCTTTATCGTTAAGGTACCGCTGGAAAGTCGCGCGATCCGAATTTTCCCCGAGCATCGCCAGCGCCGACAACGCCGCACGCCGAACCTTGATGGTCCGGGCGTGCTCGAGCGCGTCGCGAACGTCCGGCGCGGCGGTCTGATTGCGCAGGATGCCGGTGGTTTCGAGGGTGGTTATCTGAATACGCTCGTCCAGATCGCGCAGAAGAAACGTCACGCGCGAGGCGGCTTCCGGGTCGCGGATCTTTTGGATTGCAATCAGGGCCTCGTACATCACCCGGTCGTCCTTGGAATGCAGTGCTTCGGCAAGGTCGGGAATCGCGGCCCGGCCTCGGAGGACGCCCACCGCCCGGGCGGCATTGGCGCGAACTTCAACGCTCGCTCCGCTGCGAGCCAGTTTCCCGATACTCTCGATCACTTCGGGACGCACCTGCACGTAGGCGTCGATGATCTGATCGTTCGTGTCCGTGAACTTGCCTTTAATCGACGTTCCAACGCGCTGCAACGATCCGCTAAGGCCGGTCTTGAGGTAGCCCGGCAAATACACGTTGACCAAGCCATCCGTGGCGCGAACCTGGATCTCGGGATCATTATCGCGGGTAGCCTTAACCAGACCGTCTACGGTTTTCGGCCCGCCGATATCCACCAGGGCTTTCACCGCTTCGATCCGGACGCTTAAGTCGGTGTCCGTAAGGTAGGGCTCGATCTTGGGAATAGCGTCCTGGCCCTGCTTGGCCATGTCCCGAACCAACCGCAGGCGCTGTTTCGTATCGGCCGTAGGGGCCTGAGCCAGGGCTAACGCGGATGCAAGAAAGAAGAGAAGTGTTGATTTCACCGCACAAACTCGACCAAAACGCGGTGCGGGATCAAGCCGGCCTCGTAACCCATATCGAGGAGTTTCTGCGCGGCCTTCGGCACCAGTTCCCCGCAATCCACGGTGTAGTGGTTGACATACATGCCCACGAATTTCTCGGCCAGCGCCGGTTCCATGTCGCGGGCGAACTGCAGAGCGTAATTCAGGGCTTCTTCGCGATGATCCAGCGCATACTGGATACTTTCACGCATGAGACGGCAGCATTCCGTCGCCTCCGCAGGAGCAAGGTCGCGGCGCAGAATGTTAGCGCCGAGCGGCAAGGGCAAACCGTACTTGTTTTTCCACCAACGCCCTAAATCGATTATTGTGTGGAATCCACTTTTCCCGTGGGTCAACTGCGCCTCGTGGATCACCAGTCCCGCCTCGGCTTTATTATCGCGCACTGCGTCGAGGATCCGGTCGAACGGCACATCCACAGGCTCGAACTCCGGCAGCATCAGTCGGAGCGTCAAATATGCAGTGGTAAGTTTGCCGGGGATCGCGATTCGCTTGCCCTTCAACTCCTCGACGGTGACAGGACGGGTCGACACCAGCATGGGACCGTAACCATCGCCTACGCTCGATCCCGCCGCCATGAGCACATACTTGTCGGCGACGTACGGATAAGCGTGATAGGAGATCGCCGTCAGCTCATATTCGCCGGCGCGCGCCTTCTGGTTGAGCGTCTGAATATCCGCGAGGACATGCCTGAAATTTACCAGCGGCGATCGAATCTTCCGCGTGGCAAGCGCGTAGAACATGTAGGCGTCATCGGAATCTGGGCTGTGGGCGCAGACGATTTCCCGGGCGTCGTTCGGCATGCGTTGGGATGAGATTCAATAATAGCAGCCCAACGTAGCCGCACGGGCGGGCTACAGCGCTTCGAGCTCGGGCTTGATCGCCGCCAGGGCGCGCTCCAGGGCTTGCAGCAAGGGAGCCACCTCCCCGATCCGCCGCGAGCGTCCCAGATCTTCGATCTTGAGCGCGGTTTCCATCACGCCCTTCGCGCCAAAATTCGCAACCGATCCCTTTAAGCTATGTGCGGTTCGCTCGACGCCCAGGGCATCGCCCCGCGCCGCAGCGTTATGCAGGTCCGCGATGACCTTGGGATAGTCTTCCAGGAACAGGATGGCGATCTCCCTCAGCAGTTCGACGTCGCCGCCAACCCGCGAAAGGGCCAATTCTTTATCGATCGGACTTCCGGCCAACCCCGTGTTCATCGTCGTTACCGCCTTACCCTATCCATCTATTCCTGCATCGGCACTTTCGTGCCAGAATATGAGGGCGATTTGGGTTCTATAACCGTAAGTCTCGAAGCTGCTTATCTTCTGCGAGTCCCAGCGAATGTGGACGAGAAGACGATTCTCGTGCTCACACTGCACGGTTTCGGGTCGAATCCGGAGGCAATGTTGCGCCTGAGCGCAGCCGCTTTGGGTGACGAATGCCTGATCGCGAGCCTCCGCGCCCCCAATCAGCATTATGTTTCGGGCGACCCCGCCAGCAGCGAGATTGGCTACAACTGGGGGACGCGAGGCCATCCGGATCTAAACGTAAGGCTGCATCACGAAATCGTCTCGACAGTGGCGGCGGAACTTCGCAAACAATTCTCGATACCCGCGGCGCGTACCATGCTCATGGGATTCTCCCAGCCGGTGGGACTGAATTATCGATTCATCGGGACCTACCCTAGGGAAGCCGGCGGCGTGTTCGGCATCTGCGGCGGTGTGCCTAAGGATTGGGAAGAGGACAAGTACCAAACCGTCACGAGTCCCATTTTGCACATTTCCCGGTCTGAAGACGAATACTTTCCGGCCGAAGTGGCACGCGGGTTTCCCGATCGCCTACGCCATCATGCGACAGATGTTGAATTCCATATGCTGGCCGGCGGACATCGATTCCCGTCGAAAGCGGGCCCAATCGCCCGCGACTGGATGCAGAGAGTCTTTCGTGGTTTATGACGATTTTCGCTCGACTGGTTATCGTCTTTTGGGTGTGCTTTTACCTTTATTGGGCGATCTCCGCGCGAGGGACGAAAAAAGTAGTCCACCGTGCTAACCGCTGGGTAGGTTTTGGGACGGTCGTCGTGGTGATAATTGCCATCCTAATTTCAAAACTTCCTGCCTTTGAGGTGCAGCTCATTCCACGTACGGATGGAGTCATGGCATCAGGCACCGTCGTGTGCGGCTTGGGTATTGCTTTCGCCATCTGGGCGCGGAAGCACTTAGGCAATAACTGGAGCAGAGAGCCGTCGATTCAAGCCGGGCATGAACTCGTCACTTCGGGTCCTTACCGCTTCGTACGGCACCCGATCTATACGGGGATCCTCGCAGCGATTCTCGGATCGGTTCTGGTGGGTGGCACGGTGTGGCTGATTATGTTCGCCGGCATTCTTCTCATGTTTGTTTGGCGGGTCAAGACGGAGGAGGAATTTATGACGCACCTTTTCCCCCAGCAGTATCCGGATTACAAAAAGAGGACAAAGGCGCTTATTCCCTTCGTCTGGTAAGATACCGGCTTTGCGGGTCTTTATCGAGACGAGGTCAAATCCCGCTGAATGGCGAACTTAACGAGCCCGGCGACGTCGTGGATATCCAGTTTTCGCATCAGGCTGGCGCGATAGGTGTCCACCGTTTTGGGGCTGAGGGACAATCGCGCGGCGATTTCTTTCGCCCGCACGCCTTCGCACAGGAGCGAAAACACCTGGTACTCGCGCGCGCTCAAGGACTCAATGGGGTCGTCCGCGGAAGGCTTTTGGCCGGGGCAAAAGATCTTGTTCAGCTCAAGCTCCGGAGAAACGTAAATTCCGCCATCCAAAATCTGCTCGAAGGCTTCGAGTAACTGATAGGACGGACCGGACTTCAACAGGAACGCGCTTACACCGCAGCGCAGCGCTTCCACCACCGTCTTGCGGTCCCGGCGCGTGGACAGCACCACGAGTTTGGTCGGAAGGTCCTGGTCCTTGATCCGCCGCACAATCTCCAGAGTAAAGAGGTCGGGCAGATTGAGGTCGAGCACGGCAATATCAGGCCGTTGCGTCTCGATCATTTTCAGAGCGACCGCGCCGGCGGAACATTGCCCGATCACGCGAAACTGAGCTTGCGCCTCGCACAGTGCCGCGAGCCCTTCTCTGACGAGTGTCAGTTCATCGGCAAGAAGAATCGAATAGGTTTTGGGTTCTCTAATCGGAACCATCATTGCACCATGGCACCGCAGACAGCCAGCGCTCCGAGCCAGGCGCTAAAGAACCCGCGCCCCTCACTAAACAGTGAAGGGCAGTCACCGTTATTCTCTAGTATTCTCTAGCTTTCCCGGCCCAGCCTATCCCAACGATTTTCCCAAAAGGGAATGCTCCGCTCGATCTGACGCCGCCTGCAGCCATTATGCAAAACTTCTGACAGCCGTCGCCTCGTCCTCGAACACCTCGAACACCGTGTACAGTTTCGTAATCTGCAACAGATCCTTCACCCGCTTGGTCAGATTCAGCAGTTTTACGACTCCACCCTGATTCGTTACGGTCGTGAATCCGGACACCATTTCACCGATGCCGGAGCTGTCAATGTAAGATACCTCGCCCAGGTTGAGCAGCAATTTCTTGTTTCCGCTCCCCACCAGTTCGCGTACCTTGTCTCGAAACGTGCTCGCACCCTCCCCCAACGTGATCCGGCCGACGGCGTCGATCACAGTCACGTCCCCAACTTGCCGGGTGGTCAATTTAACACTCACAGAACCCTCCTTCTCACCTTTTCCCTGACGTTCCCTTGCTAATCTCGATTTACGTGGCCTTGGCCGCGTACTTCACCATCTTCACTTCGGTGCCTTTCGGCTCCCGGTTGCGAATCTGGAACTCATCCATAAACGCCTGAATCAACAGCAACCCGCGTCCGGAATGGCGCATCAGATTCTCGTCCGCCAGCGGATCCGGCAGATTGTTCATGTCGAATCCCTCGCCTTCATCCCCGATCACAACCTCCAGCCGGTCCGGGGCATGCGAAACAAACAGCCGCACCTTCTTCCGGGCATTGTACCGGTTCCCGTGAACGACGGCGTTCACCATGCATTCCCGAACCGACATTCCGATCCGATGCAGGTCGTCTTCGTCGAATCCCAATTTTTGGGCCTCTGCCAGTACGTCCTCCTCGGCAGTGTCCACGCTTTCTAGCGTCGAATCCAGCAGCTTTTCCACGGTTCCCGCTTCAGCAGCCTCACGTTCTGCCATATCCGATTTCACGGCCGGCCGATCCCGCACCGCGCCAAGGCGAATCGTTACCTTAGAATACTCGCGCTTGAAAAGTCAAGCGGACCACCGCTTAAGCCCGGCTTGCGCCCGGCGGTTTGACAGAGCGTTACCCGCTGTGTTGTGATGCGACGGATACATGAACCTGCGTGATCTGTTCGATCTTTCCTTGTCCGGCCGTCGCGAACAAACCGCGCTCGAGTGGGGCGGCGCATCTTTTTCTTTCGGTGAAATCGACTCGCGCAGCAATCGCATGGCGCAAACTCTCGCGGCGCGCGGCCTCGCGCGCGGGGATCGCCTCTGCGTGTATCTCGCGAACCGCATCGAGCTGATCGACCTGTATCTGGCCTCGATCAAACTTGGGGCGATCTTCGTTCCGATCAACATTCTTTACCGCGAGCGTGAAACCGCGCACATTCTTTCGGACGCGGAGCCCAAGCTGCACGTTACCGAGGCCGATTTGCCGGAGCTGATGGCTGCCGCGGAAACGCAACCGCACACTTTTCCTGCGATCCCGCTCGACGGCGATACACCCGCGGCGCTGGTCTACACGTCCGGCACGACGGGAACTTCGAAGGGCGCGATCATCACCCACAATAATCTGGCAGCCAACGCCGTCAATCTCGTTACGTGCTGGCAGATCGCGGAGCGCGACCGCTTCCTGCTGGCCTTGCCGCTGTTTCATATTCACGCGCTGGGGAACGGTCTGCACGGCTGGCTGATTTCGGGTTGCCGCATGCGGCTTCTGGAACGGTTCGACCATAAGTCCGCCTGTGCACAGTTTCAGGACTTCCGCCCAACCCTGTTTTTCGGCGTTCCCACGATGTATGTCCGGCTGCTCGAAACTCCGCCGGAAGCCGCGCGCGAGATCGGAAAAGAAATGCGGCTCTTCGTGTCCGGTTCGGCTCCGCTTCCGGCACAAGTGCTCGATGAATTTCGAGGCCTCTTCGGACATACCATCCTCGAGCGTTACGGCATGACCGAAACCATGATGAACATGTCCAATCCGTATGCGGGAGAGCGCCGCGCGGGAAGCGTCGGGTTTCCTTTGCCGGGTGTTTCCGTACGGTTAAGCGGCGGCGAAGAGGGCGAAGTATACCTCAAGGGGCCAAATGTTTTTGCCGGCTATTGGAGGCGCGAAGAAGCGACCCGCGATGCATTTGAAGACGGCTGGTTCAGGACCGGCGATCTCGCCGTGCGCTCCCCGGACGGGTATTACACGCTGTGCGGCCGGAAGAGCGACTTGATCATTTCAGGAGGATTCAACATCTACCCGCGCGAGATCGAGGAATTCCTGATGGAGCAGCCGGAAGTGGCGGAAGCCGCCGTAGCCGCCCAACCGGACCGCGTGCGTGGCGAGATTCCGGTGGCGTACATCGTATTGCGAGACGTGGCGGTGAATCCTCTGGCCGAGATCGAGGCGCGGTGCCGCGAAAAACTCGCCTCATTTAAGATCCCCCGGCGCTTCCAGGTGGTCGACAAGCTTCCGCGCAATGCTCTCGGAAAAGTTCAGAAGCATCTGATCGGGCGTGAGTGAGCCTGGAAATGCACCGAATCCTGATGGTGGCATCGGAGGCCGCTCCGTTTATCAAGACCGGCGGACTTGCCGACGTTCTCGGATCGTTCCCAGCGGCGCTGGTGAAACGCGGCGAGGAGGTGGGGGTGGTGCTGCCGCGGTACCGTAACGCGCAGATCGCAGGTGACCACCGCATTCTCTCCGATCTGCAGCTAAACGTCGGTCCGCGTCGATTTCCGGTAGGGATAGACCAGACCGTTCATAATGGCGTCCGCTACTTTTTCGTGGATTGCCCCCCACTCTACGATCGCGCAGGCTTGTACAACGAGCGGGGCTACGATTACATCGACAATGACATTCGCTTCGCCTTGCTGAGCCAAGCCGCGCTCGCTGTGACCCGATATGTGTTTCCCGCGAATATCCTGCATGCGCACGACTGGCAGGCTGGGTTGCTGGCGCCGTATCTCAAGGTAAATCTCGCCAACGATCCAGCTTTTTTCGGCGTAAAGTGCGTGATCACCATTCACAATCTCGGCTATCAAGGCAACTTCCTCAATCTGCTGAGCGAATTGGGTCTCGATCCAAGCCTGTACCATATGGACGGAATGGAGTTCAACCGCCATGTCAGCTTTTTGAAAGGCGGCATCGTCTGGTCGGATGCGGTCACTGCCGTAAGCCCAACCTACGCGAAGGAGATCCAGACCCCGGAATACGGCTTCGGCTTTGACGGTCTGATGCGCTCGCGGGCGTATAAACTCACCGGGATTCTCAATGGCGTCGATTACAACGAATGGAGCCCGGAAAACGACCCGTATATTTCTTCGCGCTACTCGCGCCCGGACTTTCTGGGTAAACTAGCCTGCAAAAAGGCGCTCCTCAAAGAATTCGGACTCGCGGAAGTGTCCCAACGGCCACTCATTGGAATCGTCTCCCGGTTCGCGGATCAGAAGGGATTCGGACTCCTGGGCCCTATCGCCGGGGAGTTGGCCGGGCAGAATCTTGCGTTCGCGGTGCTCGGCTCCGGTGAGGCTCGAGACGAAGCCATGTTCCGCTCCATGGCTGCGGCGTGGCCGGACCGGGTTGGCCTGCGCCTTGGATACGACGAGGCCCTCGCCCACCGGATCGTCGCCGGTGGAGATATGCTCCTGATGCCGAGCCGCTATGAACCGTGCGGTCTAACCCAAATGTATGCTCTGCGTTACGGGACCGTACCGATCGTCCGCGCCACCGGGGGCTTGGAAGACACGGTGGACCAGGAGACCGGGTTCAAGTTTCAGCCGTACACGCCGGAGGCATTGATGGGGGCGATCCAGGAAGCGCTCGGGGCGTGGCAGGATCGGGCTGGATGGGTGATTCGGATGCGCCGAGGCATGGCCAAGGATTATTCATGGGACGTGGCGGCCGAGGAGTACCAGCGAGTTTACCGTTCCCTATAGTTGCATCGGAGGCAGGGATTCAAGCATCATAAATACCGGAGCCTAAAAGAACTAATCATATGGCGAGCGAACACACACTGAATTTTAGCGATAGCGCATTCGATCAGGATGTGCTGAATTCTGAAGTCCCCGTCCTGGTGGACTTTTGGGCGCCGTGGTGCGGCCCCTGCAAGGCGATGACGCCGACCGTGGATGCCTTAGCTACCGAATATGCCGGCAAGCTCAAGGTGGGCAAGCTGAATACGGATGACAATCCGGGTACCGCGGCCCGGTATCAGATTCGTGGAATTCCCACATTGCTGCTGTTCAAGGGTGGCAAAGTTGTAGACCAGCGCGTCGGCGCGATGGGCAAGCCCGACCTGCTGAAGATGCTGACCCCTCACCTGGCAGAAGCAGACACCGTCAGCCGTTAACGGCGCCCAGATTCCTCCAGTAGGTGACCAAGTGGGCCGCTAATGTGGGGCAGACCCCCTGGTCTGCGGCCGACGCCCTCGTCGGCCTCCGTTTGTGGGTGTTTGCAGGAGCCGGAGGAGGGCGTCCGCCCCTCAGCGCCGCCGTTCGGCGGTCATCAGTCGCAAGCTCCGGATATTGCGGGCCCACGGCTTGATCCGCAAATTACCTCATACCCATCGCTATCAAGTCACCGAAGAGGGCCGCCAGATCCTGATCGCCGTTCTGCTAGCTCATCGCGTCACGGTCCGGCAGATCCAACTCTTCTCACCGAATCAGACGCCTTGTAATACCTCAGCCGGTAACGGCGCCTTCGGCTGCGGATCCCACCAGCTTCACATATTTCTGAAAGACGCCCGAGGTGTATTTAGGCTCGGGTGCCTTCCAGGCTCGAAGTCTGGCGTCGAGCTCGGCCGGGCTCAGCTCGAGGTCTATCCTGCGCTTGTCGATATTGAGCGATATGATATCGTTCTCGCGAACAACCGCGATCGGGCCGCCGTTGGCTGCTTCCGGAGCGATATGCCCCACTGTGAACCCTCGAGTGGCTCCGCTGAAACGTCCGTCCGTGATGAGGCCGACTGTTTCCGACAATCCGGCGCCGACAATCGCGCCAGTAACGCCCAACATTTCACGCATTCCGGGACCGCCGCGGGGACCTTCATAGCGGATCACCATGATGTCCCCGGAACGAATGCTGCCGCTGGTCACCGCGTGCATCGCGTCTTCCTCGCATTCGAAGACGCGGGCAGGTCCACGCTGCTCCTTGCGCTCGATACCGGTTACTTTGATCACCATCCCTCCGGGGCGAGATTCCCTCGCAGGATCACTAATCCGCCGGTGGATTTGATGGGATTCGACAGGGGACGAATCACTTCCTGACCAGGTGTTTCCTGAGCTTCGGAAGCCTCCACGGCGAAAGTGCGGCCGGTGACCGTGAGCGCGGAACCATCCACGTAACCCCCGTCTACCAGGCGCTTGGCAATCACAGGCATGCCGCCCGCTTTGTGCACGTCGAATGCAACGAAGCGGCCGGCGGGTTTCAGGTCGACGAGGAGCGGCGTGCGGCTGCTGATGGTCTGGAAATCGTCGATCGACAGTTCGACCCCAGCCTCGCGAGCCATCGCGAGCAGGTGCAAGACGGCATTGGTCGACCCTCCGGTCGCTGCCACCGACGCAATCGCATTCTCGAAAGCCTTGCGGGTAGCGATGTCCCGCGGCAAGCGATTGGCACGCACTGCATCCACCGCGACCTGACCGCAGCGAAATGCGACTTGATCCTTTTTGGGATCCACTTGCGGTACCGCTGCGGTATTCATGGGAGCCAAACCAATCATCTCCATGACCGTGGCCATCGTATTGGCTGTGAACTGGCCTCCACAGGCTCCGGCGCCAGGGCACGCAGTATTTTCGATCGCCAGAAATTCCTCATCCGTCATTTTCCCGGAAGCGTTCGCGCCGACGGCTTCGAAAACATCCTGGATGGTCAGGTCGCGCCCGTTGTGACGTCCGGGCAGGATGGAGCCGCCGTAGAGGATGACGCCCGGCACATTCAATCGCAGCAGGGCCATCGCCGCGCCGGGAATCGTCTTATCGCAGGCGACCAGCGCGACAATTCCGTCGAACATGTGCCCGCGCGCTACCAGCTCAATTGAATCCGCGATTAGATCGCGACTCACCAAGGAGGCTTTCATCCCCTCGGTTCCCATGGTGACGCCGTCGCTGATGGCAATTGTGTTGAATTCCATCGGCGTGCCCCCAGCGGCTCGAATCCCCGACTTCACGTGCGCGGCGAGTTCGCGCAGGTTGAAGTTGCACGGCATGGTCTCAATCCAGGTGTTGGCGACGCCGATAATCGGCTTTTTCAGGTCCTCGTCTGTAAAGCCGATGGCCTTCAACATGGCGCGCGCCGGCGCCCGGTCACGTCCTTGGGTGATGGTATAACTATGAAGTTTCATGAGAAATTCCATCGTACCGCTCCTTCCTCCAGATGTTTGAATTTACACTCCTTTAGCAACAAACGCTCATTTTTTCCGTCTGTAGTTAATACTGCCGATATGCCGATGGATAGGCGTCGGGGAACTTTGAAGGCGAGCGCTACGTTATACACTGGGAGCAGAACCTCCTCTAAGAATTTTTCATGCGAAAAATATTGCTAACAGTCCTCGTGCTTGCGCTCGCGGCCGGGGGCGTCGTCGGGGGTATTCGATGGAGCAAACGGGATCTGGTTACCGTTCAGACCGGGCTCGCGGAGCGCGCCGATCTGACCGCGATTGTTACTGCCTCAGGAGAGATTAAGCCTCGCACTTACATCAACATAGGCGCCAATGCCCAAGGCCGCATCGTGGACCTGCTGGTGAAGGAAGGGGACCGCGTCCGCAAAGGTCAGGTAGTCGCAAGGGTCGAACATATCCAGGCGCAGGCTGATGTCGCCGCGCAAAAGGCGGCGGTTGCTTCGGCGCTGGCCGATTCCGCAGCGGCCGAAGAGGGGACCAAGGTCCAGGACGACGCCATCGCGACCGCCGTGGCGACGGTCGATCACTCCAAATCGGAGTTGGAGCGGGCGAAGGTCGCTCTCGACCGCTATGAACAGCTCTGGCAACACAAACTTATTGCCAAACAGGACTACGATCAGAAAGTGGCGGATTACAACTCCGCGGCTGCAGCGTTGCGCGAAGATGAAGCACGCCTGTCACAGATGCGGTCGCAGCGCGCGCAACTGGCGGCACAGCTCGCTTCCGCTCAACGCCACGTGGCGCAGGCGCAGGCGAACCAAACCCGCTTAGACGACGTACTCGCCAAATTCGACGCAACCGCGCCACTGGATGGGGTGGTTACGGATCTGCCAGTACGAGTCGGGGAGACGGTGGTACCCGGCATTCAAAACTCCGCTGCTTCCACGATTATGACGATCGCGGACATGTCTCTGATCACGTCTGAAGTGCGTGTCGATGAAACGGACATCGTCAACGTCGAGCTCGGACAGATGGCGAACATCACCATAGATGCCATCCCCAATCGCACGTTCACGGGAAAGGTGATCGAGATCGGCAATACCGCACTGCTCCGCTCCTCGGGACTGGCGGCGTCGCAGAGCGCCACTTCGAATCAAGAGGCCAAGGATTTCAAGGTAGTCATCGCGCTGGAGCAGCCTCCGGACGAAATTCGTCCCGGGCTTTCCTGTTCGGCGAAAATTACGACAGCCACGCGGCGCGACGTGCTGACCATCCCGATTCAGGCGCTGACGATTCGCAAGAAAGCCGACCTTGAAGCCGTCAAGGACGGCGTCGCGGCGGCCAGTACTCCCATTAGTGAAAAAGAAGGACGCGAAGAGATTCAGGGCGTCTTCGTGGTGAATCAGGACCACGCCGAATTCCGCAAAGTCGAAACTGGCATTACCGGCGTAACCGACATCGAAGTATTGAGCGGCCTGTCTCCTGGCGACCAGATCATCACCGGCAGCTACAAGGTGATTCGCACGCTTCGCAATGAAGCGCGCATCAAGATCGACAACCGGCGTGTCGCCGCGGACACGAGTTCCTAGATGGCGGAAGCGGCAGTTCTCGAAAAAATCGAGCGCGGCGAGCAGCTCAAACGCGACGGCATCATCATCCGCACCTGGGATCTGTTCAAGACCTACGTGATGGGAGACCAGACGATTCATGCCGTCTCCGGAATCGATATCGAGATCAAGAAGGGCGAGTACGTCGCCATCATGGGTCCGTCAGGCTCTGGCAAATCCACGCTGATGAACCTGATCGGTTGCCTGGACACGCCCACGTCGGGCCTGTATTACCTGGCGGGCAACCTGGTCAGCGATATGGATGACGACGAGCTGGCGCGCATCCGCAATAAAGAAATCGGGTTCGTCTTCCAGACCTTCAACCTGCTGGCGCGCGCCACCGCCTTGCACAACGTGGAACTCCCGCTGATTTATGCCGGCCTTTCGCGTAGCGTGCGCGAACAGCGCGCCAAGGAAGCCTTGCGCGCAGTGGACCTGGAACAGCGGATGATGCACAAGCCGAGCGAGCTCTCCGGCGGCCAGCGGCAGCGCGTCGCGATCGCACGCGCGTTGGTAAATAATCCGTCGATTCTGCTGGCCGATGAACCGACGGGCGCTCTCGATACCGCGACCGGCACCGAGATCATGGCGCTATTTGAGAGGCTGCACAAGCAGGGCAATACGATCGTGCTGGTGACCCATGAGCACGACATCGCCATGCACGCCTGGCGCGTGATCCACATTCGCGACGGAAAAGTAGAGCGCGACGAGAAACTCAAATAAACCGGTTCGAGGAGTCATACATGCTTCAGAGAAGCTCTTGCATGCTGCCCCTGTGTCTTCCTTTCCTATGGATCGCCGCTGCAAATGCGCAGAGTGAGATCCGAATTGATCCGCCAAAGGGCGGCCTTGGATGGCTCACTGCCCCTTACCGGCCGCGAACGGTGCCGCCGATAAGCCTCGCCAACTCCTCGCGCCTGGACTCTTTGATTCGCGCCGGGAACCTGTATCTTTCCGCACAGGACGTAGTCGCGCTGGCGATCGAGAACAATCTCGATGTGGAGGTCCAGCGTTACGGACCGCTCCTGGCGCAAGAGGTGCTCCGTCGAGCCAAGGCCGGCGGAGCTCTTCGCAGCGTCGGCGCAGGCCTCGCTCAGGGCCCGCAGAGCGTAAGTCTCCAGGGCGTGAGCGTGAACTTCATAGGGATCGCCAACAGCGCAGGAACGGGTGTGAGTTCCGGAGGCGGTATCGTCACGCAGTTGGGGCCAGCGCTGCTAAACCTCGATCCGACATTTATTTACTACGCAAATTTCCAGCACGCCACGATTCCGGAAAGCAACACCGTCCTGACCGGAACCACGGCTCTGGTCCAGGACACCCGTACGTACGCGGCGCAGTATCAGCAGAACTGGGCCTACGGGATGACCGCCCAGTTTACGTATACCAGCAATTACGTCAGGGTCAACAGTAGCCTTTTCAGTTTGAATCCGTACACGTCCGGCGACATCGATCTCCAGGTCACGCAGAATCTTTTGCAGGGCTTCGGATCCGCAGTCAACGGCCGCAACATTCGCGTCCAGAAGAACAATCTGAAGGTGACCGACCTGCAATTCAAGCAGCAAGTCATTACGACCGTGGCGGCCGTTCTCAATCTTTATTGGGATCTGGTGAGCTTCAATGAAGATCTTCGTGCGCGGCAGCGGGAACTCGAAACCGCGCAGCGGTTGCTTGCGGACAATCGAAGACAAGTCGAGATCGGCAGCCTCGCTGAGATTGAAATCACGCGTGCCGAAGCTCAGGTCTATACCAGCCAGCAGGATCTTCTGGTCTCGCAGACCAACCTGCTGCAACAGGAGACCGTCTTAAAGAACGTGCTGAGCCGGAACGGCGTGGCTTCGGCTAATCTAGCCGGCGTGCACATCGTACCCCTGGACCGGATCGCTCTTCCGCAGGCCGACGAAACCAGGCCGGTGGACACCTTGGTCGACGAAGCGATCGGCCGGCGAGTGGAGGTGGAACAAAGCCGGATCAATATCCAAAGTAATCAGTTGAATCTTGTCGGGATCAAAAATGCGTTAAAGCCGACTCTGCAGGCCTTCGCCGAGCTCACTAACAATGGATTGAGCGGTGAGCTGACCGCGTTTGGGGCAGCGCAGCCACCGGTCGGCTATCTCGCCGGCGGCTACGGGAATTTACTGGGCGAGATTTTTCGGCGCAATTATCCTAATTATTCGGCCGGCATCTCGCTGAACATTCCGCTGCGCAACCGCGCTGCGCAATCCGACTATGTGACCAGCCAACTGGAGCTGCGACAAAACGAGCTGACCCTGCAAAAGACCATTAATCAGGTTCGCGTGGATGTGCAAAACGCGGTGATCGGCCTGCAACAGGCGAGGGCGCGGTATGCCGCCGCCCAAAAGGCTCGCGAGCTTCAGCAGCAAACACTGGATTCGGACAACGAGAAATACCAACTGGGCGCTAGCACGGCATATCAAGTGGTGCAAGATCAGCGTGACCTGGCTAATGCCCAGAGTACGGAAGTGCAGGCTCTGGCAAATTACAGCCACGGCCGAATCGCACTCGATCAGGCGATGGGCAGGACGCTCGAGGTGAATAATGTTTCGCTGGAGGAAGCTCTATCGGGGCAGGTCTCACACCCTTCGACGCTTCCGGCGAATCTTCCTCCGGCCAACGTACCTCAGGGGGGCGCACGATGACCACCCGAAAAGTCTTCACCTGCGCGTGCTGTTATTTCTGCTGCAGTTCTCTGGTGTGGGCACAGGACCCGTCGATTGAGCCCATCAGACCTTCGGCAAGTATCCTTCGGCGTCCCTATCTCGCTCCGACGATTCCGCCGGTTCGCTTATCGAACTCAGAGCGATTGCGGAACCTGATGCGCGCCGGAAATCTGTATCTGACCGCGCAGGACGCGATTGCACTCGCTCTTGAAAACAACATCGATATCGAAGTGGCGCGCTATGGACCGATCTTGTCTCAGTGGCAGCTCGAGCGCTCTCAGGCCGGAGGAGCGTTGCCTGGCGTCCCGAGCAGTGCATCGCAAGCCGGTTCGGTGGCCAGCGGGCAAGGTATCGCGGGCAGCCAGGCGGCGGCCGGCGTTAGCATTGCGGGAGTCGGCGGGAGCAGCGCGCAATCGGGAAATGCATCGATCACCCAGGTCGGTCCCGTCACGCAAACCCTGGACCCGGCGATTCAGGAAACATCCACGTTCACCCACACCACGACTCCGGAACCGAATAGTGTGCAAACTATTCTGACGGTGTTGGTCTCGAATACGCGCGTCTACAGCGGTACCTATCAGCAAGGGTTCCTGGCCGGCGGCAGTGTGTCGGTCGCCTACAGCGGCCATTACTTGAATGAGAATGCTCCCACCGATGTTTTGAATCCGTCGACGGCCCCAAGTGTTTCGGTGTCTTTCCAACAGAATCTGTTGCGCGGCTTCGGCGTGGGTGTGAACGCCCGCACCATCACTGTTTCGAACATGAATGTCAATACTTCAGAGCTGAATTTTCGGACCCAGGTGATCAATACGGTGGTCACTGTCCTGAATCAGTACTACAGCCTGGTCGCGGATTACGAAGATATCACGGCCAAGCAGAGCGCCTTGGAAGTCGCGCGGCAGTTTTACGAAAATAACCGCAGGCAAGTTGAAATCGGGTCCATGGCCCCGCTCGACGTGACCACGGCCGAATCCCAGTTGGCCTCCACCCAGAATGACCTGGTGGTTTCGCAAACCAATCTCGAACAGGACGAGCTGCAGTTCAAGAATGTGCTCAGCCGGACTGGGTTGAAGGATCCTCTGTTAGCCACCGCGCACGTGATACCGCTCGATAAGATCGTCGTGCCGGAACGGGAGGATTTGCCACCACTCAACGATCTGGTGCAGAGCGCGCTCGCGAACCGGAGCGATCTTGCGGCGGAGAGAGCAGGCTTGGCCACCGCTGAAATTTCCGCGCTGGGAACCAAGAACGGGGTATTGCCGTCCTGGCAGGTGTTCGGTGGCGAGAGCAACGCTGGCCTTGCTGGAACTCCCAAGGTCGGGTTTCCCCCGGGTCAGGGTGCGAATCCGTATTTTGAGGGCGGGATCACGAACGCTCTGGGCCAGGTGTTCCGCCGAAATTTCCCGACCGAGAAGATCGGTACGGCGCTCCAGGCCCCGATTCGCAATCGTCAGGCTCAGGCGGACCAGGGAATCGACCAGCTTCAGCTTCGGCAGAACCAGCTCACGACCCAGAAGGACCTGAACCAGGTGGTGGTGGATGTGTCCAATTATGTTGTCGCGCTGCAACAGGCCCGTTCGCGATATGAGGCGGCCGGGAAGAACCTGGTCTTGTCGCAACAGCTTCTGGATGCCGAACAGGAGAAGTTTACCCTGGGCACTTCCACTCCGTTCAACGTGATTCAGCAGCAGCGGGATCTGGCGACGGCGCAGTCCACCCAGATTGCGGCGCTGGTCGCCTACAACAACGCGCGCCTGGCGCTGGACCAGACGTTGGGCACGACGCTCGAATCCAACCACATTTCGATGGGCGATGCGCGGGCGGGGAAGGTGCCGCAGGGTTCGTCGCTGCCGGCGGCGTTACCGATAGTGCCGTGAGGCGTGACAGGTGAAGGTTAGAGATTTAATCCGGCTGGTTGAATCCGATGGCTGGCGGCATGTACGGACAACGGGCAGCCACCGACATTACAAGCACCCAACCAAGTCAAGTGTGGTCACGATTCCTGGCCATCCCGGCGACGAACTGCCAAAGGGAACGCTAAAATCTAGCCAAACATATTTGAAATTTTCCGATCAGGCCACCTGAGCGAGCCTGCGGGTGGGATAGCCGAGGATAGTGGTGATGCGTGCGGTTTCCCGGTCGATGAAGACGAAGGCGTCGC
>JBEKBK010000019.1:0-34764 GCA_050015435.1 Bryobacteraceae bacterium
CCCAGGTTTTGGATCTCCACGGCCGACCAGCACGACGAATTGTAATCCAGGGAGGGCACGACGCTCTCCACAACTCTCTCACGCGGATCGGTCTGAGCCAGACCGTTCATCGCGGGCAGCAGGCAGACGAGCATATAGAAGCGCGGCCGTACGCACATTCTCTTCTCTTCGGCGGCTGACGCGAATCGGAATAGAGACAAGAGCGGTCCATGTTATCGTGAAGGGTTGAAAAACGGGGACAGACGCAATTTCGCCGCACTTCGCGAAGTTGGGTCTGTCCCGGCTGTCCCCTCTTTTTCCCTTTTTTTTCTTCGCGACCTTGGAATGGCGGCTTTGCTTTTCTGCGTCGCACTCCTCGCCTACTCACCCGCGCTGAAGGGCGGATTGCTCTGGGACGATGCGTCCCACGTAACGCGGCCGGAACTGCGATCGCTCCACGGT
The DNA here is from genome assembly GCA_050015435.1 of Bryobacteraceae bacterium. Lineage (GTDB taxonomy): Bacteria > Acidobacteriota > Terriglobia > Bryobacterales > Bryobacteraceae > Palsa-187. Next base: position 442 of record JBEKBK010000019.1, read on the forward strand.
TTGTGGCGCATCTGGTTCGAGTTGGGTGCGACCCAGCAGTATTATCCGCTGCTCCACACCGCTTTTTGGGCGGAGCACAAACTGTGGGGCGATGCGGTGTTGGGCTACCACCTGACCAATGTGCTCCTGCACGCGTCCGCGGCTTGTTTCATGGTGCTGATCATGCGCCGGCTTTCGTTGCCGGGCGCGTGGCTCGCAGGTTTCATTTTTGCTCTGCATCCAGTGTGCGTAGAAGCGGTTGCCTGGATCTCCGAGCAGAAGAGCACTCTCTCGACGGCATTTTATCTCGGCTCCGTGCTGGCTTATTTGCATTTCGACCGGACGCGCCGCAGACCAGTCTATTTTCTCGCGCTGGCTCTGTTTATCTTGGCTTTGTTGAGCAAGACGGTAACCGCCACGCTTCCCGCGGCGCTGCTGGTCGTCTTTTGGTGGCAGAAAGGACGCCTGAATTGGAAACGCGACGTGCTGCCATTGGCCCCATGGCTGATGCTAGGCGCGGCCGCTGGCCTTTTTACCGCGTGGGTGGAGCGAAACTACATTGGCGCGCAGGGCTCGAACTTCGCGCTGCCCTTTCTGGCGCGGATCCTGCTGGCGGCCCGTGTGATCTGGTTCTACATCGGCAAGCTGCTGTGGCCGGCAGATCTGATTTTCAATTATCCGCACTGGAACATTGACACCTCGGAATGGTGGCAATACCTTTTCCCGCTCGGGGTAGTGGGGGCTGCCGCGGGATTGTGGCTGTTCACGCGCAAGAATCGCGGGCCGCTAGCGGCTTTTCTTTTCTTCATCGGGACACTCTTCCCCGTCCTGGGATTCCTAGACGTTTATCCTTTTGTCTATTCCTACGTCGCCGACCATTTCCAGTACTTGGCGAGTTTGGGAATTATCGTGCCTGCCGCGGCAGTACTGACGACCGCTGCTGGAAGGATTCCCATCGGACGGTTCGCGCCGGCGCTCGCGGCCTTTTTGCTGGCCGCGCTTGGGACGCTGACCTGGCGTCAAAGCGGAATCTACAAAGATGTCGAAACGCTTTATCGGGTGACACTTGTCAGGAACCCCGGCTCCGTGATGGCGCACAACAATCTGGGGAATTACTTTCTCAAAATCCCCGGCAGGGTGCCCGAAGCGATCTCCCAGTTCGAAGCCGCACTGGCGCTTAAGCCCGATTTACCAGAGGCCCACAATAACCTGGGAACTGCGCTCTCGACCATGCCTGACCGGTTGCCGGATGCGATCACGCAGTTTGAGACAGCCCTGCGGAACCGGCCCAATTTTCCGGAAGCGCACAACAACCTGGGACGCGCGTTGTCGAATGTTCCGGGCCGTGCGCCGGAAGCCATCCAACATTTTGAAGCCGCGCTCGCGTTGAAGCCGGATTACGCCGACGCGCACTATGGCCTCGGGACACTCTTACTGGACCAACCCGGCCGTTCGGCTGACGCCGTGGCGCAGCTTGAAGCAGCGCTCCAGACTAATGACGATTCAGCGCAGGCGCACAATAGCTTGGGGATCGCTCTATCGAGAATTCCAGGGAGAGCGCCTGAAGCAATCGCGCAGTTCGAGGCCGCGTTGCGAATCAACCCGGATTTCGCGGAAGCACATAATAATCTCGCGGGAGCCCTGGGCGGCATTCCGGGGCGTGCGCCGGAAGCAATCTCGCATTTTGAGGCGGCGCTGCGGAGCGATCCCAATCTGGCAGAAGCTCACATGAACCTGGGCAGCGCGCTGGTGGGTCAGCCTGGCCGTCTTCCGGAAGCGATTTCACATCTGGAGGCCGCCGTGCGCATCAAGCCTGATTACGAGCAAGCGCACGCAATGCTGGCCGTGATACTTTCCAGGATTCCGGGCCGATCCTCGGACGCGATCACTCACTTTGAAACGGCGGTTCGGCTCCGGCCCGAGGATGCCGACGCCCAGACTGGCCTCGGTTTGCTTCTGCTGAAAGTTCCGGGAAGGCTGCCCGAGGCGATCCAGCACCTGGAAGCCGCAATGAGGATTCAACCAGATCCGGACATCCAGGCGCTGCTCAAAGGTTTGCGTCCAGGATCGCGATAGGTCAATTTTAGCCCCTTTTAGCTCTTGACCCAACGAGCGGTTCGGAGTAAAACACGTGCACCGGGAATTTCGGGTTTGTTGTCGCGGCAAGGTTGTCGCAACGGGAAGATCTGTGAAAACCTGGGGTTTGGCCAAAATCGGCGTAACTGCAATTCTTGCGCTCACCGCTGTGTCGAGTGCGGTTGCTCAAGATCCGTTCACCCCTTCCAGCCAGGAATTCGAGCCAGAGACTGATAGCATTGAAGCGTCCTCCGGCGGGGATGCTTATGTACCACTCAGCCCCACGCAGAAGTATCTATATTCAGTCAACCAGGTCTTTACCGGACCGGTGTGGATTGGATTTGCCATGCACGCCGGGTTTGACCAGTTCCGGAACACGCCCAATCAGTGGGGCCGCAATGCCGAATCGTTTGGGATGCGAATAGCCTCGCACTTCGGGACGTCCCTTTTAAGCGAAACCGTCGCTTTCGGAGTACGTGCGGCGGATCACTAGGATCCCCGCTACTTCCGGTCAGGGCGCGGCAGCAGTTGGAACCGTACCGGGTTCGCGCTCAAACGCACGTTCATGGTCCACAAATGATGCCGGTTCAATCGTGCCGGCATATAGCACCTTGATCGGCAACTATGCAACGCCGTTCTGGTCCACGAGTGGCGGCCGGAGCGGTTCACGCCGGCGGATGGTTTTGAAACCGGACCCTCAACGTCGGAATCGATGCTGCGACCAATGTTTGGCGAGAGTTCTGGCCCGACGTTCGAAAAAAACTACCGAGCTTCGTCTCCAAGCGCCTTAACTAGTCGCGGTTTTTTCGCCGTGGTGAGTGCGCGATTTCGCATAATCTTGATAAACCTTCCGCGCGTAGGCGACCGCATCCGCACCGGTGTGAAAAGCCGGCGTCTCGTGCCGATGTCCATTTCCTGTGCCCTCGGTAACCGGCAGTGCCGTGGCGGTTTCCGCCAGTGTGAGTTCAAGATGATTGGGCTTGGTCGACAGCTTAGGAATGGACTTGGCGGCCGGCGTCTGGATTCCAGCGAGCGGGTCGTCGGTCCGCGCCGTGCTCAGCGTCAGCACGCCACCCAGATGCGGAGCGGCCGCATCACGCTTGGTCAGGGCTGGGACGCCGAATCGTTCTTCCACCGTTGCGAGGATTGAGGTGTGGTCCAGAGGAGTGCTGGTGGGAGAACGAAACACGGTACCTGCCTGAATCAACGGCGACACTAGAACGGACGGAACGCGCGGGCCGAAACGTTTGAAGTCGAAGCCCTTTTCGCCAACGGAATTGTCGGGCGGAACGGCGTTCTCCGGCGGTGGCACGTGGTCGTAGCACCCGCCGTGCTCGTCATAGAGAATGACCAGCAGCGTCTGGGCCCAAATCTTCGAGCCGTAAAGCGTGTAATAGATATCGTGAAGGAGCTTTTCTCCAGCGGAAACGTCATAGTTCGGATGCTGGCTGTTACCGGTCGATCCCCAGGAGGGTTCTAGAAACACGTAGTTCGCGAGCGTACCGGCTTTCACCGCCTTTTGAAAATCAGCGAACTCACCGAAATGACTTTCCGGGGCTTCCGTGATGTCCGCGACCGATCCGCGAGTCAGAGGCGGAGCATCGTATCCATACACGCTCCAGGTCACATTTTTCTTTTGAAGCGCCGTGAAAATGCTGGGCGCGGTATATACCTTGGTGAGCGAATCCGAGAGATGCCCCTGCGACGTCGCCTGACAGACGAAGGCGCGGTTGGGCAACGTTTCGGTCGGCGCGGAGGCGAACCATTGATCGCACACGGCGTATCCGGTGGCCAGATTAGATAGAATCGGCAGCAACTGGGGGGTATACATACCCATGATCATGGATGGCGTCGTGCCCGGGAGCACCTCGTTCGGCTCCGGCGTTTCCCAGCTCAGCGTGTACGCGAAATTCGTCACGAAACCCTGGTTCGTCGCGGGGACGATCGGGCTGGGCGCTTGCGCCGCTCCAAACAACTGCGAGTTGGTGTTGAGGTAGCCTTCGCCGGCGTTGGCTCCCGGCATGAAATACGGGTGAGGGTCCGTGCTCTTGATTTTGTACACGGTGACCGAGCCGCCTTTTCCGTCGGGATTACTTTCAGTCCCGGTGAGTCCCTCGAACGGATGTCCCAACGGGGACACGTTGCCCTGATCCGCATACAGGAAACCGAGCATGTGATCGAAGGATCGATTTTCGAGCATGATCACGACGATATGCTGAATTTGTCCGAGCAGTGAGGAATTAGCCCTCTTTTTCGCGGCCATAATGACCTAAGTTTATCAGAAACACCTGCGGTAGGATCGTGATCATTTTGTAATAATCATTTACTGTCCCAGGATGAGGCCGGAGAAATCATACGAGTATTGCCAGGTAAGCTGCACGGGGCCTGTAACGCCCGGCACGCTGACGATGGAAACCTGATCGGGTGCGGGCATAACCTGAACCTCTATCTGGGCATTCTGGGAGAGCGGCAATCCAAGAGTGCAGAAGACGCCATTCCCGCCGGCACTCACGGGATTTCCGGAGCAGTAGGGCGGCATCGTCAGCGAGCCGCTGGCGGCGTCGGCGTAGGAATAATCGGAAGTGGCGTTCAAGCCCTGCCCCGAAATAAGTGTGACTTTCACCAGCGTGCCCGGATCACCTCCCGTCCATCGGACGGTGAGCGGCTGGCTGGATGAGATGACCGTCCCCGCCGGGAATGTGGTCTGCAATTGAATGGGCGACCCGACAACCAGGCTCGCCGTCAGATCCACTGAACCGCCCGCCGATCCGGAGATCGTGTAGGTTCCTGGAGCGATGAACCCGGTGGGCAGGATTTCACTATAGGACACGCCTCCGGTCAGGAGCGGCTGAGGCTGCAGCGTCAGTGGGCTTCCACTCGGGGGTTGTATTTGAATCGCGCCGGCGGACAAGCTCGAATATCCTGGGACCAAACAAGTGCGGAAATTTAGGGGCGCGACATTAGGAACCAGTATCGCCACGGGACCGGTGAGAGGGGCATTTCCAACCCAATTGGGAGCAAATACAATTTCCGCAGGCGCCGGTGGTTGCACCGCAGGGCCGGACGGGAAGGATGCCGTGAAGCCTTCGCTTTCACTCGCTAAAGCGGAGAGACCCGGTCCCGAAAAGACGGAATTGTATAGCGCAAGCTGCCCCCAGGACTGAATCGGGGGATCGGTGCACTGTCCGCGTCCGCTTTGGATGCTGATCGTGACCGAGGGACTTCCAAACGTCTGCGACGCGGATATCGGCACCGCGCATCCGTTACGAGTCGATTCCGGAATCTGAAAATTGATCTGGTCCACGCCGGGAAGTGTGGGCGCAAGTCCCGCATACGAGGTAGAAACGGGGTTGCTATCGACGAAAAGGTTTGGCGCGGATTGGAGCGATACTGCTCCGCTGGCCGCTACGCCATCCGGCGGCTGTTGACTGGCGAGACCGAAGCCGGTGCCGAAGAGCGCGATGTAATCTCCGGGAGCGGCGCTATTGGAAGGGGAGTTCAGTGAGACGGTTCCGTCCGGACGGATATTCAATGCGGCCGCCTGACCGCATCCGCTCTCATCGACGGTGAAAAATCCGGGGTAGGCAGCTGTCAAGGACAGAGTCGTGGGCGAGCTTGTTCCAGCGGCGGTGGTGACAACAGCAGTCGCGCTCGTGACAGTCAAGTTCATGGCCGCCAGCGAGGAAGGAACCTGCGCGTTAATCTGCCCTGGAGAAACGAAAGCCAGCGCCGCGGGAACGCCGTTGATGGTAAGGGAAGTCCCAGCGAGGGTAAAGGGCAGCAGTGCACTCGCGGACTGCTGAGTCGCCGCGAGATTGCTTCCGAAGATGGCAACGATCTCGCCGGGCGCTACGGGCGAACCCCAGGAAGCGGCGCTCACAACACCACCCGGCGCAATTTGGGGAACCTGAGCGAAGGCGGTCAGACAGCACGCAAGACCTAACAATAGGGCGCGCATTACTTCACGTATACGCCAACAATGTTGGACACGGGCGGAATCACGTCTGTGATGGCGATTTCGAATTGCAATCCGATGCTAGCACGCGTGACTCCATTTCCTACGCCGATGCCTTGCAGACTTTGAGTGGTAGCGGGCACCTGGACCTGAATCTGAAACATGGAAGAAACAAATCCGGGCACCGAGAAGACGTTCTCCGGCGGGGGGATCATCCCCGGAGTCCCTGTTTGCCAGGTTGAATAGACTGGCGTGACGGGCAAAATCGCAAGCGATTGCGCCACCGATCCGGGAGCCACTGGTGGACTCGTCGCACCCATACCGGTGGCGAACAATGTGATCGTCGAGCCGAGGGCCGCGGGATGATTTATATCATTCGGCGTTCCGTCCTCGTTGCGAACGTTGCCATCGGGAGAACCGCCTGGAAGATTTGGAAAGTCAAGCGTCAACAGGCCTGGAAGCGATTTCGAGACAGGCATCAGGACCTTGTTGGAAAGAACGCCATTGTAGATGAGCTGAACGGACAAGAAGGACATGTTGCCGGGACTTCTCTCGACGGAGCCGCCTCGTGTGTCCGGGACCAACAAATCCTGCGGCACGGCTACCATGATTTGTCCCGGCGCAGTTGAAAGAATGGCCGCAGGAACGCCGTCAAACTTCACTTGCACTCCGCTCAGTTCGAGCGGCAAGTTCTGGCTCGGATTGATCCCCAGATTCACCGCTGATGGCTGGAATCCGGAGGTCGCGAGCGTGAACAATCCTCCGCCCACCACCGCGCTCGCATCGCCACTGAACGCATTCCAGATTTGATCGAGAGAGATTGCCGCCGGATTTGGGTTGGTCAAATGCAAGACCGACGTTGTGTCACCGCCTTGGGTTGGCGAGACGCCGGCATAAATCGATCCGTCACTGGCTACGGCGATGCCCGGAACACCGCAGTTATCGAGATACGTGCCGAATAGAAGCGTGGACCCATCGGCGCTGAGCTTCGCGGTCGCGCTCGAATTTTCACCACAGACTGGCCCCGCCAACCGCGGACTGCGCAAGGAAAGTCCCGCGCCTCCAGCCATTGCGAACACTGCCGATCCGCTGGGGTCTATCGAGACAGTGCCGGTCTGGAGTCCGCATGGCGCCGCGAAGACAGCGGTATAGATCGGCTGCCAGTCCGATGCGCGCAGTTTTAAAACGAACGCGTCGGCACTGGGCGTAGCCGCCCCAAACATCTCCTGAACGCAGGCTGGGGGCGGTGTCGATGAAGAAGCCCCCCGGCGGGGCAGGGGGAGCCTCTGCTTCGCCGAGGACCACGAGGTTATTTTGAGCATCCGCAGCCAGCCCAGTAATGTTGAACAGCGTCACGGGAAGATTTGTGGCCGATAACACCTGCGAAGCTGCGCCGTTTACTTTCATGATGAAACCAAGTATCCGCTCGGCCGGTCCCGTCGTCACGCCCGTGCCCGCGATAATGGCTTCCTCGTTCGCGTCCACCAGAATCGCGCCGGGATCAGTGTAGGATTCGCCGAGATAGGTCGCATACGTCAGGGCTGCATCCGAAGAGAGCTTCGCTAGAAAGCCCGTGGAAGAACCCCGTTCCGAACTCGTGACGATGACGCCAGGAGTCACCGGGAACTGCGTCGAATTAGTCGTCCCAACGATGTAAGTGTTCTGGCCGACGTCGACGGCGAGGGCGACCGCAGTGCTTGCGGATTCGCCTCCAAGTGTCGCCGAATAAATCACCTGCCCACCGGGCGAAAATTTCGTTATAAATACCGAGTTTTCTCCCTGAGGTCCGATATGCGCAACGGACGTGGGGAAATCCGGCGAACTGGTGTTGCCGGCGACGTACACGTTTCCCTGCTGATCGAGCACCAAAGCCACCGCCGCGTCTGTATCAGAACCTCCCAGAAATGTCGTCCACTGCACGGCTCCATCCGAAGCAATTTTGGCCACGAAGGCGTCCGAGGACGTCGTGCCGGTGACGTAAAACGTACACCCGGGTCCCGCAGCCACACTGGTTACGTTGGAAAGCTGCGGCGTCGTCCAAGTCACGCCGAAATCGGGACTGAATGCGACAGCGCCATTGATGGCAAGAAGTCCTCCGGACGGAATGCAAGTGTGAGGCACCATCACGAACGGATCTTCGGTCTCGGGCATAAAATTCGAGCCTCTCTGGAGCGTCCATGATGCCGCGCCGTCCGAACTCTTATACAATCCGTCCGCCGTGGCAGCGACGAGAATGTTGGATTGATTCGGATCGACGGCCAGAGTCTGGATTGCGGTGAACGTGGTGGGCGGGGACGCCTTCGCAGTCCACGTTGAACCGTAATCGGTGGAAAGCCACAGCGTGCCTGCTGAGCCGCCGGATACGTCGGCGTAGATCCAACCCGGATTCGAGGGATCGAAGGCCGCTGTACTTGGCGTGCCCGGCGCCGGCGGTCTCAACGGCTCAAAAGTCAGCCCCCAATCGCGCGAGATGGACAGGTTAAACGTTGTCAACAACGCGCCCGATCCAGTCGGATCCGCGATCAATTGTCCGGCGCATGCTGAGAAGGGACAGGAACCGCCAGGCGTCCAGGTTTCTCCGCCATCCAGGCTCCGGATAAGGCCGACAGACGGCGTGATCGCCGCCAATCGCAGATGATTTCCGGGATCGATCGCCAAGGACACTGAGCTGTTCGGATTCCCACCTGTAAAGGGATAAACCACCTGCCACGTCTGACCCGAATCCGTGCTCTTATAAATTCCGTTCGGGCCACCCGCAAATAGCACCTGCGGGCTGACGGGGTCGGCGACCAAGACGGTCACATTACCAGGCGGAAATCCAGCCCAAGTCCAGGTGGCGCCAAGATCGGTGGTACGAAGAATCCGCGCATCGCCGAAGACCGGCTGCTCGGCATTCTTCACCGGAAACTGCGGCGAAAAGGTGGTCCCGGCGACATAGATGTCTCCATTTGCATCGGTGGCAACGGCTTGGATCGAGTCTTGACTGCTACCGGTGAACGAAGCGATGCTGAGTCTGCCTAACACACCACCCGTATCGCGAAGGGCCGGAGGGCGCTGCGCAAACCCGGCTGGCGTTCGCAAAAAGCTCAAGATTAAACAGAGGATCACAGCGGGACCACAGCGGCGCATGATGATGTTCCGCTTGCGTAGTGCAATCACGTTACCCTTGCGAAAACTTACCGGACGGCGGTCAGGGCGGGCAAGCCGGCTAACGCCAGTGCGATTTCTTCCGCGGGATAGTCATAGTTCTGTAACTTCCCGGCCTGATAGTCGATGTACGATTGCATGTCGAAATGCCCGTGCCCGCAGAGATTGAAGAGAATCGTCCGCTGCGACCCTTCTTCCTTGACGCGCAGAGCTTCGCTGATCGCTCCGGCGACCGCGTGATTGGCTTCGGGCGCCGGAAGGATACCCTCGGCGCGGGCAAATTGAACCCCGGCCGCGAAGGCGTCCAGTTGGTGCACCGCCCTGGCCTCAATCAAGCCCAAATCCATCACGTGCGATACCAGCGGAGCCATGCCATGGTAGCGCAGCCCGCCCGCGTGAATTCCCGGGGGAATGAACGTGCTCCCTAGTGTGTGCATTTTGACCAGCGGTGTCAGGTGTCCGGTGTCTCCAAAGTCGTACGTGAATTTGCCCTTGGTAAGGCTGGGACACGCGGCGGGTTCGATCGCAACCACGCGTGCGTGGCTTTGGCCCTTGAGCTTGCGGCCCAGATACGGCATCACCAGGCCCGCAAAGTTTGATCCGCCGCCCGTGCAACCGACAATCACGTCCGGCTCATCGCCCGTCAGCGCCATCTGTTCGATCGTCTCCAGCCCGATCACGGTCTGATGCAACAGAACGTGATTCAAGACGCTGCCCAGCGCGTACTTGGTGTGGGGGTCCTTCGCGGCTACTTCCACAGCCTCGGAAATAGCGATGCCCAGCGAACCATTCGATAGCGGATTTTGCGCGAGAATGGCGCGGCCTGATTCCGTTTCGAGGCTGGGGCTGGCGGTGACGGATGCGCCGAAAACGTCCATCAGAGCGCGGCGGTAGGGCTTTTGGTCGTAGCTGACCCGCACCATAAACACCTTGCACTCCAAGCCGAAGAAAGCGCAGGCCATGGCCAGAGCCGAGCCCCACTGGCCGGCCCCCGTCTCCGTCGAAAGGCGCTGAGTGCCTTCCCGCTTGTTGTAGTAAGCTTGCGCGACGGCAGTGTTCGGCTTATGCGAGCCCGCCGGGCTCACGCCTTCGTATTTGTAATAAATCCGCGCTGGCGTATCCAAAGCTTTTTCCAGGCGGCGCGCTCGAAATAACGGCGAGGGACGCCACTGCGCGTACACCTGCCGCACCTCTCCGGGGATCTCGATCTCGCGCTCCAGGCTGACTTCCTGAAGGATCAGGCTCATTGGAAACAGCGGCGCGAGGTCGTCAGGGCCGATGGGTTTCAGCGTTCCTGGATGGAGGACCGGCGCTAAAGGCGTGGGGAGATCCGGAAGGATGTTGTACCACGCTTGTGGGATGCGGCTCTGCGGGAGGTTGTACTGGATGGAATCCATGGGCTACATTCTACTCGGTATGGGTCCACGGGTCGCAATACCGGGGATCGTGCAAGAGCGCTTCATCAGTGAGGCTCTTCAGGAACGCGACGAGATCTGCGCGATTTTGCGAGGTCATCTGGAATCCGTGGATCAGCCTGTCCTTGGCGGGATTGTCATGCCCCACGCCGGCGAGTGGCCCGGCTGCAATCGTCCGGCCTCCGGCGGCGTAATGTTCAATAACTTCTTCCAGCGTGGCGATACTGCCATCGTGCATGTAGGGCGCTGTCACGGCGATGTTGCGCAGCGTCGGAGCCTTGAATTTCCCCATGTCGGACGCGCGCCTCGTATGCTCATAAAGACCGCGGTTCGGCGCCGGATAGGAGAACAGACCATCCAGGTTGTAAAGGCCGTTGTTATGGTATTGCGCCCCGTCGCTAAAATTGAATCCGCCGTGGCAGCGAAAGCACGACGGGCCGCCGTCGAGGAAGAACAGGATCTCGCCCCGCTTCGCGGACTCGGAGATTCGCGGACTCGTCGCCCTCGAAATGAAAACGATCGTAGGGCGAGTTCGCGGAAACAATGGTGCGCTCGAACGTGGCCAGGGCGCGCGCGATGTTGGGGATCGTATACGGATCTGGCTGGCCGGGAAAAGACAGGCGAAATTGGGGTCTGTAAGTCGCGTCCGACCGGATCAGCTTGATGAAGTCCGCTTGGATGAAACTCATTCCAAGCTCCACCGGATTTGTGGAGAGCATCGGCTTCAATGCCTGTTCCTCGAGCGAATGCACCGTCGGGTCGCTCCAGTTGAACAGGCCGTTGTAGGCGACATTGACAAGGCTCATCGAGCTTCGCGGATGCGTTTGTTGTGTCGCCCCGACCGCCTGCGCGCGTCCGTCTGTAAATGCCAATTCCTGCCGATGGCAGGTAGCGCAAGAGCTACTGCCGTTCACGGACATGCGTTTGTCATAGAACAGGTAGCGGCCCAGTTGAATCTTCGAGGGGTTTTGAGGGTTGTCCGCAGGAACGAATGGCTGCGGAAGCCTGGATCCGGCATGCACGGTGATGAGCATCACCAAGGCGACTGCCGCGCGTTTCATTTATTGACTTCCGATGTTGATTCGCACGACGTTGGAGAGCGCACCATCGGCGGTCAGCACGACATCAGACTCGCCATGTCCGATGAGCTCGTCTGGAAGCTTCACGGTGATTTGGTCGTTGGAGCTCCCCGGGGCCGGACCGAAGGCCTCGACCGGGACAGGGATGCCGTCGATGGTGACCCGCAGGGCGGCTTTCGAGCTCACGAAGCGAAAACCCGTACCCTCCATGCGAACCGTCGTCGAAGCAGAATGAGTAAGCGGGATGGGCACGGTCTTGCAACCGTACTTCGAACATGTCCACGCAGGGAATTCCGCGGTCCTGGCATCTGAAAAGCGCTGCCGAACCTGGGCAATCACGGGTCCGCGTCCATCGGCTGTGGCTGTGTAGAGCCCGGGCGCCACGCCCGCAATGATCACCATGGCCGCCGTCGTCGAACCATCCGACCGTACAACCGCGACTTCAGCCGGACCAAGTGCCGAGTTTGACGGAACGACAAAATTTACGCTCGACCATCCCGCGCCGGTCCAGGACAGCGGAGCAAGGCGAGCGATTCCCTGGGAGTCCCGAACACGAACCGAAATGTTTCCGAGCTTCACCGGCAACGGGAACTGATTCGCGTGGACCTCGCGATCCGCCAGAATGGGGCCATAGGCGCTGGCATTTCCGCCCCTTGCAACCACCGCGCCCCCGGCCGGCTGACTCACCATGAAAAGCCCGTGCGGATTGGCGCTCCACAAATGGGACAATACAGCCATTGCGATTCCCGCGCGGGCAGGGGACTCACCACAGCTCCATCCATCATCGAGCTTGGTCCAGTTGTAACCCCGGAAACTGTCGATGAATCTTCCAGGCTCCAGGGTGGAGATCGTCCACGAAATGGAGTGCTCATCGAAATCCGTCAGAAGATCCTCGATCAGCTTGGACGCTGCTCCCGGATCGTTTGGAAAAGCGGCGCATTCCGGTCCTGCCTGGTCAAGCTGAGGGTCGAGTCCGCTCACCACTAAAGGGATGCGCGCGGACACGGAGTCCAGTCGCGTTCGATCGGTTGTTAGCGACGCGTATGCCGGCAAGACCTCGTAAATGATATTTGAATCCAGGACCTCACTGAGAGTCGCCACGATGATCGGCTGACCGGTGGCGGAGGAGCGAATGGCAACCACGGCGCGTTGCGCATCGTCCCCCGGAGACAGCGCGAAGAATACATTCGGACTCGTTTTAAAGTCGGCGGCACATTCCGCCCAAAAGAGATCGACACTCTCCATGGGTTCGAGGATCGCCAGGAGTTCGAAACGATTTGCCCGTTCCGCAATTTCCTTCACCCGCGCCCGATAGCGCACATTCGCCACATACTCTCGAGCATCCACCGGCAGACGTACTGCGTTCATGTTCAGACGCTGGCGGATCGTGATGAGAGTGGTGCCGGAAAACGGATCGAACTCGTCCAACGTGATGGGTGGAAGCTGAGTTCCCCGAATGAGGTACTCGCGGCCGCTCGAATCCAGAATCCGGTTACCGCGAACGTGATACGGACCGGCCGGCGCCGGCGTAACCTTGGGGATCGCCTTTTCCGCGCCTTGTGCGGATATCGCGCACGCGAGACTGACGAGCCAAAACCGCCAGGTCATTCAGCCAATGCCGCTATTATAAGTCAACAGCCCGCAACAGGGCCGCCGCGATTCACTTGCGAAACAGCAGATCATACCTTTACCTTTGCGGCTTCATGACGCTCCTCACGGCTGGGTTGATTGTCTATTCGCAGACCTATTCTTTCGTCTGGGATGAAGGCTTTCACCTGCTCGCGGCGCGGCTTATTAACGAGGGGAAGCGGCCCTATCTCGATTTCTGTTTCCCGCAGACGCCTCTCAACACCTACTGGAATGCAGCGTGGATGCGCCTTTTCGGCGATAGCTGGCGCGGCGTGCACGTGATCGCGACCCTGCTTACAGCGGGTGCGGCCATGCTGACAGCCGACTTTATTTTTGTCCGCTTTCCTATCCCGCGATGGCGGCTGGCGGCCGCGATTACCGGCGCAGTGCTGATTGGCTTGAACTCTGTAGTGGTGTTTTACGCAACCGCCGGACAGGCTTATGGCATGTGTTTATTTCTCATCGTCGCGGCGTTTCGGCTGTCTCTTTTGGCCGCAGAGCGAAAGGAGGCGTGGTTATCGGCTGCGGCGGGATTTCTAGCGGGTGCTGCCGCCGCATCTTCTCTTTTGACCGCGATGGTAGGCCCAGTTCTGATAGCTTGGATCCTGCTCCACAACCGCGCCGGAACCAGATTGGTCAAGTTCGCGGCGTTCGCGGCTGCGGCGGTAATTCCGTTCTTACCTGTATTCTGGCTGTTCATTCAGGGGCCGCGCCAGGTTTTCTTTAACATAATCCAGTACCAGGCGATCTATCGACGCGTAAATTGGGGTGATGTGAGGCAGCACGATTTCGAGTTGCTGATCTCATGGATCGATTCGTCTCAAACGCTTCTGCTGGGCCTGCTCGCGTTCGCAGGATTGCGCTTCATCGCCAAAGCAAACCAGTGGGACAGTGAGCGCCGAGCAGAGTTCTACTTATGCGGCTGGCTAACGCTGGCGATGGCTTTCGAGCTGCTGACCGCGCACCCAACCTTTCAGCAATATTTCCTGCTGCTCGTCCCTTTTCTCGCGATCCTCGCCGCTGTGGGACTCTACACGGTCAGCGCTCGTCTATACGATCCCGATCGGCCCCTGGCGCCGACCCTGGCGTTGGGCATCTTCATCCTCTTAGCCCTCGGGAAATCGCTGTACGAACATCGCGACGATTATACCTGGCAAGCCATGCAGCGAATTGCCGCTAAAGTGGACGAAGTCACTCCGCGACAAGCAACCCTTTGGGCCGACGAGTCGATCTACTTTCTTACGCGACGGCCTCCACCGTCAGGGATGGAATTTCAGTATGCCCACAAACTCGAGTTGCCTGCCGCCGAGGCCGCTTCTCTCCACATCGTTTCGAACTCTGAGTTGCAGAAGCGCCTCGAAGCAGGTGTCTACAGCACCGTGGAGACGTGCGAGGACAACGACAAAATCGAGTCGATGAATTTGCCCCGGCTCTATTCCCAGAAGGACGCGTTGGATGACTGCAATGTGTTTTGGGACAAATTACCTCGCTAGCTTCCGAGCGAAGAAATCTTCCGCAGCGTGATACGCCTTCAGCCAACTCTGCTGCATCAGGAAGCTGTGCACTTCGTTGGGGATAATCAGCTCCTCGAATTCCGTGCCTTGGGCGCGTAGCGCTTCCACCAGGCGAACGGTCTGGCTGAAATCGACGTTGCGATCGTCGTCGCCGTGAATCAGCAACACCGGCGAGCGCCAGGTCTTCACGCTGGCCAAAGGGGACGACTCGAACGCCAGCCGTACCAGGTCCCGTTGCTTTTCCGGGTCGAGATTAGGATTGGCCACGCTGCCACCGGGGGCGCTCCAATCATGCACACCGTGAAAGTCTACACCGGCCACGAACAAATCGCTCGCGCGCGACAAAGCGAGCGCAGTCAGATAGCCGCCGTAGGATCCGCCCCACACACCCAAGCGCTTCGGGTCAACGTCGGGACGATTCGCCATGTACAACCCGGCCCCCATGACGTCGTTGTATTCGCTGGCCCCCGTAGCGCCATAGTTGAGCGCTTCCCGAAAATTGAGCCCATATCCGATGCCGCTGCGATAATTGACGCTCAGCACGATGTAGCCCTTGCTCGCCAGATACTGGTTCATCCCATAGGCGTTACTGTAGTAGTCCATGTAATGCCAGCCGAGCAGCATCTGACGCCGCGAGCCTCCGTGGAAGAAGACCAGCGCCGGGTGCTTGCCCGGGTAGGTGTTGATCCCACTTATGAACACGGGGGCAGGCGGCGGCAGGAAGAGCTGGCCGTGAATAAGCATTCCGTCAGAAGCGGGGAAGATGACCTGTTGCGGAACCACCTGCTCTTTTTCCGGATAGTCCGGCGGGATCGAATCCGGGGCCACGTCGCGAGGCGCGGTGTTGCCGATCTTGATCGCCGCTCGCCCGGTTTCGCGCGGACCCGCGCACAGGTAGGCGATCGCGTTGTCGCCCGCTTCCACCGGTTCCACTTCGATTCCAGTGCCGTCCGGCGCGCCGAGGAGTAGGGGAGCCGGCCGCTGACCTCCCTGCACTGAAACGCGCCACACGTGGCGGCGGTCGATATCACCCTGGTTGGAGGAATAAATCAGATCCCGCCTGTTACGGGACATTGAAACATGTTCCACCTCGAACTCGCCGGGCGTCAGCAGCTTCGCCGGTCCACCCTCCGCCGACACGGAAAAGAGATGCAGCCAGCCATCTTTTTCCCAAGGAAAGACGAGGCGGTCGCCCGCGCCCCAGAAAATCTGATTCGCGGCGACCATCGGGTGAAATGCGCTGCCCTGGCCCTTGTCAGCGTGCCAAACCTCTCGACCCATGCCCGTGGAAGCGTCGGCCACGCGGATCGACCACGGAGTGAGCGCTTCACGCACCGGTCCTGCGCCGCCGGCGCTGACGATGCTCGCCCGGCGGATGAACGCGATTCGGCGTCCGTCCGCGCTCCAGGCGGGATCGCTATCGAGGTCCGTGCTCGGGTCGAGATACTTCAGCGACTTGTCCGCGACACTATAAACACCGATAAACGCGTGCTCGGCGCGATTGCTGACGAAGGCGAGGGCGCTGCCGTCCGGTGACCAGCGGAGTTCTCCCGATCGAGCCTTGGTGTGGACCACCTCGACCGGCTTCTCACCGTCAACCGTGGTCATCCAGATCTGCCCATTCCTTACGAATGCCACGCGGCCATCCTGGGAGACGGCGTCCGAATTGCCTTCGGCCAGTTTCTTTGGCGCGCCGCCGTCGAACGGGATGATGTAGATGGCTTGCTCCGGCCATTGCGCCAAACCTTGGGGATTGGGAATATCGCGATGCGTGTCGAGATCGCCGCCACGGGTGTAAAGGAGTGACCGGCCATCCGCCGTCCATGCTAGCTCAGCGAGATCCTGGCCGTCGTCATCTTTGTAGGCGGTCAATCGCCGGCCTTTATAGTCGGGCGCCGCAGCAACCCAGATGTTCCGCGCGCCTCGCTCGTTCAGAACCCACGCGATCTTTCCACCTCCCGGCGCGGCGGTCAGCTCCGACGCGAACGGCGCACTGAGATACTGTTCAAGAGTCGCGGCGCTGGAAAGCCCGGCCGCGAACAGGAACATCCCAAGATGGAGTCTCATACTGTTAGTTAGTGTAGCCGCAACCCAAGAAAATGAGTTTAACCAATTCCACCAGTGTCCTCGTGCCGTCCGTTGCCGGCAAGCGACTGTTACCGTGGCTGGTCGCGGTCGCTTTCTTCATGGAGGCCCTGGATACGACGATTCTGAACACTGCGGTGCCGACCGTCGCGGCGGCGCTCAAAGTAGCGCCATTGAGTATGAAATCGGTGCTCGCCAGCTACACGTTGAGTCTTGCGGTTTTCATTCCGATCAGCGGCTGGGTGGCGGATCGATTCGGAACACGCCGGGTGTTCGCATCGGCGATCGGAATATTTACGCTGGGTTCATTTCTCTGCGGCATCTCGACCAACATCCATGTATTGGTCGCGTGCCGCATCCTGCAAGGCTGCGGCGGGGCCATGATGGTGCCCGTGGGGAGGCTCACCCTGGTCCGGACGTTCGCCAAGTCCGAGCTGATTCGAGCCATGAGCTTCGTCGCCATCCCCGGTCTGATTGGCCCGATGCTGGGACCCATCGCGGGCGGATTAATCGTCGCGTATTTTCATTGGCGCGTCATCTTTTTCGTGAACATTCCCATCGGCCTCATAGGTTTGGTATTGGTCTATCTGCATCTGCCGGACTATCGCGAAAAGTCTAATCCTCTCGATTTTGTCGGTCTCGTCCTCTTTGGCTCCGGTGTTGCGTTGCTTTCGTATGTACTGGAGGTATTCGGTGAACATACGCTGAGCATCCGCGAAGTCCTGGGGCTGCTCGCGATTTCGATCCTGCTGCTCGCGGCGTACGGACTGCATGGGACCAGGATTCGGTTTCCCTTGCTGTCACTGGGCCTATTCCGCATCCGCACTTTCCGCGCGGCCGTCAGCGGCAGCTTCTTCACGCGCCTGGGCATTGGTGGAATCCCGTTCATCCTTCCGCTCCTCTACCAGGTTGGCCTCGGATTCACTCCGATTCAATCCGGTTTGATGATGATGCCGCAGGCGATCGCAGCCATGAGCTTGAAGATGACGATGCCGCGAATATTAGCCCGTTTTGGCTATCGCGCGGTTTTAGTCTCCAATACTCTGATCCTCGGTCTGCTCATTGGGCTTTTCGCCACCATCGGAGTTGGAACGCCGGTGTGGTTGATCGCATTGCAGGGATTCTGCTTTGGGTTCTTCAGCTCGCTTCAATACACAAGCATGAACACGCTGGTTTATGCCGATGTCACCGAGGAACAAACCAGCAACGCGAGCTCGATCGCCAGCACCCTGCAGCAGATGTCGATCAGTTTCGGCGTCGCGACCGCGTCGTTAGCCGCCGCGTTCTTCATTCCCGATCGCTTTCATTCCAGCGCAGCGCAAATGATACACGGCATCCACCAGGCTTTCCTGGTCCTGGGCGCGCTGACCATTTTTTCCACCATCGTTTTTAGCGAATTGAAGAGCGGTGATGGTGATGCCGTAAGCCGAAAAACGGCCATTCGCTCCACTGCCTCATAGACTTACACGTGTTGTTCGCGTTTGCGGAAGTTTCATGCCGGTGAAACCTAAAGGTAACGGCCGTCATCCATACTGTTGGAGAGGGGCATAATGAGAAAGTTTTTTCGAAGCCTCACATTAATTTGCGCTGGGAGTTGCGCTGTTTTCCTGGTGCCGGACGGGTTGGTTCTGGCGCAGGAACAGCCCCCTGCCCAAGCTCCTCCCGCGCAGCCGCTTTCACCCGATCAACTGGACAATCTGGTCGCCCCGATCGCACTGTATCCGGACAATATCTTGAGCCAGATCCTGGCGGCGTCGACGTATCCGCTTGAGATTGTCGAGGCGGAGCAATGGATCCAGCAGAATAAAGGCCTGACCGGCCAGGCGCTTTTGGATGCGGCGCGCCAGCAGAATTGGGATCCTAGCGTGCAAGCTCTAGTCGTTTTTCCGGATGTCCTCGCCCGACTGAACCAGGATGTCCGCTGGACTACTGATCTCGGCAACGCATTTCTGGCCCAGCAGGCGGATGTAATGAGCGCCGTGCAACGTATGCGAGGCAAAGCTCAAGCGAACGGGAAATTACAGTCAACGCCTCAGTTGAACGTGGGCACGCAGACACAAAACGGTCAAACCGCGATCACCATTCAGCCAACAGATCCGCAGGTTGTTTACGTTCCATATTATGATCCGGCGTATATCTGGGGCCCCCCGCTGATTGGCTATTACCCTCCTTTGATTTACCCGGGGATCGGCTTTGGATTCGGTTTTTGGCCGGGAATCTCGATCGGAGCTTATTTCGGAGGGTTTGGAATCTGGGGTGGCTACGGTTGGGGTTGGGGGCCGAACTGGTTTGGAGGCGGGATTTTTGTGAACGCCAATTTCTTTCACCGTTATGGCTTCGCCGAATACCATGGCTTCGGGCCGGGCGGAGCGTGGGCTCATGACCCGGGTCATCGCCTTGGAGTTCCCTACGCCAATCGCGAGGTAGCGAACCGGTTTGGAGCCGGCAACGTGAGGGGAGGCGAGTTCAGAGGCGGGGCACGGGAACAGGGATTCAACGGGTCAAGGAATTTCGGCGGGGCGGAAAGAGGAGCGCAAGGAGGAGCGGCAAGAGGAGCGCAAGGAGGCGCTGAACGAGGAGCGGAAAGAGGCGCATCCCCAGGTGCCCGGTTCGGCAGTCCGGGATTCGAGCAGCGTAATAGTGGCGGCAGTCACAGCGCCTTCGGAGGAATCCAGAACGGCGGAGCAACCCGCATGCAAAGCGACCATGGCTTTTCGAGTATGCACGGTGGTTTTGGGGGGGGTGGCGGCGCGCGTGGCGGTGGCGGCGGCGCGCGTGGCGGAGGCAGGAGATGAATATGTCGGCAAGAGTACTGACGTTGTTTTTGGCGCCTCTGATGATCGGTGTTCCGGTTTCGATGTGGGCACAGCAAGCGGCGCCTGCCCAGACTGCGTTCGATTCGCCCGAGGCGGCTGCGCAAGCGCTGATCGATGCAGCGGCGAAAAATGATACGGCTCAATTGTCGAAGATATTCGGCCCGAACGGCCAGCAAATCCTGACCTCAGGCGATCCGGGGAAGGACCAGGCTGAACGTCAGGAGTTTTCTCAGCTCGTCCAGCGGAAACATAAGCTTGAGCAGTCCACGTTGAACATGAACGTAATGATCCTTACCGTGGGAGACGAGGACTGGCCGTTCCCGGTACCCCTTGTGCGGACGAACGGGAAATGGAGATTCGACACCACCGAAGGCAAAGTCGAGATGCGCGCGCGCAGAATCGGCGCCAACGAATTGGACGCGATCGAAATCTGCTCAGGATATGTAGAGGCGCAACGAGCTTACGCCACGAAGGTTCGGGACGAGCATGGTGTGCTCGAGTATGCCCAGCAGATCATGAGTTCGTCCGGCAAAAACGATGGTCTGTACTGGCCGGGCGCGGACGCCCTGGTCCCGGAAGGTTTCGCGGCGGCTGAGGTGCGCACCGGGTCCGCTTCCAAGGCCAAGCCATATCATGGCTACTATTTCCGCGTTCTGAAGTCTCAGGGCCCGGACGCCCCTGGCGGCCAGCACAACTACGCTTCCAAGGACTCGATGTTCGGAGGCTTTGCGCTTGTGGCCTGGCCCGCCGACTATGGCATGACCGGAGTTCACACGTTCATCGTGAACCAGGATGGTATGGTATACGAGCGGGACATGGGAAAGCCTCAGTCGAATTTGACCACATCCGTGACCCGTTATAATCCTGACAAGTCCTGGGTACCGGTGGATTAAATCCTGATTCCCCGGCCTTGACTTTTGGCGCGTTGGAGGACTAGCTGCGCTGCGGCCAGGTCCTCCACCGCCAGTCCTAGCGATTTGAAGACGGTCACTTCTTCTTCGCTCTCGCGCTTGGCGGCCGGGTCCCCGAGTTCGGCGACGATGTGGTCCGGTGTAAACCGTCCTTCAGCAATTCCAAGCACGACATCGCCGGACTCTTTTAGGGCAGCGTCGCGCGAATCGACGAATAATCTCGCCCCAGCGACCAGCTGCGGGTCCATCTCCCTCTGCGTGGGACGGCACGCACCCACGCTGATGACGTGCGCGCCGTCTTTAACCCATTCGCGTTGGACCACGGGCGAGGGCGAAGAGGTGACGAGGACGACGATGTCCGCTCCGTGTACAGCCGCCTCTGCCGACTCCATTGGATGAGCGCCCGCGCTGTTCACGAATGCCAGCAGATTTTCTCGGTTTGGACTCCATGCCCGGATCTCTTCAAATCGGCGGGCGCAGGAAAGCGCTTCAACGTGGCTCCGCGCCTGAACGCCGGACCCCAGAATCGCGAGCACGCGCGACTCCGGCCGCGCCAGCTTGGTCGCCGAGACGGCCGAGACAGCGGCCGTGCGCGTTTCCGTAATGTAGCGTCCGTCGAGGATTGCCTCCAGTTCGCCCGTCTCCGGATTCAACAGGATAATCGTGGCCAAATGTGATGGGAGCCCACGGGCGAGGTTGGAGTGATAAACCGTAACGAGTTTGGCGCCCAGGGCGGGCATGGAAGAAATATAGGCCGGCATCACGCCGAAAAAGGTATGGGAGTCGGTGGTCTCGATCACCGTCCGCACCGGTTGCACGACGGTTCGGGCCGAGAAAGCGGTGAGCGCGCCGTCCATAGCCGCGATTAGTTCCGGCATCGTCAAAAGTTCCCGTACGTCGGCTTCGGTGAGGAGCAGCGGCATGAATACAGTATTATGGACCGTCGGGCATGCCAGCGTTTCGTCGAGAAGATCTTCCGCTGTATTTAACTGGAGCGGCCGCGGTCTGTTGCGTGGTTTCGATTGCAGCGCTCGAAATCCTGATGGGATTGGCGGTGGTGGCTATGATCGCTACCCGGCACACGTGGCGGCTGCCGCCCATCTGGCTGCCCTTTACGATCTTCGTGGCTGGGACTCTTCTCTCCGACGCCGTTTCCAGTCATGTCCGCCAAGGCTACCCGCAGATCAAGAAATTCTACGTTTATCTCATGTTGTTTCTCGTGATCAGCGCTTTCCGCAATGTGCGTCAGGTGCGCTGGTTGGGGGTCGGATGGGCGCTCGCGGCGTCTCTATCCTCCTTGTGGGCGCTCGAACAGTTCGCACGAAAATACCTCACCGCCCAAGCAGCGCGCCGGGATTTCTACAACGCCTACGTCGCGGACCGCGTCACCGGCTTCATGGGCCATTGGATGACGTTCAGTGGCGAAATGATGATCGCCCTGCTGATCATCGGCGCGGTCGTGTTTTTTTCAACGGACCGGCGATGGACCATGTGGCTGATCGCGGCGGGCACCCTCATCACGATTGCTCTTCTGGTGGCGTACACCCGCAGCATGCTGGGCGCGACGGCCGCCGGAGGCATCTATCTGATCTGGTTCTGGAGGAAGTGGCTGGTGCTCGCGGTGCCCGCGCTGGCCGGCGTGCTGCTGCTGACGAACCCGTTTCATTTGGGTGAGCGGATCGAATCCATCTTCGTTCCGCATGGCGATCTCGACTCGAACGCCCACCGCGCGATGTGCCGCGCCATCGGATACCAGATGATCCAGGCGCATCCGTGGCTGGGTATCGGTCCCGAGCAGGTCCAGTATCAATACCTGAATTATCTGCCGCCGGGCACGACGCTTCCGCTCCCCACAGGTGACTACGGCCATCTGCACAACGATTACATCCACTACGCCGCGGAACTCGGGATTCCGACCATGCTCGCCATGATGTGGATGTACGCCCAGGCGTTCTTCGATTTTGCGCGAGCCTTGCGAAGACTGCCGTCCGGAGCAGCCCAGCGCTGGGTTCTGCACGCCGCCATTGCTACGATCATCGGCGTCATGATCGCCGGCTTCTACGAAAAGAATTTGGGCGACAGTGAGGTATTATCAATGTTCCTGGCGGTGATTGGTTGCGGCTACGTCGCCGTTTACGAGGTGAATGACGAATGCAAGGTTTGATGATGGATACCCCGCTGACGCTCACTCCGTTGCTGGAGCGTGCAGCCCGGCTCTTTCCGAAAAAAGAGATCGCGTCCAAATTAGATAGCGGCGGAATGCATCGTTACACCTACGCGGATTTTCACTTGAGGGTCCACAGGCTCGCATGGGTCTTGCAGGAGCTTGGGGTGAAACAGGGCGACCGGGTCGGCTCCCTGTGCTGGAACAGCTACCGTCATCTGGAGCTCTATTTCGGAGTCACTTGTTACGGTGCCGTGCTACACACCTTGAATCTGCGCCTCGCAACGGATCAGCTTGCCTACATCATCAATCACGCCGATGACCGCGTGATTTTTGTGGATGCCTCGCTTTTGCCAATCCTCGATCAAATCCGAAGCGAGTTGACGGGCGTCCGCGAGATTATCGTGATGAATGATACGGATCAACCAGAGCCCGAAGGTGGATACGAACTGCGGCTCGCTGCCGCGCCGCCGACTCCGTTTCCGTGGCCGCAGCTCGAAGAAAACGCCGCGGCGGCGACCTGCTACACGTCCGGAACCACGGGCCATCCCAAAGGAGTGCTCTATTCGCATCGCTCCCTGGTCCTGCATAGCTATGGACTCGCCATGGCGGACGCGTTCGCACTCAGCGAGCGCGATACCGTGTTGCAACTGGTTCCGATGTTTCATGCCAACGGCTGGGGCGTCCCCTATGCGGCCGTAATGGTGGGATCGAAAATCGTCCTGAGCGGAAGGCATTTGACGCCAGCTGCGATTGCGGGCCTGGTGGAAGGCGAGCGCGCGACTTTTACCGCCGGTGTCCCAACGCTGTGGATGGGCCTGTACAGCTTCCTCGAACACGAAAAGCATGACATTTCGAGTCTGCGCTCGATCGTTTGCGCCGGTTCCGCGCTGCCGCGCCAGTTCGTCGAATTGTACGAGCAGAAGTACGGCATTCGTTTCATGCTGGCCTGGGGCATGACGGAGACGACTCCGATCGCCACCGTGGTCGCGCTCAAGAGTCATCTCGAAGGTCTGCGGGACAAAGCGCGCTACGACATTCTGGCTCGCCACGGGCTGCCGGTTGCGGGTGTCGGGATTCGAATTGTCGATGAATCTGGTCACGAACTTCCATGGGACGGGACCACCATGGGCGAGTTACAGGCGTGCGGTCCCTGGGTGACCTGCGGCTATTATAAAGACCCTCGCGGCGAGGAACGCGGCCGCCAAGAATCGTTCATGGACGGGTGGTTCCGCACCGGCGATGTCGCGACGATTGACCCAGAAGGCTACATCCAGATCATGGATCGCACCAAGGATCTGGTGAAGAGCGGCGGGGAGTGGATTTCGAGCGTCGACCTGGAGAACGCGATTATGGCGCATCCCAAGGTGATGGAAGCCGCGGTCATCGCGGTCCCGCATCCCAAGTGGGAGGAGCGCCCGGTGGCGGCCGTGGCTCCCTTGCCGCAGTATCGAGGCCAGATCACCAAGGAAGAGATTCTCGATTTTCTGCGGGATCGAGTGGCAAAGTGGTGGCTCCCGGACGATGTGGTTTTTATAGAAGCCGTGCCCAAGACGAGCGTCGGAAAGTTTAATAAGCGTGCGCTGCGGGAACAGTTCAAGGACTATGCGCTGCCTGGAGTATCTGCAGTGCTGAAAGGTGGTCATGACGCGTAAGACGACGGTATCGAAATGGGGAAATAACCTGGCCGTCAGAATCCCTCAAGACATTGTGAGACGAGCGCGCATTAGGGAGGGCGACCGGCTCACGTTGGACCTCCAGCGAGACGGAGCTATTGTGTTTCGCTCAACCCGGCCCCGGTACGAGCTATCGGAACTGGTCTCGCGTATTACCCCGAAAAACCGCCACCGCGAAACGGAGTGGGGTGCGCCTCTCGGCAAGGAGTCCTACTAGCTCGCTACGTGTCTGAAGCGATGACTTCGTCGGGCTCACGTTTTATCCCGGGCGGCCACGAGCTGGGGACAGCGCTTTCGCCATCGATTACGGATCCAAGCCGCTCCGGTCCGCCTACGGAGCACTTCCGCAAAAGCCGATTCATCGGTTCGGAATAAACTCGCGCAGTCACTGCTCCGCACACGCTCGCGATCACGATCACGCCGACGAAGAGGATGGGGACAGCGGCCATCGGCTTGCCAAGCTTGAGAAACAAGTTGAACAGCGCGAAAACGACGAACATGTGGGTCAGATAGACCTCATAACTACAGCGGCCGAGTTTCAGCACCGGGCCGAGGAAACCGGGACTCTTCCACTGAGTCTGCGCCGCGGCAGCGATGACCATGCAGGTTCCCATCGCGAGGATCGTCATCTCGAACCCGCTCCGGCCAACAACAGTACTGTAGATCCGGTTCGAAAACCCCAGCATGAAAGCCAGAATCACTATGCCGAGGGCGCCGGAAATCCGGAGTACGGTGGGGGAGAAGCGAGTTCTTGATACGATCAGCGCTGTGAGGCAGCCAAGCGCGATGGCATCCGTTCGACCAAGGTACGAATACTCACTCCAGATCTCATTCCCGTGAGCGAGCGTCGTGCGACCGAAAGGTCCGAGAACAACCAAGGCCAGGAGAAACGCGACCAGCAGCTTGCCCTGGCCGAAGATCCGCGAGACAACAGGGAAAAAGAGGTAAAACGCTTCCTCCACGGAAAGTGACCAGAGGACATCCCAATTGCCCGGAAGATAGCCACGGTTCGCCTCCAGAACGTTGATGCGGAACGTGAGCGCCGCCAGGAGCGCCCGGCCAAGTCCTCCCGTTTTTGCCGAGACGATGAAATTCCGGAACTGCAGCCAATGGAGAATGCTTAGAACAGCCAGCACTAAAAAGAGGAGCGGCGCGATGCGAGCGAAGCGCAGCCGATAAAAGTCGAGCACACCAATACTGGACAGCGAGCCCCAGCGTCGCAGCGTGGTGGACGTGATGAGGAAGCCTGATACCGCAAAGAAGATCTGAACGCCGAACTGACCATTCCACACCAGGGAGGGCACCAGCACCGCCGGAAGTTCTGCGGTGTACGGCACTCGGGCGCCGAGTAGCCGCATGTTGACGTGATTCATCAGCACCAGGAAGATCGCAAGGCCGCGGAGGATATCTACTCCGTCGAACCGCATCCAGCTACGCGAACGGTACGGAAGTTGTGCCGGGGTCACATCTAATTTTGACTCAAGGTCAAATGGCGCGACGCCCGCGGACCCGGTGGATTATGTCCGCGCGCGGTCACTCGTTCGACCGAAGTCACGTGATTATTCTCCACGATCAAAGCTTCATCGAATAAATTCACTGTCGGGCAGACGTGACGTGGAATCAGGTAGAGCGTCTCTCCGATTGCAGGACTTTTCGCGCCGTTCTGGACCTCGACCGGCAGGTGCTCCTCGCTTGGCTTGAGCGGACGAAATTCAGGATGGCCAATCACGGCGCAAGTGGGAATTCCGGCATCCGCCGAAACACTCTTATGACCCGCGTCGCAGGTCACGTAATTCGGCTTCGGGTGGCTTACGACCGTAGATACTACAACCGCAGCGGGACGGTAGCCCCATTCAGCGGGCAATTGAGTCAGGCTCGTCGTGTCGCAATAGACCACCGTGCCCGGTGAAGCGCGATGGATAAATCCACTTGATCGGAACGGTGCATATGACGCGGCGCACGCGAACACAGGAGTGCCGGAAGTGATCACTTCTTCCACTTTGAAGCGGGCTCCCACCGCTGCGACAATCTCCATCAGCCGGTCATAGCCGCGATGCGCCAGCGCCTCTCGTTCGGCGAGATTCGGTGCAGCTACATGGCCGTCATAGTAATGCACTCCCCGGAACTCGAGGCCGGCGGCGGCAATCGCAGACGCCACGGCCAGAATCTCGGCCGTCCCTTCCTGCTCGATGCCGGTCCGATTCATCCCCGGATTCACATCGATGAAGATTCCGATCCGGCTGCCCGCCCACGCTGCGGCCTGCGCCGGATTTTCCACCAACACGGAAATGCGAACGCTGCGAAACTGCTCCGCCAGCCCTCTGACATGCTCCGCGTTGGCGCCGACCACAGGATAGGCCAACAGCACATCTTTCATCCCCGCTTCGCACGCGACTTCCAACTCGAGTGGAGTGGAGCATTTCGCCTGAACGATTCCCCGCGCCACCAGACGCCGCATGATGAATGCGAGCTTGGCCGTCTTCAGATGCGGCCTCCAGCGCGACACGTCACCGCCTAAGAGACGAAGAGTGCAGTCGATATTGTGATCCACGATATCGGGATAAATCGCGAGCGCCGGAGTCAGCAGCGCGCCGGCGTTTTCGATCCGGTAGGGGTCGAGGCCGATCAATTACTTCAACTCGTTCACTGGAACGTTGAAGGCGAACGTGTTCACTACACCCTTGCGCTGCATCTGAACCCACACGCGATAAACACCGGTTCGCGGGAAAATCAGATTGAACTGGAGCTGCTTGTAGTCATTGTCAATCGGATCCGTGACGATGATCGGGTGCTCGTGCATCATGTCGATCAGATCGGAACTGGCCGCCAGCATATGCGCCCAAGCGCCGAGATACAGCTCTATATCGGTGGCCGGCTTAACCTTGAAGAACAACAGCGTCTTCTCGCCGACGATCGGTTGCGGGGGTTCGGTTGAAAGTTCAACGTCGAGGTTTCCCGGGACGTCTTTACCGTCCTTCATGCCGTCGGCGTGTTTGGGCGCGAGATCTGGTTCCAGCTTTGGAGTCTCCAGCTTGAAGCCCGCTCCCTCCACCATCATCGTGCCCGTGACTAACTGCGGTGTCCCGCCTTTGGGATAAAAATCGCTCAGCACGCGGTACAGACCCGCCTTGGGGAAATTCACGGCAAGTTGGAACGTGTCGTTCGGCTGTTTCTCCGGGTGAACGTGTCTGAAAAACTTAAGGTCCTGGCTCACCAGGAAGAAATGATACAGCTTCTCGTGAACCTCCAGAAAGTCGTGCACCGGCTTGCCGGTGTCGGGATCCTCCATGCTCATCGTGAGCATGGTTTCCTGCCCCGGTTTCAGCACTTTGGGCTTGGTGGAGATGTGAACTGGATACTCATGCGGGTCCGGAATGCCAGGCACCAGCGTCATACCGCATATGGGGCATTTGCCAGGCGTCTTAGAACGCACATCCTTATCCATCGGGCACACGTATTCGACGTCGTCGTCAGTGGCGGTGGGATCAATCGGAGCGACGACAGAGCCCTCCGCTCCGGCGCCTAGATTCGGCGTGGGCGTTTGCTGGGTCAGGAACAGCGCGGAGATCAGGTAGGCGACTAGGCGGACCATACGCCTTTATTATCGCTCATTTTGACGCCCTTTAGAAGGCCGCGGCAATGATTGGCGTGGACGTCGGCGCCGGAGAGCCCGATTCGGGTTCCACGGTCACCGCTACTGCGCCCAAGTCGGCAATTTCCACCGGTCCGGACAGGATGTGAAACGCAGTGCCGGCTTCCGTGGATTGGAACAAGCCCGCGGGCCGCGGCGCGCCGCCCTTGGGGATAACCCACATCTCGTAAGTCTTGCCTGCGTTCAACCGGGGCAGATTCGAAGCAATCAACAGCACGCCACTGCGCGGGTTCACGAACACGTTTCCACGTGGAGGCGCCGGTTGGCCCTTGCCGAAGCCCACCTGTTGGGTCTCCGGCTGATTGAGGAACGCGAAGGCCTGGAGCATCCGGTCGCGCTGGTCGCTTACCTGCCGGATGAGTTGCCGCGCGGCCGCGAGTTCGCTCTCCCGCTGGCGCTCCTCAAAGCCGAGCCACACCGCGATGACCAATAGCAGCACTGCGGCCAATGCTGGAACCCAGCCCCAGCGTGGACGCTGGAAGCCAACGCTAGCCAGAAGGCGCCGCCTCAAACGGGCAGGAGGGGCCACCTCAGACGGCAGGCTCAGCAGCAATGCGTTGACGGCCAGAGCGTTGTTGAGAGCCTTCCGGCAGGTTTCGCATCCGCGGGTCAAATGTGCGTCCATTTCGCTCTTCTCCTCGCCATCGAGGAGGCCGAGCGCGTAGAGCTCGAACGAGTCTCTAAGTTCCTCGCAACTCATGCCGTGGCCGCCTCCATGAGCTCTTCCCGCAGCACTTTCAGAGCGCTACGCACCCACGTCTTCACCGTCCCTAGCGGCTGCTTCATGCGCTCGGCCATCTCGGTTTGGGACAATCCTTCGTAATACGCGAGCTCGATGACCATGCGTTGATGCGACGATAGCTTCTCGAACGCTCGTTTAAGACGCCGCGCGCGGTCAATCGATAGCGCGCTGTCTTCCAGGTCCGAAAACAGAGCCGGGTTCTCCAGGCGGTCCAGTTCCAACGCGCCAGGGGACGTGCGCCCGTCGATCGAGCGCAGATAATCGATGGCCCGGTTGCGCGCAACCGTGAGGATCCACGGCCCCAGCGCCCCCTTTTCAGGGTCGAAGGAATGCACCCGGGTCCACACCCGCAAGAAGGTTTCTTGCACCAGATCTTCCGCGGCTCCCGTATCGCGAACAACACGATGGATCAGCGAATAAGTCAGCCTCCCGTACCGGTCGTAGAGATCCGCCATCGCCCTCGGATCGCGAGCCTTCAGCCGGCGGGCCAGCTCGCCGTCATCCTTGAAACGCAGGGCGACCTGCAATACAGCGTAGGCCAGCCACAGCGGCAGGATTTTCACGGGAATCATAGCAGCGTACACCGGTCTCCTATTAGTGGATACGGTCCGCGTCCCCGGCTTGGATTCACCCGAGGCCAGATCGTTCTCGGGGATTATAACGCAAGCGGCTGAATTATATGCTCGTCGGCTGTTTAGGTTTTCGGGCCTTGTGGTTTTTTGGGGGGTTTCGGAGCGTCTTTGGACGCTGAATCAGCAGTCGATGAGCTCGGTGCTGCATCCGCAGGCTTTGGCGCGGGGGGCGGCGGTGAGGGAGGAGCAGGCATAGGAATCGCCTTGAACGCGTCGCGCTCCGCGTCCGCCCGGGACTTTTCAAACTCGCGCACGGCATCGGGCGTGCCATCAAGGAGATAGCCCTTGATTTCCTTCCCATCTACCATCGTGGTCACGGAATAGCAGGTGGGAGCGCCAGTAATGGCGAAGTGGATCTTGAGCGCCGCATCCTGCGCAATCTCGGCACGCACATTGGAGGACCGATCACACTCGCTAAGGATCTTGTACTGGGAGTCCGCCGGCGCTGGCTGCGCGAAACTCATCGTGAGGCCGATGATGGTTAATGAGAACACTCTCTGAGAATCGACTTAATGCACTGCGGACTTTACCTTCGCCAGGAAGGGCAGATTGTGCTCCAGGGGAGTTCGTCGCAGTGTCGAATGTAAGCACTCAGGTGAGACTAGGTGCGAGCCTAAGGACCATCGATAACGGTCTAATGCCACCGCATCTTGGACCCTTGCAAGCGAAGCTCGTCGCGAGAGCCTGATCATCGAGAAATCCGAAGGAATCCTGAGCGTCAACCGCTTTTTGTTCAACGGGTCCTGACCGAGCGAATCGGTAACTAGTCTGGCTCATCCACAGGGACCGGAGCTAGGGGCAAGCCTCGCCGCGCCCCTCGTGGCATTTACTACTTAGTACGGATGGCATGCGAGCGGGACGCCGATTCCCGCCGGACTAAGACGGCGCGCTTCAGGTCTTAGGACGGAATGCCGATAGGACAGACAGAGGTTAGCTCGTAACATGGATCGAGAGATTTGACAGTGACTCGAATGAGTTCGCGTACTAAGGCCTCCCTGCAGCGGAAGCGTACCTCGGGCGGCAACGCGATGGTCGAATGGATGCTGGTGATGCTTCCGACCTTTGCGCTGATCACAGCCTTCTTCGACATCACCTTCGCATTGTTCAGCTGGGCCACGATTCAGGACGCCGTCTCGGAGGGCTGCCGCTATGCGATCACGTTCCAAACGATCTCCGGCGATGGCCAAGACGTTTCGATAGAGACGACCGTCGCGAATGATTCGATGGGGCTGGTCACAGTTGCCGGCGGTCTGATCAACGTCAACTATTACACGCAGGCGGCCCCGACTACTGCGATCGCAGCGCCGAACGGCAACGTACCGGGGAACATTGTTACGGTGTCGATTCAGGGTTACCCCATCAACTGGATGGTTCCGCTGAGTGGAACCGTTTCGAATCCATTCCGGCCGAGTTCACCGGCTAACGTTAATGTCTATGCCTCGGCTATCCTCGGCGGATATCCAGCCGGCGTAAACTCGGTGACGAGATGAAAGGCAGGGCCATGACTCGAATTCAAATCTCGGCGCGTCGCTCCCGGGGACAACGCGGAAACGAAATGATTGAATTCGCGTTACTCTCCGTCTTCCTGGTGCCTGTGCTGCTGTGGACGTTTATCACAGGCATGAACCTGATTCGCATGATCCAGAGCCAGCAGATCTGCCGCGAACTCGCCGGCTTATACATCGGCGGGCTGGATTTCTCCACCTACGCCGCAGAATCGCTGGCGGTAACGCTTTCGCAAGGATATGGCCTCAACGTGGGAACGGGCTTTGCCAGCGGCGTCACGAATATGTACAACAACGACGAGAACAGCGGGAACGGCTATGTGGTCGTGTCGGAAATCATGTACGTCGGATCCAATACCTGCGCCTCATTACCGTCCGGCACCACCTGCACCAATGAGAACCAGTACGTGTTCGTCCAGCGCGTTGACTTCGGTAATGACGATTTGACGATCAACGGAGCGACGGCCACAAGCGCGTTCGGAACCCCGACTGCCACCGAAACCGCATACGGGAATGTCGAAAATTATCTGACGGATTCGGGAGCCGTCGCCGCCAACTTCGGCAGTTTCCTGGACAGCGCGCTGGCGGACGGACAAGTGATTTATGTAGTGGAGACGTGGTTTGCCTCGCCGGACTTGGGATTCGCGGCTTTCCCCGGGGGCGGGCTGTACGCCAGAACATTCATGTAAAGAGTCATCTATGCGAAATCGAACACAAAAAGGCATTACCCTTCTCGTCGGAACGGTATCGCTCGTTTTCATCGTGCCCATGATTGGCCTCGCGGTGGATGTCGGCTTTCTCTACGCGACCAGGTCCAAGCTCCAGGCTGCGGTCGATGGAGCCGCGCTGGCGGCAGCGCGGGCGCTTAGTATCGGCGTGGGGTTAACCGCACAGACCACATCGGCGCAGAACAACGCGGTGAACTGGTTCTATGCCAATTTTCCGAACGGGACGTTCGGCACTACAGGCACGGTGATGACCACCAGCAATGTGAGCGTCACGGTGGACGCGCACAATGCGCAATTGTTGGACGTCGCCGTGAACGCCACCACGCAAGTGGATACGTTCTTCATGAAATTCCTCGGGTTCGGCGCCACCACCGTCGGCGCCAACGGTACGGCTTCACGCCGCACCGTGGTGGCGGTGCTGGTTCTCGACCGCTCCGGATCGATGTGCCTCAGCGGCGGAACGCAACATTCCCCTTGTGCGAGTAGCGGCAACACCTATCCGTGCACCTCCATGGTTTCGGCAGCGAAGGCCTTTACCGGCCAGTTTGCCGAGGGCACCGACTACATCGGCCTGGTCTCGTTCGCCGATAACGTGTATATCCATTCCCCCCCGGTCACGAATTTTCAGAGTGTTCTTGGGTACACAAACTCATCTGGAAGCGGAAATGGAACCAGCCCGAACTCGATCAGCTCGATCAATTGCAACGGCGGCACCAGCACGGCGGAGGGCATCGCGATGGCCTACCAGCTGCTTTATCAGACGAACCTGCCCGGTGCTTTGAACGTAATCGCGCTCGAAACCGACGGTATGCCGGATTGGCTGGTCATGAATTTCTACGACTCTACGAACAAGTTGCCCGGACTCACCAGCAATAGCACTTGCACGGACACGAACAATAAGACGTGGGCCAACGGTGGTTTCTCAAAGGCGTCTTATGCTCCCAATTGGACTTATGGGCTCGCCATGAACGGCTCCAACGGCCATACGAATGGATTTGTCAACGCCACCGGTTATTACTCAGATATTCCCGCAGGAATGATCATGTCCGTCGGATCGACGGGTGATCCCACCACCGGAAGCAACTTCTTCACGCCGGAGGGCTATTGGAGCAACGTCAACACCAGCACCAGCACCACGCCGGGCCAGTTTACCGGCAACAGCAGCGATCCTTACAACACTGGGAGCTATTCAAATACGAATAACATCAGCCCCGCTGGCTGTGGATCGGCTAATGGACAGACGACCACGAAGCCCACTGACATCGGATGGTTCCCATCCACCGACGTGTTTGGCAATTCCCTGAATCCATCCTACGCCTACCAGACCGTCTCGACGGATTCTTATGGACACATCAAGCAAAGCGGATCCAGTCCCGGCAACTACAACAACTATCATGCAGCCGTCCTGAACGCGACGGATAGCGTGGCTTACAACGTCCGGACCAACTCGACGATTCCCGCAACGGTGTTCGTAGTCGGGCTGGGTGGCAATGCGACCATGGACCCGATCCTGCTGCAACGCATGGCCAACGACCCGAACGGGGATGAGTTCAACACTACAGGACCGGATACGGGTGGCGCATACTACCTGCCCTGTGCGCAGGAGACGGGGTGCGTCACTTATTCAAGCCAGCCGCAGGGGACTTTCATATACGCTCCGACAACGGCGTATCTCGCGGAGGCGTTCCTGCGGATTTCCTCACAAGTCCTGCGCCTCAGCAAATGATCCGCCGGCGGCGGCGCGGCCCGGCGATCTGGGATAATGTCTCAGGTGTCCCGCGTTAAGGAATTGGAGTCGCGCCTCGAGCATACGGAGCAGCAGCTCCGTCTTCTTCAGAAGATCAGCCGTTTCATGGTGCGCGAGATGGCCCTTGGCGAGGCGCTCCAAGGCGTGGTCTCGCTGGTCGTGGAATTCATGGGATGCGATTCCTGCCTCCTGTATCTGTTGCAGGATCATGAGCTCGTGCTGTGCGCGTCGAACAATCCTCAACCTGAAACGATCGGGAAAGTGCGTCTTCGGCTGGGCGAGGGATTGACCGGCTGGGTAGCGCGGGAGCGGCGCCTACTTTCGATTTCGCGTGAGTCCTACGGCGATCCGCGATTTAAGCTCTTCACGCATCTTCCCGAAGATACCTACGAGGCCTTTCTTTCAGCGCCGGTGATCGTGCGCAATCGCGTCGCGGGTGTTATCAACGTCCAGCATCGCGATCCGCATTTCCACACTGGAGGCGAGATGGAGCTGCTGACCACGGTGGGCGAACAGGTGGGTTGCCTGGTGGCCCTGGCGTCGGCCGATCCAGTGTCACTTTCGGGCCATAGCGTTCTGGATCTGGTCGCGGCGCCGTCCCGCAGGGGTTGAGTGATGAGGCGCTCCGCAGCTATCACGATAGCGATGCTGGCACCGTTGGCGGCCGCCCAACAATGGAAAGTGCAGTATTTCTACGACGAGGCCCGCTCCACGCTCACCCTGGAGGATCTGGCATTTCCTTCAGCCCAGCGAGGCATCGCGGTCGGAACCATCCTTGACCAGGCGTCCGGAAAACCTAAATTCGTGTCGCTCACATCGGACGACGGCGGCGCGAATTGGTCCATGGAAACGATCAAGGAGCATCCACGCT
>JBEKBK010000020.1:0-34607 GCA_050015435.1 Bryobacteraceae bacterium
AAACTCGAAGCCGCTTACCACAAAGCGGACAACGCGATTCAAGACATCGTTGACCTGCTGGCTGCCTGACTTCAAATGTTGGAGTTGTTTTGTTTAAGATCTCTGAAGCAAGAATCTAGCAAACGGTCTTTGCCCAAAGTTTCCCGGCAGTCGCGGGTACCGGCCTAACTCGGTCGCGTTATTCCTAGAGACCCCCAAACAAGGCATTTTGCCGGAACGGAGTTGAAGATAACGATCATTCTGAAGAATCATTCTGACTTGTGTCACGAATCCGTTATTCTTACCCTTGACAACCGAGGTATAATTGTCCAGCCTCAGACGTATGCGGAGAGACTATGGGAGATATCACCCAGCTCCTCCAACAGTGGCGCGAGGGGAGCCGCGAAGCCGAGAACGAGCTTTTCACTCTAGTCACCCCTAACCTCCGTCGTCTGGCCCACTATCTGATGAAGGGTGAGCGCAAGGGCCACACTATGCAGGCCACGGAGCTGGTCAACCAGATCTATTTTCGGCTGGTAGCCGCAAAGGATCGGGATTGGCGGAATCGGGCGCATTTTTTCGCTATAGCAGGTAGCGCCATGCGCAGGTACTTGATCGACTATGCCCGCGGCCGTCCAGAGGCGGAAATAATCCCGCTTGAGGGGATGAAGAGCTTTCTTCCCGCCGACAGCGCGAAGATCGATCTGGCGCTGACCGTCGACCGCCTTTTAAACGAGCTCGCCGAGACGGAACCGGAATGGTGCCGGATCGTCGAAGTGAAATATTTTCTAGGACTCACCGACGAAGAAGCGTCGGATGCGCTGGGTATCAAGCTACGCACTATGCAGAGGATGTGGCTCGACGCCCGGCAATGGTTGTTTGCACACGCGGAGCCTAACCGTGCTGAACCAAGCCCAGGATGACGAACTAGTCATGACCCTGGTCGAGCGGGCGCTGGCCCGGCCGCCAGAGGAACGCGAATCGTACCTCGCGAGCGCCTGCTCCGGCAACGCCGAATTGTTCAGCCGGGTGTGGAGCTACGTCGAGTCCGAGCAGCGCATGCAAGGTTTTCTGCTGGAGCCCCTCTATCCCGTCGAAGGGACAGAGCATCCCTTCGAGCCCGGCGAGCTTCTGGATGGGCGCTTCCGAATCGTATGCGAAGTCGCGCAAGGAGGCATGGGCATCGTATATGAAGCTCTGGACGAGAAGCTGGAACGGCGAATCGCGATTAAATGCGCTAAGAGCGGTTTTCGCAAGCGGCTGCCTCCGGAAGTTCGCAACGCCAGCGAAATCAGCCATCCCAACGTGTGTAAGATCTTCGAGATCCACACGGTCCACACCGCGCAAGGCGAGATCGACTTCATCACCATGGAGTTTCTCGACGGCGAGACGCTTTCGGAGCGGCTCCAGCGCGGGCCTGTAGCGCGGGAAGAGGCCCGAACGATCGCGCGCCAGCTCTCGGCGGGATTGTCCGAAGCGCACCGCAACAAGGTGATTCACGGCGACCTCAAGAGCAACAACATTATCCTGACCACTGCGGCAGACGGCTCCATCCGGGCAGTAATCACGGATTTCGGCCTGGCCCGCCGTCCGGCGTCTTCGCTCACAACCGCGCCATCCGGGACACGCGGCGGGACCCCCGCCTACATGGCGCCCGAGCTATGGAAGGGCGAGGAGGCTTCGACCGCTTCAGACGTGTATGCGTTGGGGGTAATTCTCTACGAGCTGGCCTCCGGGCGTAAGCCTTATGCACCGGAGGCGCCGTGTGAAGAGCGGATCGAACGAAGACCGTCACCGGTACGCGCCGAATGGGACCGTATTCTCGCGCGGTGTTTGGATCCCGAACCCGCGCGGAGGTTTCGCGATGCCACTGAAGTGGCGCAAGCGCTC
The DNA here is from genome assembly GCA_050015435.1 of Bryobacteraceae bacterium. Classification (GTDB taxonomy): domain Bacteria; phylum Acidobacteriota; class Terriglobia; order Bryobacterales; family Bryobacteraceae; genus Palsa-187. Next base: position 1,870 of record JBEKBK010000020.1, read on the forward strand.
GCGCCACCTTCGATGAAATGGATGTGGGCGGCGTCTGCGGGCGTAGTGCTGGCTATGATTTCCGGCGTGGTGACCTATCGAAGCGCGGTTCCTGTCCCCGAGACCATGCGGCTGGCGATTTTGCCTTTCGAAGCCAGTGCGGCCGACAGGCCATTGGGCGATGGATTAATTCAGCAGACCGAGCAGCGGTTGCAGAGGGTAAAGGATGGCCGTAACCGCCATTTCACGATGATTCCGTCAGACGCTGCGGTGCAGAACAAGCTCGATCAGCCAGAGAAGGCGATCAAGTTCTTTGGCGCGACTCACGTTCTTTATGGCACGCTGCGGCGCGAAGGCAACCGTACGCTCATCCACGCGTATCTTGCCGGCGCGGGTTCCCCGATTCCCTTGAAGGAATGGCAGGCTCCTCTGCAGCCAAACGAGCTTGGAGAAGTGCCGGTCGCTCTGGCCGGAATGATTACGGGTGCCTTGCGTCTGCCGCCCCTGACGGTTGCCGCAAGCGTCAATCCTGCGGCTTTCCCGGACTTCGCCCGGGGAACGGGACTGTTGCGGCGCAATGCCACCGACGAAGCGATTCCGCTGCTCGAAAACGCCGTGAAAGCCGATCCGAATTCGCCCTTGCCCTACGCGCGGCTGGCAGAAGCCCAATTGCTGAAATACTCGACCACCAACGACGTGACTTGGCGCGATAAGGCCATCCTGTCGCTGGGCGATGCGCGGCGGCGGAACCCGGATCTGGCCGAGGTCCTTTTAGCCTCGGGGATGGTTGACCGATCCAGTGGATCTTATGAAACGGCTGAAGTCGATCTTCTTAGGGCCCTCGATATTGAACCACAGAATGGAGACGTGTGGCGAAACCTCGGCCAGGTCTACCAGAGCAACAACCGATTCGGGGATGCGATCCATGCCTACCAGACGGCGATTCAGGTTCAGCCTGACTATTTCAAGAACTATCAAGCATTGTGCAATGGACTTCATAACGAGGGGAGGTACCAGGAAGCGGTCGGGCAGTGCACGAAAATGATTTCCCTCGCTCCGGATCTGTGGGAAGGCTACTACGTCAGAGGGATTGCCTATTACGCATGGGGACGCTTGGCGGACGCAGAGGGTGATTTACGCGCCGCCTTGAAATTGAATCCTAAAGCATCGAAGGCAATTCGACTTCTGGCAAGCGTGCTGGTGGACCAGACCCGCTACGGGGATGCAATCCCGTTGTTCCGGCGCGCTATCGAGATCGGCCCAGAAACCGAGGATTTCTATTTGAACTTCGGGCAGACCCTGCGATGGGCCGGCCGTTCGCACGAGGCCGGGCAAGCCTATCAGAAGGGCCAGGCGCTAGCATTGGCGGCTTTGGCTAAGAACTCTCGTGATGTGGTTATCCGGGCACATTCAGCTTATTTCTGGGCCCGGTTAGGCAACGGAAAGGAGGCAGAGTCTGAGGCCGTGCTGGCGCTACAGCCGGGCCCGCCCTCACTGGAGGTCGGAAAGTGGGTGGTGATGACTTATGAGGCTCTCGGGGAACACGACCGCGCGTTGGATGTAATCGAAGCCGTCCCCGACGACGCGTTGCGGCGCCTGAACCGGTCTCCGGATATGGCGGAGCTTCGAAAGAACAATCGTTATCAACAAGTATTACAATCTCGTCACATTCAATGAAAGGAGAAAGGTGCAAAATGGCGGTAATAGAGTGCGTATTCACCTACAATGAGGAGACCCAGGAGGTCTTACAAGAAGTCCATGTCGTCAAGCTAGAGGCGAGCGACACGCTTACCTTCGTAACACATCAGAAAGGTTTCACCCTGCAGAGTGAGCTTAATTTTCCGCTCATGGATTTGGAGGTGGGGGATCTCGCTCCGGTAAAGTACACCAATTCGGTACGATCGACGGATGGTGTGCCGAAGTTCGTAGTTTATTATCATGGGGACCAGGGGAAGTTTGCGTGTGGACAATTGGTCGCGCCACCGCCAGTCGTGGCAAAAGCCACGGCGATGGCGAGTTCTGGAGTGCCGGTCACACCAGCTTATGGAAGCCAACAATTCCAGCCTTGGACGAATGGTGCGGGACAGACTGTTCCAGACGGCGGTCCGGGTGGCTGACTATCTGAAAACGGAGCCAGCGCGAATCTTGCGCCGGCTCCGTTGTTCCAACTGGCACAACCGCTGGGCGGGGCCGATCTCAAGACGTATCAGAGGGCACTTTCAAAGCTTCAAGGCAACATTCTAACGAGTCATGGCCGCGATTTCGCGCAGCATGTTTTCCTTACGTTTAAGGGGCAACCGGATCAGGCAAGAGACTTCCTTAGCAAATTCGCGGACAGAGTGACCTCCGCGACCGCTCAGCAGGATCAGACGGCCAGGAAAAACCAAACATCCGAGCTCTTTGCTAGCGTGTCGCTTTCCGCAGAGGGTTATAAATATCTCGGCTTTGATGTGACAAGCTTTTCGAAGGAATTCCAAGCTGGGATGAAGAATGCCGCCCTCGCCGACCCTCCGTCGACCGGCTGGGAAGACAAGTTTCAAAGGCCGATTCATGCGATGGTGATCCTGGCGCATGACTCCCGCGAAGAGCTGAATAGACAAATGGAGTCGCGGAGCGAACTGGTCCGAGGCTTCGCGGATGTCAGCAGTGAGTTAGGCATCGCCATTCATCATAATCACAATAGGCGAGACTACGTGATCGAACACTTCGGCTACCGCGATGGATTGAGCCAACCCATTTTCTATAAAAAAGCCGTACCTGCCGAACATGAACAGTGGGATCCATCGGCGGGGCCAAACCTGGTATTGGTCAAGGATCCGCTTGTCGAATCAAACGACGCTTGCGGCACCTATTTCGTCTTTCGTAAGCTCGAGCAGAATGTCAAAGAGTTCCAGATGCGCGCGGAGGCTCTCGCAGTGTCTCTTAAACTGCCCGAAAAGGACGCGGAGTCGGCCGGAGCAATGATCATCGGCCGCTTCACAGACGGAACTCCCGTTGTGAAGTATAAGGAACCCAAGGCTCGCGCCGAAAATGATTTCCAATATCAGAAGTTTGATCCTGCGGGAAACAGATGTCCGTTTTTCGCGCACATCCGCAAGGCGAATCCGCGCAATGGGGACGCGGATCGGGCGCGCCGTATCGCTCGTCGCGGAATAACCTATGGTGAGCCGATAGCCTCAAGCGATCCATCGACCTTACCCGCAACCGGCGTCGGGCTGCTGTTTCAATGTTGCCAGGCGGACCTTCACGAACAATTCGAGTTCCTCCAACATTCCTGGGCGGATAACAATGACTTTCCCACTAAAGGCACCGGGAAAGACCCGGTGATCGGAGAATCCGCGGATGGCTTCCCCCCTCTTGAATTCCCTTGTACCTGGGACAAGCCAGAACGGACGCAGTTCGATTTGCCTAGCCTCGTCACCATGAAGGGCGGGGAATACTTTTTCGTACCCAGCATTTCGTTCTTGAAGGGGCTGAAGTAGCGGGCGCGCTAGAACGCTGCTGTCAAGACCGAGATCCAACGCGGTTTAGTCAGCGGCTCCCCGCGAGGAGCCGCGACCAACTAGGCTCGGATTTTCGTCCCTTCAGCCCCAGCCTTGTTCATCGCCACATCGACAAACTCAGCCTATCGCCAATGGTCGTCGCCCCTTTCCTCGCTCTCTTTTAAACCCATGGCGGATTTCGCCCACGAATCGCGCTTACCTTGATGTCAAGCCGTGAAACCGGTGAGACAGAAAAAGGAGATCCTAAATGACAAGTTCGATTCTTCGCACCCTGTTCACGCTCAGCCTCAGCGCCGCGCTTAGCCCCGTGGCGTTGCTCGCGCAAAGCCAGATGTACGTTACGGTTCCCTTCAACTTCACGGTCGGCGCGCAGTCATTCGCCCCGGGCGAATATCGCGTCCAGCCGGTGAATCCTGGCCTCCTCGAGATCAGCGACCTCAGTCACCGCGCCGCCGTTTATGCCAACGTTATGCCCGCTGATCGAAGCAAGCAGTTTGGCACGATCCTATTTACGTTCAAGCGTTACGGAGAGAAGCTCTTTCTCTCCGAAATAGCCGGTGATAGCCGGGGCTGGCTATTGAAGCCCGCGGCGTCTGAAAATGAGATGATCGCAAGAAAAGAACGGCCTACGAAGGTGGTCGTGACGTCTGTCCGGTCCTCGAACTAGCGCCCCGAGCGACACCAGTTTTCATCAGCTAACGTCCCTAATTCCGCCCCGGAGGAGGAAGCTGGTGTCGCCTTCAAGAGAAATTGCGCCCGAGAAAATTCTTAGCGGCGGCCATGCAGGTTCGAACGGTGGTACGTCTGGGGAAGCTTCTCCCGGTGCATCCAGCGGTCGACCCTATGCCACAAGCGAACCAGCCAGTTCAACATTGGCGACTCCTTCTGCGGGCACATTATCACAAATTCGCGGTGGAGTCACCCGAGTCCGCGCGTTACATTCTAGGGATAGTGCTGCCTTTCAAGCTCGTCTATCACGACGGCTACGATCTGCATCTCGGAGCCCACGTTTTTCCTTCCCGGAAATACCGTTTGATCCGCGATCGTCTGCTGGCGGATGGCTTTGCGGAACCCTCCGATTTCATCCGGCCCGAACCTGTGAGCGACGCAGACATGCTGCTGGTTCACGACCGCGGCTGGATCACCCGGCTCAAGCTCGGGACCCTCGACTATCTGGAACTCATGAAGCTCGAAATTCCCTACTCGCGGCAGATGGTGGAGGCGTTCTGGCTGGCTGCTGGAGGCACGGTGCTGGCGGCCCGGCTCGCGCTGGAGGGCGGCGTCGGGTTCAATATCGGAGGTGGTTTCCACCATGCTTTCCCGCGGCATGGCGAAGGATTCTGCGCGATTCACGATGTCGCGGTCGCGATCCGAAAGCTGCAGCAGGAGCGGCGGATCGAACGCGCCATGGTGATCGATTGCGATGTGCATGATGGCAACGGCACGGCCGCCATTTTCGCCGGCGATCCAAGCGTCTTCACGCTGTCCATTCATCAGCTCAATAATTACCCGACGGAAAAGCCGCCGTCGAATATCGACATTAACCTCGACGACGGAGTTGGCGACGAAGAGTATCTCAAGCGTTTGGGAGAAGCTTGTCGCGGAGCGCTAAGCCGCTTTCAGCCGCAATTGCTCATGTACGTGGCGGGCGCGGATCCGTATCGCGAAGATCAACTTGGGGGGCTTTCGCTTTCAATCGAGGGGCTCAAGGCGCGTGATCGCATGGTGTTCGAACTCGCTCACGAGCATCGGGCGGCGATCGCGGTGACACTCGCGGGAGGGTACGCCATCCGTGTGCAAGATACCGTCACCATACACTGCAACACCGCGAAAGTCGCGGCGGATTTCGGGCGGTCAGACTTTCGCGGGCATCAGGACCGGAGCGTTCGCGAGTAATGCGTCCTCAAAGGTGTAATCGGGCTTGCCGAATCCGTTGTGCCGCAAATACCAGCGGTAGGTTTCCTTCAAGCCGGCGCCGAATTCTGTCGGTTTAAATTTGAGCACGCGCTGCGCCTTGGCGGTGACTTGAGTGATGGGAGGCATGTCATAATACACCGCGAAGTAGAGCTTGGGGCCCATCGGATGCCCGCCCACCCGCAGAATATATTCGCGTGGGATGCGCACGAATTTCACGGGCTTGTTGCACGCTTTGGCAAAAGCCTCCACGGCTTCTGCCTGCGAGAGTGGACGCGCATTGGCAATGTTAAACGCGTGTCCGATGGCGTTCGGCTCGTCGACCGAGCGCAATGCGGACCAAACCAGATCCTTGACGTATACGAACTGCATCAAGCGGCGGCCATCACCGGGAAGAATCACGGAACGGTTCGCGCGCAGCCGGTCCCAGAAATACGCCTCGCGATAGTACGGATTGCCGGGGCCGTAAATATACGGCGGCCGCAACGTCACCACCGGCAGACCGACGCGTTGGTGCAGGCGGAATAACGCCCGCTCGCTCATGGCTTTGTTGCGGACGTATAATTCCGCTGCGTCGTCCGGCGCCAGCGCATCGCCTTCGTGATGATTCAGCCCGTCGCCGTACGCCGCTACACTCGACATGAACACATAGCGATGAAGATTACTTCCCACCGCGCGCACCGTGCCTTCAATATGCGCGGCCGTGGTGCCCCGTTCCCAGTCGTACGCGTTATCGAAGACGATTTCGAAATTCTTACCGGAGAGGGCCGCTTTCAGCGCAGGGGCATCGTTACGATCCGCCACGATATTCTTGACGCGGCGTCCCAGATCGTGGCGCGGACGGCGATGCACTACCGTTACGGAATCCTCCCGCTTCAACAACTCGGCCACCAATAGCCGGCCGATGAAACCTGTTCCACCGATTACCAGGCAATTCATGCGTGAAATTTCGGAAAGAAACGAAACTTAATCGTAATATTCCAGGCCCAAGTGGGTGATCAAGTCCTCGCCGCGCATCCAGCGCAGCGTGTTCTTGAGCTTCATGAGCTGAATGAAGATATCGTGCTCCGGATAGAGCCCCGGCGCCGTCATGGGAGCCTTGAAATAGAACGAAAGCCATTCCTGAATGCCCCGCATCCCGGAGCGCTGGGCCAGGTCGAGGAACAGGACCAGATCCAATACCAGGGGAGCGGCCAAAATCGAATCGCGGCAAATAAAGTCGATCTTGATCTGCATCGGATAGCCCAGCCATCCGAAGATGTCGATGTTGTCCCAGCCTTCCTTGGCGTCTCCACGCGGCGGATAGTAATTGATCCGCACCGCGTGATACAAATCCTTGTAGAGTTCCGGATATAGTTTCGGCTGCAGGATCTGGTCGAGCACGCTCAGCTTGGTCTCTTCCTTGCTCTTGAAAGATCCGGGGTCCTCCAGAACCTCGCCGTCTCGATTGCCCAGAATATTGGTGGAAAACCATCCCGTAATCCCCAGCATGCGGGCCTTCAATCCAGGCGCGATCAGGGTTTTCATGAAAGTCTGCCCGGTTTTGAAGTCTTTCCCGCAAATCGGGATATTCCGTTCGCGGGCCAAATCTAGCAACGCGGGCGTATCCGTCGTCAGGTTCGGCGCGCCGTTGGCAAACGGCACACCGGATTGAAGCGCCGCGTATGCGTAGATCTGGCTCGGCGAGATTTCCGGATCATTCTTCATCAGGCCGCACTCGAAATCTTTCAGCGTCTGATGCACCTCGCTGGGCCGGTGAAACACTTCGGTCGATCCGCACCAGATCATCACCAGGCGAGAAGTGTTGTTCGCCTTACGGAACTGCGCGATGTCCTCCATGAGCATCTGCGCCTTGTCCATTTTGGATCCGCCCTGTTTCACATTCGGTCCGTTAATGCGGCGCACATACTCGTGATCGAAAACGGCCTTCATCGGGCGAATCGCCGACAGCGGTTCCTTCAATTGATCGAGCTGGGTGCGATCGAGTACCTTCGCGTTTACCGCGGCTTCATATACCGTGTCCTCGTAAATATCCCAGCCACCGAAAACCAGGTCACTGAGACCGGCCAGCGGCACAAACTCTTTGATCGGCGGAGTGCGGTTGTCGGTTCGTTTGCCCAGGCGGATGGTGGAGAGCTGGGTCAGCGATCCGATTGGAGCGGCCATGCCGCGCTTCACGGCTTCCACCCCAGCGATGAACGTGGTGGATACCGCGCCAATTCCAGGGATCAGGATTCCAAGCTTTCCGTCTGCGGGCGCAATCTGGACGTTGTCTGGTGCTGGCAAAGCCTTTAGCTCCTTAAGATTTGCTTTCCCGTGGCGCTGTCAAGCGCAGGAGGTGAGGGAATGAACACCTATCTTAGTTATACTAACACTGAATGCTCAACCGTGCGACCGCAACCAACGTCGCGAACTCAATCTCCACGATTCTGGTCGACGATGAAAAGCTCGCTTCGGATGAACTGGCGTATCAATTAAAAGGATTTCCGGACGTGGAGATCGTGGCCACCGCGTCCAACGGGATCGAGGCCGTGAAGCTGATTGAGAGCCTCGAGCCGGACCTCGTTTTTCTGGACGTCCAGATGCCCGGCCTGGACGGTATGGGCGTCATTCGCAAGCTCCGCGAGAAAAACATACCGCTGCCGCATTTCGTCATGGCTACCGCCTACGACCAGTACGCGGTGGAAGCGTTTCGCTGGGAGGCGCTGGATTATCTGCTGAAGCCGGTGGAACACGAACGGCTGGTCCTGGCCATCGAACGGGCGCGCAAGGCAGTCGAAGAAAAATCGAAAGCGGCGCAGCCGGAAATGCCGCCGCCCAAGCCCTCCCTGCAGCGAACCAAGCTCCTGGTGAAGAGCAACCACCGGAATTTTATCGTCGACGCGCAGGAGGTGGTTTACGCCACCATTGATGACGGCTTGATTACGGTCGTGGCGACCGCGCTCGAAGGCCAGTCCAACTATCGGACCATTGAAGAACTGCAATCCAATCTTGATCCGGACATGTTCTGGCGCGTGCACCGCTCTTATCTGGTCAATATCCATCGGATCCGGGAAGTGATTCCGTGGTTCAAGTCGAGTTTTCAGCTCCGGATGGACGACAAGAAGCAGACTGAAATTCCCGTCAGCCGCGTGCAGACCAAACGTTTGCGAGCCTTGCTGAAGCTCTAACAACCGGCAAAAACCGCTCCCTGACGGTCACGGCTCTGTAACACGCCGAACCTACAGAGCCGCGACCGTGAGGGAGTCGGTGCTTCCGGATTCGATTAAGATCGTGGAGTATGCAAAAGCCCTCGTTTGACCCGGGCCTTACACAGCAGGTTACGGGCAACCTGCGCCGGGCCATCAACAAAGACGGCAGCTTCAATGTCCAACGCAAAGGCGGTACGTGGAGGGACATTCATCCCTACCTGCACCTAGTTAATATGCCGTTGGCCGGTTTCTTGGGATTGGTGTTCGCAACCTATCTGGTGGTGAATACCTTCTTTGCGTTGATTTATTTCAACCTTCCCCCCGGGCAGTTGCTGGGCGTCGATTCGCCGAGCTCCCTTAAACGTTTTCTGAACGTCTTTTTTCTGAGCTCCCACACCTTGACCACGGTAGGATACGGTAACTTCGCGCCGGCTGGAGTCACCGCCAACGTGCTGGCCGCAATTGAAGCGGTGGTAGGTCTCATGGGATTCGCGTTAGCCACGGGCCTGCTCTTCGGGCGGGTATCCAAGCCATCCGCCCGAATTGGATTCAGCGACACTGCGCTCGTCACCGATTATCAGGACCGCACCAGTCTGCAATTCCGCGTCGTGAACCTCCGTGACAACGTGCTCCTGGAATTGCAAGCCAGCGTCCTGCTGATGACCGTGGAGGGTCCGCCGGGGCAGTTGACGCGCAAGTATCGGCCGCTCACTCTGGAACGCGAACAAGTCTATTTTTTCCCGTTGACGTGGACCATCGTTCACCCCATTGACGAAAACAGTCCGCTTTTCGGAAAGAGTGCCGCGGAATTGGAGCTGCTCCAGGCGGAGCTGCTGATTCTGATCAAAGGATTCGACGATACGTTCAGCCAAACCGTGAATTCCCGATATTCGTACCGCTACGACGAGTTCGTCTGGGGAGGGAAATTTATGCCTGCGTTTGAGATCGGCACCGATGGACAGATGGTACTCAACGTCGATCAGGTGGGGAACTATGCGATGCCGGAGCAGTTTCCTCCCGCGCAAAAGGGCTTACCCACCGGAACGACGTCCTGAGGACAAGTTGTCTGGTTCCACGGTACTATTTACATTGATCCCACTATCCTATTGGAACGTATGGTGATCTCTGGCATTCTCATTCCAGGATGAACAGCTAAGATGACCACCGGAAACGATCAGATCAACCGCCGCAATTCTGGAAGGATGTCCATCGAGCGTGAGGTGCACTATCGTGTGCTGAACGACAAGAGCGGAGAACTGTCCGCGCCGGGGAAAACGGTCAACCTCTCCAGCTCCGGCGTCCTGTTTACCACCGAACACATGCTTCTTCCGGGCCGCCGTGTAGAGCTGGACATCAATTGGCCCGCCCACTTGGATAACAAGTGCGCACTCAAGCTGGTCGCTCGCGGCCGCATCGTGCGCTTTCAAGATGGTCAAGCCGCCCTCGAAATCCTCCACCACGAATTCCGCACCCGCAAGGCCACGCTGGCCGTCCCCGCTACAGAATCTAAGCGCTAGTAAACGCACCTCGTAGGTTCTAAACCAGCCACCCTTAGTCGTTTCGGCTAAGCCATCTAGGGAATTGAGCAAAACATTCACGGATGTTACTGTTCCCTACGGAGGATCCCTCTGCTTGTGACATCGCCGATCTTGGGCGACGTTCTTCACAAGCATCAGGCTGAACGAGGTCATCATCATGCGATACGTACGCCCGGCGATGTTGGTCGCCCTAGCGAGTGTGGCGCCAGCTGTCATGAGTGGGCAGGCTCTGTCCCTCGCCAAGAATCAACCCGTCAGTGGCCAGGTTTTGTCGATTACCGGCTATCAACTCGTCAGCCAGCAGGCGACGTCGGGGGGCCTATATCTCACCTACAGCGCCCAGCTGGTGAACTCCGGCCCGGCTCTGGGTTCAGTAACGGCGACTCTGAACAGCGGTAACCCTTTTAGCTTTCGTGTACTGGGCCAAGCCGACACCCTGAACTTCTCGCCGGTGCCGGCCAACAGCCAGGTCGCTAGCAGCAATACGTTCATGGTCCTGACCACCTCCACGAGCCTGGATCTCACCCAAGTCGAATGGACCTTCCAGACCACCCCCGCCGGCCCAATCGCGAACGCCGGACCGAACCAGACTGCCAACGTCGGCAGCACGGTTACGTTGAACGGCAGCGCCTCGACGACGCCATCCGGAACCCTGACCTATAGCTGGAAGTTTTTCTCCCGGCCGGCTGGAACCTCCTCAATTTTGATCAATTGGACAACCGTCATGCCCTCGTTCGTGGTCGACGTCCCCGGCACCTACGTCGTCACCCTGACGGTAAACAACGGTACCCAGACGAGCTCCGCGAATGTGACCATCAGCACTACCGAGACGGCGCCGGTAGCGCAAGCCGGCGCGAATCAGACGGTCGCGGTGGGAGCCACGGCGCTTCTGAATGGAAGCGGCTCCTCCGATGTGGACGGCAACCCGCTCACCTTCTCGTGGACCATGATGAGTAGACCCACAGGCAGCAACGCGACCCTCCAGGGAGGCACCACGGTCACGCCGAGTTTCACGGTCGACAAGCCGGGCTCGTATACGATCCAATTGGTCGTCAATGATGGGTTCCTCAATAGCGCCCCGTCACAGGTGACGATCTCCACCCTGTACACGGCGCCGGTGGCCAATGCGGGCACCGGACAAGTGGTTACCGTGGGATCCTCCGTCCAGTTAGATGGCTCCGGATCGAGCGATAGCGACGGAAATGCGCTGGCTTACCAGTGGAGCCTTATTACCGTGCCGTCCGGAAGCGGCGCGATGCTCAGCAACGCGGCCGTGGCCAAACCGACCTTTACGGCCGACCTGTCCACCACTTACGTCGCGCAGTTGATCGTAAACGACGGCATCACGAACAGTACCCCGGCTACGGTGACCATTACGACTACGTCACTTCTGGCGCCCACGGCGAACCCCGGGAATAATCAAACGGTTTCGGCAGGAACGGTCGTCTCGTTGAATGGGGGTGGGACTGATCCGCAGTTGCTGCCGCTCAATTACAACTGGTCCCTCACAACCCTGCCGCCGAACAGCAAAGCGAAATTATCGAGCGCCACCATCGCGAACCCGACCTTCACGGCGGACCTTCCCGGCGCCTACATCGCTCAGCTCATTGTGAACAACGGGACGCTGAGCAGCAGTCCCGCTACGGTGACGGTCACCGCGTCGGCTCCGGCCGGAATTCAGATGCCTGTGAACATCGTCGTCGCGCCCGGCCAGTCAGTACCCCTCAACGTAACGCTGGGCTCTGCTGCTCCCGCTGGCGGACTGTTCGTCAGCCTGGCCAGCAACAATCCGTCCGCGGCAACCGTCGCGGCCGCATTCATCATTCCTGGTGGAGCGACGGCCCCGGCCATAATGCCGAAAGTTAAGGGTATGGCCTTCGGATCGGCCACGATTACGGCCACGGCGTTCGGGTTCCCGCAGGCTACCGGGACCGTTCAAGTGACCGAGACTTTGAGCTTTTCACCCGCGAGCCTCACCATCACCGGCACGACTACCAGCCAGCTCTTTCTGTTCATCCCCGAGGGGGCGCCCGCAGGCGGAGTGACGCTCAACTTGAGTTCCTCCACTCCCGGTGTGGCCACCGTGCCGGCGACGGCCTTCATCGGGCCCGGCGCCACGAACACGAACATACCGGTAACCGGCGTTTCCGGCGGATCGACGGTAATCCATGCCAGCGGCGCCAATATCGCGGATACGACGGCCAACGTGATCGTCAACGCACCCGTGATCGGCGGACCCAGCATAGCGGTCGTGAGCGGATCGCCGCAGAGCGCGACCATTAACACTGTTTTTGCCGCGCCAATGGTCGTCGTTGTGAAGGACTCGAGTTCCAACCCGGTTAGCGGTGCGACCGTGACTTTCACTGCGCCGGGCAGCGGCGCAAGCGGCGCCTTTGCCGGTGGCGTGAACACAGCCATCACGAATGCATCCGGTATCGCCACATCCGTGGCCTTTTCGGCCAATGGAACCTTTGGCAACTATACGGTGACGGCTTCCGCGGGAGTGGCGGTTCCCGCGAGCTTCAGTCTTACGAACCTTGCTTCCACAAGGCCCTCCATCACTCCGATCGGCGGAACACCCCAGACCACCGCAATCAACACTGCATTTGGCAACCCCCTGGTGGTGGTAGTCAAGGACGGAGGCGGAAATCCCGAGAGCGGCATCACGGTGACCTTCGCCGCGCCAGCGAGCGGGGCCAGCGGCACATTCGCGGGCGGGGTCAATACCGCCACTACGAACGCTTCAGGCGTCGCGACATCCCAAGTGTTTACGGCCAACGGCACAGCCGGGCCCTATACCGTGACCGCCAGCGCGCCGGGGATTTCACCAGGGGCGACCTTCTCGCTGACCAACACCACGCCGATCTCACTTAATCCGACGGCGATGGCGATTACCGATGGCGTTACGATCGGGGAAGGCCTGCAAGTGCAGGGGGTCGTCACACTGGGTTCGCCCGCGCCGGCCGGCGGCCTGACGGTCCAGATTATCTCCAACAACCTTGAAGATCCAGGTCTGCCGAACGGCGGTCCAAGGGCAATCCAAGTCGCATCGACGGCGACCGGTATCGGCGCGGATGCCACCAGCATCACGATTCCGGCGGGAGCCTCGATCGGCACGTTTTACATTCAAGGGGTCGGCAATGCGGGATTAGTGACTTACACGGTCCAGGCGCCAGGCTTCACCAGCCAGAGCGCCACGGTCTACCTGGCGGAGTCGGGCTTTGTAGTGGCGACCCCGCAAGGGTTCGGTCAGCCAACTTCCGTGAGTCTGTCGGCATACCAGCAGAATCCCGTGACCACGCCGATCAGCGTTTACGCTGCTCTGCTTTCGGGCTTGAACGCATTCGTGGTCAATCAGCAAGTAGCGGGAGGCAGTAGTATGACGCTGAGCTTGACTAATAGCAATTCGGCGGCGGGTTCTGTTGCGGGAAGCGTGACCATTTCCGGCGGCTCGGATCACACCGACGTGCAGTTCACGCCGCAAGGCCTAGGTTCGACCGTGATATCCGTGAACCGGCGTGCTGGTAATCCTCTGGCCAGCACCGACGGATCGGTTACGGTGACCGTGACGCCCTAGCGGCTTGCAAGCGGTTCTTGACTGCGAAAAGCTACCCAATATCGTTTGACCGAGCGATGTGGCGAGCCGGTCTTCCGACCAGCTTCTCTCCGAGCGAATACAAGCCGGCTTGAAAGCCGGCTCGCCGCCAAGACTGGCGGCCCCACTCGCCGCGAGTCGTCCGCGACAGGCACTCGCCGGACCCCTGGTTCAACCCGTGGGTCCGGCTCTTCGGGGGTCGGCGCCGCGAGCACATTGGGCCTTCGCAAAACGTAGTAGGATACGATTGCGAAGGATGCAGACCGAGGCGAAGGGCCTTCCCACGAACGCTTATACAACGTTGACGCCGGGGCACTCGTACGCCCCGGTGGTGCCCGCCGAGAAGGCCTTACCCGAACTCACACCCCGATCCGTGGGATGGGGACTTCTGTTGTGCGTCCTGTTCACCGTCGCATCCGCATACTCGGGACTCAAAGTCGGCCAGGTGATGGAGGCCGCGATTCCGATATCGATTCTCGCGATCGGACTGGCCCGGGTTTATCCGCGCCGATCGAGCCTGCTCGAAAACGTCATCATTACAGGCATCGGAGGGCTAGCCGGCTCAGTGGTCGCCGGAGCGATCTTCAGTCTTCCCGCACTTTACATCCTGAAGCTTGACCCCCACCCGGTGCAAACCATATTCATTTGTCTCGCGGGCGGATGTCTCGGCGTGCTGTTCCTGATCCCGCTGCGGCGTTACTTCGTGCGCGAAATGCATGGCCGTTTGCCATATCCGGAAGCGACCGCCATCACTGAAGTGCTGGTCACTGGGGAAAAGGGCGGATCCCAAGCCAAACTGTTGCTGCAAGCTACGGTCATCTCCGGACTCTACGACTTCTTCGTCACCACCTTTCACGTTTGGAAAGAGTACGTAGATCTGCAGTTCGTTCCCGCCGTCCACGCGTTGACGGACCGCGCCAGAGTAGCGCTCAGCTTTGACGCCATCGGTTTCATCCTGGGGCTCGGCTATGTGATGGGGTTGCGCAGCTCGATGATTCTTTGCGCGGGCGGGTTCATGTCCAATGTTGTTCTGGTGCCGCTCGTCTGGATGATCGGCAATCATTTGACCACCGCCGTCTATCCCGCGCAAACGCCGATCGCGCAAATGTCCGCCGGAGAAATTTTCCGAGGATACGTGCGCTTCATCGGAGTCGGGGCGATTGCGACTGCCGGGATTTTCGGCATTCTCAAATCCATGCCGATCGTCGCAAGTTCTTTCGGGGTCGCCGTGCGCGCTTTCCGGCGCGGTGAAGCTGCCGGCGAACGCACGGACACCGACATTTCGGTGATGAGTATTCTGCTGGGGGTCATCCTCAGCGCAATCGGCGTCGCCGTCTTTCTTTCGCGTCTTTCGACTGCGCCCAATGTGATTATCGTCGGCCTGGGCCTCACATTGATCTTCTCGTTCTTCTTTACGTCGGTTGCCGCGAACGCAATTGCGACCACCGCCCGGAATCCGGTATCCGGGATGACCATGCTGACAATCATCATCTCGTCTGTGGTGCTGCTGCGATTCGGCCTTTCGGGAACCACCGGTATGTTCTTCGTCATGGCCATTGCCGGCATGGTGTGCACTGCCCTTTCCACATCCGGGCAAGCCATCACGGATTTCAAGACGGGTTATTGGCTGGGGTCGACGCCCGCCGCTCAAGAGAAGGTGAAGTTTCTCGGCGTAATCGCGGCATCCGTGGTAGTCGGCTTAACCATTGTGATGCTGGCGCGCGTATTCCAGTTCGGTGAAGCTGCGCCCGGCGATACCCGGGTGGTTCTGCCCTCGCCGCAGGCCTCGATCATGAAAGCTCTGGTGGAGGGTTTCATGAGCCGCCAACCGGTTGCATATATATTGTTCGGAGCCGGCGGGGCGATCGCCGTGATTATGGAAATGCTCGGCATCCCCGCGCTGATTTTCGCGTTAGGGATGTATCTGCCGCTGGAACTGAATACTCCGGCGCTGGTGGGCGGCGTGCTCGCCCACTTCTTGGATAAACGCGGCGCATCGGCGAGGGAACGAGGCGTGATCATCGCGTCTGGATTGATGGCGGGCGGTGCGCTCGGGGGCGCGCTGGGCGCCGCCATGCGTCTGCTTCCAGGCTTCACCGAGGATTGGGTCAAGACGCCGTTCTATGCAAATGAAGTTATCTCTCAATCCGTCTCGATCCTGATGTTCACCGGTTTGTGCATTTACATCTGGATCGGTTCTCTCCGGCGCGGAGCGGGAAATACATGAAACCGGCGCTCCTCCTCCTGGTGGCTACGGCAGGCTTGCTACGGCCTGGGGAAATTCCACACACTACCGAGCCGAAGGTTATTCATTCAGTGCAGCCGGAATATACAAAGGAAGCAAGAGACGCAAAACTCCAGGGCACGGTGGTTCTGTCGGCACTGATCGGCGTTGACGGAGTTCCGGCGGACATCAAAGTGGTTCAAGGATTGCGCAAAGGGCTGGATGAGAAAGCCGTCGAATGCTTCAAGAAGTGGCGCTTCAAACCTGGCTCGAACTACTTTGGCGAACCGAGTCCCACCAAGGTGACAATAGAAATGAACTTTCGACTGGCGGCAATATGAGTAAAGCGCTTAACGAGCTGATCGGGAACGCGGTACTAGGAATAGACACGCTGTGGGGCGGCGACGTGATGTGCGCCTCTGGCGCCGGACGATTTATCGCGGATTCCTGGTTCTCGGATGAGCCCTTGCCGCGCGCTTATATCGATCCGACCGCCGCGCGTGTGCGCGAATCGGGTGGCGTTTCGGCGAAAGCGCCCGACCGGCAAGCGATCGACGCGTATCTTGCGGCAGTCGATCTCGCCGGAGCCATCCAGGGCCTCAAACAGGAAGCGGCCGGACTCGGTGGATTACGTGGACAATACATTTCCGGATTGGCTCTGTGCTTTGAGGTCATGTGGGATCTGGCGATGGAGATTCTCGGGAAAGGCGACCCGGTCCCGTACGAACGGTGCGTCGAAGCGTCCACCGGCCAAGCTCCAGAACCATCCAGCCCTCTGGCGAAGCGGGATCGTGTGGCCGAACTGCTCGCCCGCGCCGGCCATCCTTCGAGCAATCGCGA
This sequence comes from Bryobacteraceae bacterium, assembly GCA_050015435.1. Taxonomy (GTDB): domain Bacteria; phylum Acidobacteriota; class Terriglobia; order Bryobacterales; family Bryobacteraceae; genus Palsa-187. The sequence goes on from JBEKBK010000020.1 coordinate 18,654, forward strand.
TGAATTGCTCGCCGCCGTGGACGCATGGAGAACATCCCACCGTGTGCCCATCGCATCTATCCGCGCGCTCGGCGCAGCGGTGATCGCGCAATTTGACCAATTGAGCGCCGCGAATTTACTGCCGTACTTTCCCGCCGCCCTTCATTCTGTACCCCGCGCCAACATCCAATTTCTCCCGATTCGCGATGCCTGGTTTTCCGGGTCCATGAATTACCTCGGCCACGCCCGTCACGCTGATGGCAGCCCGGAATACGAGGCGACGTACGAGATCAACGCTTCACTCGAGATTTCATTTCCTGAGTTTCTGCAGCTCGTAAGCCATGAAGTGGCTCCCGGACACGTCACCACGTTCGCGTACCTGCAAAATCTTTATTGGCGCGGAGTGGTCGGGTTTGAAGCGTCGGTGCTCACGATGAACACCCGCGCCGCGACGCTCTTCGAAGGTATCGCGAATAATGCAATCCTCATGGCCTACGGCGTCACGGAAGTGGAGCAGCTACCCGACGAGGATGTTCAGATCGGCGTGCTTCTGGCGCTCTTGCAGGACGACGCGAAGAATCAAGCCTCCTATCTCACGTGGAAAGAAAATGCAGCGCAAAGCGACGTGGCCGCGACGCTTCGCAACGAATTTCTGGTTTCTGCCGAACGTGCTGATAAATTGTCGGGCGCATGGGGCCGGCATCCGTTGCTCGGGCGGATGTACCTGCCCGCGTACCGCGCGGGCACCGATCGCGTAGCGGATCTTCGACGCCGCTATCCAGCGCAGCAACTGCTGCCTGTACTGTACGGTTGCGCGGGACTAGTGGACGTGACCACCATCGAACCAGCGCTTCAGTCTGCCCGATCGCTTAAATAATAGTGAACCGTGGGCGTCACGATCAGTGACAGCACCATCGACGCGATCAGCCCGCCGATCACCGCAATCGCCAGCGGCTGGAGCATCTGGGAGCCGGCGCCAATGGCCAGCGACAGCGGAATCATGCCTGCGACGGTGGCCAGCGCGGTCATAAGAATGGGACGAAGACGGCGCTCTCCGGCTTCAATCATGGCGTCACGCGCGGACGCTCCTTCCGCCCGGAAACGCTGATCCGCGTCGAGCAAGAGAATCCCGTTCTTTGCCACGATTCCGATCACCATAATGAGTCCCATGAACGAAGAGATGTTGAAGGTCGTTCCGGTGATCAGCAATGCGAGAAATACGCCCGAGGTGGAGAGCAAAGCCGACGCGACAATCGCTGTAGGCGCGGCGAAAGTCCGAAATTCGAACAGCAGAACCGTGAAGACCAGGATGACCGCCAGCGTAAGCACGACCAGCAGATCGCGGAAGGATTTTTGCTGTTCCTCGTAAGTTCCACCGTAAACCACGCGGATCGACGGAGGAACGTTCATATCCGTGACGACCTTCTGAACCAGCGCCATTCCCTGGCCGAGGCTCATGCCTTCGAACCGGCCCGTGACCGCGATCTGCCGCTCCAGATTTTCGCGGATGATCTCGGTTTGTCCGGCTTCGTCCTGGAAGTTGGCAAGCGCGCCAAGCGTCGCCGTCTTGCCGGTGGACGAGCTGGTGATCATCGTGTTGCGAACTTGATCGACTGTCTCGCGCACCTCGGCCGGGAAGCGCACACGAATCGTATACGCGTGATCGTTTACCACCACCGGCGTGGTCGCGGGCTCGCCCTGAAGCATCGCGCTGGTATCCAGCTCGATTTCCTGCGGGGTGAATCCCGACCGCGCGGCGACCACCGGATCTACATTAATCATGATCGCCGACCCGCTCACCGTGTTCTCGATGCCATCTTTCAGATCCACGACACCCTTGACCTTCTTGAGTTTGTCGGCGATCTTCGGGCCCCACTGCTTCAATAGGGCGGGGTCTGGAGAAAACAGTTTGATCTCCATCGGCTCCGGAGAACTGGTGAGATCGCCGATCATGTCCTGAAGAACCTGTATGAATTCGACGTCAAGCTGCGGATATGTTTTGGTGACTTTGGCTCGGACGTCAGAGATGACTTCGTCGATCCCGCGGTCACGATCACGTTTGAGTCTTACTGAAAAATCGCCATTGTTCGCTTCGGTTACCGCGGCCAGGCCGAGCTGAAGGCCGGTGCGGCGCGAAGTGCTCTCGACCTCCGGAGTTGAGGTAAGGATCTTCTCAACTCCCATCAAAACATCATTTGTGTCTTTGAGCGACGATCCCGCAGGCATGAGGTAGTCGAGAATGAATCCACCCTCGTCCATTTCCGGCAAGAGATCACTGCCCAGCGCCCGATAGCAGAAGAACGACGCGACAATCAGGACGACGCACCCTGCGGCGAGCACCAGCGGATGCGCTAGCACGAATCTTAATGCGCGGCTATAAACATTCGTGACACGGACCATGAATCCTGTATTTTCGGCGTCACTTTGGTGTTGACGAGTGCGCAGAAGGTAGTGGCTGAGGGTCGGGGTCCACGTCAGCGCCAGCGCAAGAGACGTCAGCAACGCAGCGCCCACCGTCACGGCGAGCGCGCGGAAGAAGGTCCCAGTCACGCCGGTGATGCTGATCAGCGGCAGGAAGACGACGATCGGCGTAATTGTGGATCCGACCAGCGGAACGCGGATCTCGCGGAGTGCGCTGCGAATCGCTTCGGCGCGGCTCTGCCCGGAGTCCCTATGCAGGACGATATTTTCGACCACGACAATCGCATCGTCAATCACTAAACCGACGGCCGCCGCCAGTCCACCCAGGGTCATTAGGTTGAAGCTCTCACCCAGCGCGCGCAGCACAATCAGCGTGATTGCGATTGTGGCCGGAATCACCAAACCCGCCACAATCGAGCTGCCCCAATCGCGCAGGAAGAGTACGAGAATGATCGCCGCCAAAACCAGGCCGATGAGAATTGCGTCTCGAACGCTCGCGATCGAGTCGCGCACTAATATGGATTGATCGTAGAACGTCTGCACTTTCACGCCGGACGGAAGTGTTTTTCGAATTTGAGCGAGTTCGGCCGACGCGGCATCCGCCACGGCGACCGTGTTGCTGTCCGGCTGCCGGAAGACATTCAGCAACACCGCGGACTTTCCGTTAGCCGTCACAATCGTGTACACCGGCATGATCGACGGATGCACGCTCGCGATATCTCCGATCCGGATCGGGACGCCGTTAGGCGTCGTCCTGACGACAATGTTCGCGATCTCTGCCGGATCTTTGGTCTGTCCGCTCACCAGCGTCAGCGATAGTTCATGATTGTTTTCGATCAGCCCGGGCGAATCGATCATGTTGAACTTCGATACCGCATCGAGGATCGCCGGGACCGATACTTGCGCCTGAAGGAGCTTCGCGGGATCCGGTTCAATCTGAAATTCCGGGACGTTGCCGCCCTGCAGAACGACCATCGACACGCCATTCACGCGATTGAGACGCGGCTTGATCGTGTAGTTGGCCAGTTCCCATAGTTCCGTCTGCGCCATGGTGTCAGACGTCAGGCTATAAGCCACAATCGGATTCAACGCCGCGAAGGTCAGACGATTCGCAGTCAGCTTTGCGGTGCTAGGAAGCGTCGGCTGCACGCGCGCCAGAGCCGCGTTCACGTATTGCAGCGTCTGCAGCATGTCAACGTTCCAACTGAAGAATAGGTTCACCTCGGCCGAACCGCGGCTCGTGGTAGAGCGAACCGAAACCAGCCCCGGCACGCTGTTCATGGCCTCTTCGATCGGCCGCGTCACCATGACTTCCATCTGGTCGATGGGCGCGACGCCGTTATCGATACCGACCACGATGCGCGGAAAATCCGTCGCAGGGAATACGGCCACCGGAATTGTGAACGCGAGATACACGCCCGCCGCGATCAGAGTGAGGATCACGAAAATGATCGGACGAGAGAACCGTGCGGTCCAATGTTCCGGCGGCGCGCTCACGGCCGGATCAATGATGGTGTACTCGCTCATCACTTGTCCTTGTCTTCATCTTCGTCTTCATCCTCATCCTCGTCCTTGGGTTTCTGGATGGTCACCTTCGCCTTATCCTCTAGCCCGAGGCCGCCGGAAGTTACCACCTGGTCGCCTTCCTGAAGACCGCTGATGATTTGAACCCGGTCGCCTTGACGGATGCCCACTGATACCTTGCGCTCATGCGCCACCGAATCTTTATCGATGACCATCACTTGCTGCCCGCCCTCATCAGAATTGAGCAGCGCCGCTGCGGGGAGCACCATCGTGTTCTGAATCGTCTCCGCGATGATGGCGACGCGAACCGTCCCGCCCGGTCTCAGCTTCTCTCCCGGATTCTCCGCCTGCACCCACACTTCCACCGTGGTCGTATTCGGGTCAACTGCGGGGCTGACCACGGTGACCTTGCCCGCGAGATCGCCGTCGGGCCCAGTGATTCGCGCGGGCCGGCCGACGTGAATCGAACTCGCCTCTTTCACCGGAACATTGGCGCGCGCCACTACTTGTGAGATGTCCACGATCGAAACGATGGGCGTTCCTGCAGCGGGCATTTCGCCCGCGTAGACCGACCGGTCCGCGACCACCCCGTTGATCGGGCTGACGACCCTGGCGTATGACTGCTGCACCACCGCGTTTTCGTAATGTGCTTTCGCGGCATTCACCTGCGCTTGCGCCCCTCGAATCGCTTCGCGTTGGCTGACCAGGTTCAGCATTTCCAGATGGCGTTGCGCCGTCTCGAGCTGGGTTTGAGCCTGAACCAGCGCCAGCTTGGCGTCGTCGACCAGCCTCTGAGCCAGAGCGCCTTCGCGCTGCAAAGCCGCGCGATTATCGTAGACTTTCTTCGCGGCGTCCACGTTCTGCTGAGCGGTCTGCAGGTCGGCCTGCGCCTTCGTTTTATCCTCCGGCAGAGTACTCGCAACCACCGTCTGATACGCCGACTGCGCCTGCTCATATTGACCCTGGCTCTCATTCACCGACGCCGCGAGATCGCCGCTCTCGAGCTCGGCGATTACTTGACCGGCGCGAACATGATCCCCGCGATTCACCAGCACCCGCTTTACCGGAGCGGTGAGCTTGGGCATCACATTCGCCTGATTGATGGGGTAAAGAACTGCGTCCGCGGTGACCACGTGGTCGATCGCGCCGAGCCCGGCCGTTTCCACCGTCACAGGCGTCGGAGCCTCGGGCCCCTCGCCATCTTCCGTTTTCTTACCCTTGCCGCAGGCGGCGAGCAGCATGCACAAAACGGTCAAACACGTCGTTTTCGATAGATTGCCCATCCCTAAAACCTCCCGGTCAGGGTCTGCAAATTCGCTATGGCCAAGCGGTAGCGAACCACGCCGTCATCATACGCGTTCCGGGCTTGCACCAGTGTGGTTTGGGCGTCCACTAATTCCAGAATTGTGGCCTCGCCTCCCTGATAGCGTAGGTCATTCAGTCTCAGGCTCTCCGCCGCAAGATCCACTGCGCGGCGCAACAGATCCACCTGATCGCGAGCCGCCTGCGCCTCCTGATAGAATCCACGGATATTTCGCACAAGCTCCCGCTGCGTCGAACTCAGTTCCACGGTCGCTTGCTCGCGCTTGAACTCGGCCTGCTTCACTTTGCTGGCGCGAATGCCCCAATCCCAGACCGGCACGTTTAGCGAGAGCGTGATGAAATAGCCGAGATTGGGAAGCGGACCCTTTTCGGGGAAAGCCGCCACGGTGCTATGCAGGGCGAAAGCGTTGGCTTCAATTCCGTATACAAAATCACCTGTCACGGACGGCAGGTAGGCCTGGCGCGCGAGCGTCACGTCGAGCTTGGCGGCGCGCAGAGCCTCATTCGCCGCTCGAAGATCCGGATTCTCATGCTCAGCCATGGTTTGAACTTCCGTGAAAGCTGGCAGCGCCGGCGCCAGATTCAGATCGTCTACTACGGTGAAATTCTCATCGAGCTCGCGGAATAGCAGCACCGCAAGATCCAGCCGGGCGTTATCCATGGCAAGTTTCGCTTCTCGAAAAGCCTGGTCCTGAGCGACCTGCTGAAGGTCCGCCTTCACCGTATCGCTTCGCGCCACTTCGCCTCCGCGCTCCAACTTCTGGGTGACATCCAGGTAACGCCTAGCCTGATCGAGCGCCTGCTGAGCCGTCGCGTACTTACGCTGTGCCACGAGCAGCGCATAGTAGGCCTTCGTCACCGTTACCTGTAATCCCCGGCGTGTGATTTCCGCCTTCGCTTTCGCGATGGACTCCGCCACTGCGGCGCGCTGATAACTGGTCCGCGTCGCTGCGGCGGTAAAATCCTGATGAATCATGCCCCACTCGCGGTAAACATGGACACCGTCGTTGGTGACAAATCTACTCTCGGACACAACTCCGTTTCCTTCGGTGCCGAGATACTCCGATCTTGCGCTCACCGAGGGCTTGAGCCCTGCCCGCGCTTGCAAGAGATCCTCGTGCGACGCGTTTGCGTCGCTCAGGGCAGCTAGCAATTGAGGGGCATTTTGCTGGGCTCGAGTCAGCGCGTCCTGGAGCGTAAGCGTCATCGGCGGTTGAGTCTCCTGAGCGGCGGCGAAAGCGGCCAATACACAACCGGAACATAGAATGATAGAGAGATTCATTTGACTGGTCTCGGCAGACTACTAGTGGACCACCGAATCCTGAAGAAAGGCTGAAAAGGGAGAGCTGAGGCCATGCGCTTCAGCAAGTCCAAAGCCGTTAGCGGATCGTGTGACCGAGTCTGTGGGGCCGACGGTCACGTCGGCGAGCCGGCTTTCCAGCCGGCTTGTATTCGCGCGAAAAAAAGCCGGTCGGGAGACCGGCTCGCCGCCAAGACTGGCGGCCCCACTCTTCTGGAATGCGGGCACCAGCCATTAGCGTGCGCTATTCAGCCTTTGCAGAATCCGCTGGGCTTCTTGCCGAATGGCCGGGTCTGCACTTTGGGCGACCTTCTCCAGGTAAGGCCGAGCGCCCGCAGCGTCACCCGAATCCGCCAGCGCCGAACCGAGATTCAGGTTCGCGCGGGAAAAATCCGGGCGTATCCGGACCGCCTCGCGATAGTTGGCAATCGCAGCCTGCGCTTGCCCCCGCGTCATAAGCAGTGTGCCCAAAAACTCGTGCGCCTCCGCGTAGTTTGGAGTGGCGCTCAGAACCGCCTCCGCCTGCGCCTGTCCTTCCTCCAGATGACCCGCGCGAGCCAGAGCAATGGCATAGTCGAATCGCGCGAAGGCATAGTCAGGCTTGATCCGTAGGGCAGCTTCGTAGTGATAACGCGCTTCGTCGAAATGCCCCGCCGCGGAAAGCAGACTGCCCAGGTTATTCTGCGCTTCCGCATAATTCGGCGTCAGCCGTACGGCCTCGCGCAGCATTGGTTCCGCACGGGCAGCATCCCTGGTTTCGAACCAGACTCCGCCCAAGCTGTTGTAAGCCTCCGGCAGCTCAGGATCGAGCGCGATTGCCTTTTGGAACGCTGCCACGGCGTCGTCCTTCCTGCCCTGGTCGACATACGACAGACCTAACTGGACCCAGGTGGTCGCGTCATTGGGAACAAGTTCCACGGCTCGTTTCAGAACGTCAGTGGCCCGCGCATACTGCCGCAACGACGACAGGCACAGAGCCAGCTTTTGCAACTCCGGCAAGGCGTCTGGCTTACGCAGAAGAGCTTCCGCATATTGGGCCCGAGCCTGCTCCAGCTTGCCGTCATTCCGTAACGCATCGCCTAAATTAAGATAGAATTCCGGCCGCTCGGGGTGATATTTTTCGATGGCGGCCGAGAGCCGCTGGATTCCGTCGCTGAGGTTACTCGATACAAGGACCTGCGCGGTCGCGAGATACAATTCGTCTTCTGGTTTGGGTAGGGAGTGGGGATAATACAGCTCGACGTTCCCGCGATAAGGCGTCTCACTGGTTTCGTGGCGCTCCGGGATTTCCGCCAGTGCGTTTCCCGCAGGCGGACGGCGCTGGATCTTGTGATCTGTCATCACGACATGCACCACGTCCTCGGTGCGGCGCTTCGGCATATGGCAGCCAGTGCAATCGGCCGATCGGGGATGCTTTGCGGATGCCACCAACCGGTCCAGAGCCGCGCCGTGGCACTGGCGGCAGACCGCCGTGTAATGCTGCGCCGCCTGCTCGCCGCGAGGAACATTATGCGGATCGTGACAAGTGGTGCAACTCATCCCTCCGTTGCTCTTTAGAAAACACTGGGACTGGCGAAGCCGGTAGGCCGAGCTCGCAATCTCGAACTTATCGTCACGGCCTTTGCCCGGGGCGTGATCGAAATACAAGATGAAGTCCGCGAGGGGCTCGCCGGGCCGGTACGAAAACGGCTTGCGGTCATATCGCACGATGGAGTTGGGTAGCGGGAAGCTGGTGGTTTCCAGATGGCATTGCATGCACACTTCCATCTGCCGCTCCGCCGGGAGTTTCGCGGGATTTACGATGGCCGCGCGAATGTCTTCGCGCCGCGCGCGGGAATCAGCAGCCAGCCGCGCATGCTTTTGACCCGGCCCGTGACATCTCTGGCAATCGATCCCTTCCGGCAGAGCACCCGGAAAGATCGAATCTCCATTGCTGTTTTGGTTCGCTTCGGGAATGTCCGGATACGCATTGTGGCAGAACAGGCAATCAATGCCGATGGTGCGACGGAAATCCTGGTGGTCGGGACGGTCATATCCAGGGTTCATCGCCCAGTAACCACCCTTTTCCGCGTACCAGGCGAGCGGTAACTCCACTAGCGTATTCCGGCCGGTCCGATGCAGATAAGTCCGGGAATGGTTCCCCGACCCGATAACGAAGTCAGCCTCTTTCTCCTCCACATTGATCTGTTTTCCGTCGATGCCGGTCTGGTAGCGGCGCTGGAAATAGTGCCCGTCGCGCTCCGTCATCGTGAAGTAGCTGTCGGATGGCTTGTGGTAGTAGGTATTCTTGCTGGTGTAATCTTCGATCCGGTTGGCGGGCTGGGGCCGATAGAATGACCGTCCCATGCCCGTGCGGCTGTAGGTTGCCGCGATGGCGGAGTGACACGTCGCGCACACCTTGGAATCAACGTATCCCGCGTCCGCGAGGCTCGATCCGCGACTCTGCGCCGACCACAGGCAAGCGATCGCGATGGCCACGCATCTTCGCATGGGCCAATTCTACCTCCGGTGGCTTGGCGTGGCGGCTTGCATCATCGCGTTGGGCTCCGGCCTTCGGGCAAATGAGCCGCGCAGCACTCGCCATGCGATTCGGGGGTGTATGACGCTCGGAGGCGGCGCCAGCAAATTCCCGACTTGATGGAACGCGAGGGCCGGGATGGGATCGAAATGAGCCGCCCGGTGAAGTTTTGAAATGTACCAGTTGATGAAATTGACCCCCGCGTTCCGGGGACCAACCGTTTCCGGCATTCTCAAATCGTTGCCGACGGCGATACTCCACGGAATGTCCGTGACTTTGGCCGCCCGCGCGAAGAATCGCTTGGCTGGGTCGCCTGAAGTTTCCGCCAGTACTTTTCCGAGTTCGACGGACTGGAGCGCAGCCGCGGACATCCCCTGCCCATAGATAGGATTAAAGCTCGAGATCGCGTCCCCGAACACCAAATATCCTTCTGGAAACCGGTCTAGAACCTCGTAGCGCCGGCGGACGCTGGCGGGAAAACGAGTGGACGCGGGCGGTCCTAGCGGCTCGGCCTGCCGTATGACTTCGTGGACATAAGGAGCCGGCAGAGTCCGTGCGAACTCGATGAAGCCTTCCAATTCCGTGGGCGGATAATTGCCGAAGTGGGCGATTAATGTAACCGTCCAGCGGTCGCCTTCTTGCGCCAGTATCACGCCCCCGCGTTTTCCACTGGGAGTCGGCGGAATCATCGCAGCCACGTCGCCATTGAGGTCCTGCCGACTGCGGCGAAAGAATCGGGTGGTGTAGCCGAGTGCGATCTCGACCCGCTCTTCCGGCGCCTTGGGATATCCCGCAGCCTCCAGCCACTGCGGGCTATGAGACCCGCGCCCCGTTGCGTCTACAGTCAGATCCGCAAGCTGAATGTCCCCCGATACTCTGATCCCGGTCACGCGCGACTTATCTTCGCTGGTCGCCAACCCTTCCACGTCGCACTGCGTTTGTGCCTTCACATTGGGTAACGCCAGAACACGGTTCCGGACCCGGCCCTCTAAAAAGGGCGGCTCATCAGGAGACCGTCTAGTCCGCTCGGGAACCGGCGGTGACAAGCGCCCTCGAAGAACCACCGCGCATCGCGGATAATGTCGCCCTGTACCGCGCCGGCCGCGACCAGTTCCTTTGAGATTCCGGGAAACAGACTTTCCAGGACCCGGCAGCCACTGGCCAGCAGTCCGTGCGTGTGGTGTCCCTGTGGTACGCCGCGCCGGTGCTCACCTATTGGCGGAAAAGAATCGCGCTCCACGAGCGTAACCCGGCTGAAGTGATCGGAAAGAACCCGCGTTGCCAGCAGCCCACCCATACTTCCGCCAATCACAATCGCGTGATCCCGCTTGTGGCTTGTTTTCGGCATCATGCGTCACCCCCCTGTTAATATACGCCGCGACGTCAGGTTTTGGTTTGGGAGCTTTCAGCGTATCTTCAGTTCCACCTGTTACGATGCAAATGGTGCGGACGCGGTCAATTCGATTTCGCTTGACCATCTGGTATGCGATCGTCCTGACGGCTGGACTCAGCGTGTTCGGCGGCCTGATCTGGCTATCGCTGCGCGGGCGCCTGATCGGCGAAATTGATCGCGACCTCCAGGGTCGCGCGAGCCGGTTTGAGCAGTATTTCCGAACCGAGTCGGCCGAAGAATCCGATATGCAGCTTCGCGACGAGCTCGACGAATTCTGCCAGGCCTTGCCTACCGCCAGCTACATTAAGCTTCGCGGCGCAAGCGGGTTTGGGTTCTCCTATCCATCGAGCGCGCCAGGGCCGGCGAATGAGTTCCGGGTTCTGCACCGGCAATTCAGTTTGAACGGCGAAACCTTCAATCTCGAAGTCGGGGCTTCACTCGTGGAGGTGCTCCACACCCTCGATCTTCTGCGGTTGCTGCTGTTGAGTCTGATTCCCGTGGTCATCGCGATCGCCTCCCTCGGTGGAGCCTGGCTCGCCCGCCGCGCCTTGAATCCGGTCCGGGATCTTGCGGCTGCGGCGCTGACCATCAGTATCGAGAACCTGTCGGAGCGCCTGCCCGTGCCGGATACTGGGGATGAGTTTGCCCGGCTGACCGAAGTTCTGAACACGATGCTCGCCCGGCTCGAATCCGCAGTCAAGACGCTCTCGCAATTCGTGGCGGATGCTTCGCACGAGCTGCGAACGCCTTTGGCCGTGATCCGTACGACCGCGGATCTGGCGTTGCGTCGTGCGCGCTCTCCCGAGTCCTATCGCGATTCCCTCCAGGACATCGCGGCCGAGACCGAGCGTATGACGCAGCTTGTGGAAGACCTGCTTCTTCTGGCGCGAAGTGATACGGGCAGGGCGGAAATGCCGCTTGAGCCGATTGATGTCCGCGACGTGTTGCAGGGCGTGTGTTCAGAAATGCGCATGCTGGCCGGCTTGCGGCAAATCCAGGTGAAGATGGCACTGGGTGACGAGGCCGCTATCATTGCGGCGAATCGTCCGGCGCTGCACCGGTTATTCCTGGTGCTTCTGGACAACGCGCTGAAATACTCCCGCACCGGCGGAGACGTGAAGGTGAGCGCGCATCCTGTCGATGCTCAGGTCCTGGTGGCAGTTGAAGATTCCGGCCCCGGAATCAGCGAGGCCGATCTGCCGCATATTTTCAAGCGTTTCTACCGCGCGGATCCCGCGCGCGGCAGCGGCGGTTATGGTCTCGGCCTGGCCCTGGCGGAGAGCATCGCGCGTTCGCACCGGGCTTCCATCGAAGTCGAGACGAGTGAATCGGGGTCCGTTTTTCGCGTCCGATTCCCTGCCCGTCCAGGTGACCGTCGGCCTTTGGCTCCGCCATCTTTCAGGGAATCTTCAGTTTGAACCGTTAACTTAATGAACCGGAGCGCTCCAAGAATGAAAACTTCCCTGTTTGTGATCTTCGCTGCCGTCGCCTTCGCCGCGCCGCCGGCTTACAAAGTCCTTACGAAGACCAAGGTCAGCGGGCCGACGCGCTGGGACTACGTCTACGTCGACAGTGCGAATCACCGCCTGTATATATCGCACGGCACCCAAACCGACGTCATCGATACGTCCACGGACAAAGTCATCGGCACCATTCCTGACACGAACGGCGTCCATGGTATCGCCATCGCAGCCGATCTCGGCCGCGGATTCACCAGCGACGGCGGAGATAACGACGTGACCATGTTCGACATTAAGACGCTGAAGGTGATCAGCAAGATCAAGACCGGTCAGAATCCCGACTCGATCATCTATGAGCCGGTCACTCACCGCGTTTTCACGTTTAACGGGCGCAGTAAGGATTCGACGGCGATCGACGCCAAGACCGGCAGCGTCCTCACGGCATCCATCCCCGTCGGTGGCAAGCCCGAGTTTTCGCAGGTCGACGGCAAAGGCCACGTCTACGCGAACATCGAGGACAAGAACGAGATTATCGAGGTAGATGCCAAGGACTCGCTGGTGGCAAAACGCTACTCGATCGCTCCGTGTGACAGCCCCAGCGGACTCGCGATCGATCCTAAAGGCCGCCTGTATTCGGTGTGCGAGAACAAATTGATGATTGTGAGCGATCCGGCCGCCGGGAAAGTGCTGGCGCAGGTTCCGATCGGCGGGGGAGATGACGGCGTCGCTTTTGATGACGGCTACGCGTTTAGCGCGAATGGGGCGGATGGCACGATTAGCATGGTCGGCGAAACTTCGCCCGGAAAATTCGAGGTCGTCGCTACGATTCCAACCACGCGCGGCGCGCGCACCATCGGAGCCGATCAGAGGGCGCACAAACTGTATCTTCCAGCCGCCGAATATGGACCGCCCGCGCCTGATAAAGACGGCAAGAAGGGCCGTCCGGCGGTGCTGCCGGACAGCTTTCAAATCGTAATCGTCGGCCGGTAGATGTGGAGCCGGCAGTCTTGCCGGCGAGCCGGGCTTTCAGGCCGGCTTGTCTTCGCGCCTATTGGGCAAACTGATGAATGTTTGCATCCGCCGAGTACGTGATCGGAGAGTCGCTCTGGCGCTAGCAGCCACACGTCACCGCGCAGCATCGCGCCTCGCGGACGCGTCATTGACGTGAGCCGGCTATCTCCCAGAACGATCAGCGTTTTCGTGGCCAGCAGTCCGGCGCTTCCTAGTTGCCCGGTGTTCTTAAGCAAGCCGACGTGGGCATCGCGGCTCGCGGATGCATCGCGGAGGTGATTGGGCCATCGCGCAGAAAGATCAGCGTTTCGTGACCAGAGTCCGACGTTACCGAGTTGGCCGGTGTTCAGAAGTAAGCCGACGTGGGCGTCGGCTGCGGTCCAGGGGGACCGCCCCACTCGCTCGAGTATGACCCGCCCCGGGTACGTCGTCGTAGAGTCGCTCGGCGTCGCCGGCCAGGCTATTCGGCATTCGGCAGGCTGAACGCGACGTACTCGCCCGAATACGAACCGCCGCTGATCGCCACGATGATGTACTGTTTGCCATCCACCGAATACGTCATCGGCGACCCGCTCTGCGGCGCGGGCATCCACACGTCGCCCACTTCGCGTCCGGTGGCTTTATCGTAGGCACGCAGCATCGCGCCTCGCGGATGCGTCACCGACGTGAGCTGGCTGTCGCCTAGAATGATCAGCGTTTTCGTAACCAGCAGCCCGACGCTGCCGAGTTGACCCGTGTTCGGAATATTCATTCCCTTGAGCGCCGGGTGGTTCCGGACATTATCCGGCGTCTCCGCGTACGGAACCTGCCACTGGATGTCACCGCGATCCAGGTTGACGGCCGTAATCACTCCGTAAGGCGGCTTCAGGATCGGGAGACCCTGGATGTTCAAGCCACCACCACCTCCGCCCCCTGCAGCCGGCGTGGCGCCACGTGGAGGCTGCGGAGCATCGGCGGCAGTGCCGAACCCTGGGCCTTCCGCGACCCGGAAGGGTTGGTCTCGCCGGCCGGACACGAACCGAATATCCGAAAATCCCGCCGGCGGCTCGCGCAATGAGATTGCGCTCAACGCGGCCGCTTGAGCCTGCCCGTAGAAAATATGGGTCTCCGGATCGTAGGACGCGCCGGGCCAATTCGTTCCACCGGTCCCATTGCCGAGATTGATCGCCCCCAGAATCCCTTTGGGATCGCCGACCACCGGGGGCGTGAACATTCCCTCCGATCGATAACGCGACATTGTGTCGATCGCTTGCGCCCTCAATTCCGGCGTGAAGTCGATCAAGTCGTCCGGAAGCTTGACGGCGTTGCGGGCATAGGCCGGAGGTTTGGTCGGGAACGGCTGCGTGGGCGACGTCTTTTCGCCCGGAACATTCGACTGCGGCACCGGCCGTTCCACAATCGGCCAGACGGGCTGGCCGGTCACGCGATCGAACACGTACAGGAAGGCTTGTTTGCCCGGCAATGCCACGGCCTTGATCGCCTTGCCGTTCACATTGATGTCGCCGAGAATCGGCGCCGACGACAGATCGTAATTCCAAATGGGGTGGTGAACCACCTGGTAGTGCCACTTCCGCTGACCGGTTTTCAAATCCACGCAAACCAGGCTCTCGCCAAACAGGTTGTTGCCCGGCCGCTCGCCTCCGTACCAATCCGACGTGGGCGACTCGACGGGAAGGTAAACGAGTCCGAGATCTTCGTCCACGGTGATTTGGGTCCACACTCCGGTATTTCCGTTGACCGCCCAGGAATTGTTTTCCCAAGTCTCATTGCCGAATTCGCCCGGCCTCGGTATGGTGTTGAAGGTCCACAGGCGCTTCCCGGTTCGCACATCGAAAGCACGCACCAGGCCTTTCGTGTTGTTATGGGTGACCGCGGTCTGGCCTTCCTTCATTGACGAACCGATGATCGCCACGTCCTTGACCACAATGGGTGTCGAATGGATCCCGATCTCGCCGGTCTCGAGATCGATCTGTTGACCTGTTCCGTACACCACGCCTTCCTTCAGGTCCACCAAGCCATCTTTTCCGAAAGAACTGATCATCGCTCCGGTGCGAGCATTGAGCTCGACGAAGCGATAGCCGGTTGTCACGTACAGGACTCGATCGTCCCCCCTCCCGTCCGTCCAGAAGGCGAGACCGCGTCCGGAAAGCTGCCTGGGCGCGATCGCGGCTCGGTTCCCCTCGCGCAAGCTATGCGTCCAGAGAACCTCGCCGGTTTTGGCGTCCAGTGCGACCACGGAACGGCGCGTTCCGGCGGTGGCGTAGATCACTCCCCTGATCATCAGTGGAGTGCCTTCGAGCTTGTACTCCGGACGCGGTCCCAGATTGTCGGTCTTGAAGCGCCAGGCAACTTCGAGCTTATTGAAGTTGGAAGCGTTGATCTGGTCAAGCGGCGAATACTTCGTGCCCTTGAGGTCCGCCGTGTACTGCGGCCATTCGCCGTTCTTGGTGGACGGCTGCGGGGTGCGAGATTGTCCGGTTGCAACGCTGTTAATCAATGTAACGCCGGCGATCGCCGGAATCAGCCAGAAGCTTCGGTTATGCATATCGTGGCCGAGTCTATCGCCTTGGCGTCGAAATTGTCAAGCTTGCTCGACCGCTCGAATGGGCCTACAATCAGCCATGTTCACTTTCGCCCTTCGCACAATCTGGAGCATCGGGCTCGTGCTGTTTGCCGCGTGTTTCGCGGCCGCACAACAGACCCATACCCAGATCGTGCTGCTGGGGACCGGAGCACCACGCCCGGAGCCACAACGCTCGGGACCGGCGACAGCGATCGTAGTGAATGACACGCCGTACCTGGTTGACGCGGGGCCTGGAATCGTCCGGCGCGCGGCTGCCGCGTACGACCGGGGTGTCAAGGGCCTCGCGGTCACGAATCTGCTGACAGCGTTCATCACTCATCTGCATTCCGACCACACCGTAGGCTATCCCGATTTGATCTTCACAACCTGGGTGGCAGGACGGCATAAACCGCTGCGGGTCTACGGTCCCGAAGGTATCGAGGCGATGACGAAGTACATTAT